>NZ_KV836254.1:59026-149515 GCF_001838285.1 Corynebacterium sp. HMSC074C03 | reverse complement strand
ATGCGCTACCAGCTGCGCTACATCCGCAAATACGCTCGCCCGTGAGGGCTTACGTGGTGCGCGATACTGGGATTGAACCAGTGACCTCTTCCGTGTCAGGGAAGCGCTCTCCCGCTGAGCTAAACGCGCATTACATCGAAACCTAAAGGAATCTCTGCTGAGGTGGAAACGGGAATCGAACCCGTGTACACGGCTTTGCAGGCCGTTGCCTCGCCACTCGGCCATTCCACCGTGAGGCTGCCGCCTCAGTGGTTGCCTCGAAGTTATACCATAGGGGCCAACCTCTTGGGAAACCAGAGCGGATGACGGGACTCGAACCCGCGACCCTAACCTTGGCAAGGTTATGCGCTACCAGCTGCGCTACATCCGCATTGCGTTGCAAGGATGGGCGAAAACGATAATCTCATTTGCTCCCTTGCGGTGCGAAAGATACTTTAGCGTGATTGAGGGATTGATTACAAATTACCAGGTGAGCATCTGTATTGTGCCTGTGGGGATTGGGCTAAAGGCGGATCTTTGACGCCTCTGAATCGCAACTATGTCATTTATTCACTTTCGCGGGTTTGTTCCTGGGCGGCTATCGAGTCGCTAGCGGCATGCAATCCCATAGGAGGGGTAAGAAATCTTCGAGCTGCGGAATCGCAAACGCAAAGAAACTCAATTAGGGAAATTCCCAAAACGCGTGCTAACTTATTCCGCAGAGCAGCAAAGGCATAATGCTTTTCTGTCCGAGTCCCATAGCTCAGTGGAAGAGCGTTCCGTTCACACCGGAAAGGTCGCTGGTTCGAACCCAGTTGGGACTACCATTTAAAACCCCGGTCGACGCATCGTATAAAAACGGCGCGGCCGGGGTTTTGCTGTGTGACCTGAACTATATTCGTCCCTCTCGGGAACTTTTCTGGACTACCATCCGACAATAGGTATAAGGGCAGCGGTCAGACTACTGCTGTTCTTCTCGAACTGTCCCGCTTAAAGGAGTTGAACTGTTCTAGTGAGTCCCCGGGTCGCTTCAGGCGAAACGTTTCGGTTCTCAAAGTCGGGTTTCCGGCGTGCAGTAGCCGCCGCTGCGGCGCTTGTAGTCTTTGCCGGCGCGTCCGTTATCAATGCAGCCCCTGCGAGTGCTCATGATTCCGTCCTGTCATCGAATCCAGGCGACAAGCAGGTTCTCGATGAATTTCCGCACCACGTTTCTCTCAAGTTCTCCGGCAACCCCAAGAACAATTTCAACACCGTTGCAATTAGTGATGCAGATGCCAAGGAAGTCCTGTACTCCCACGAGCCAGAGGTAGTAGGTAATGAGGTCTCTTTGGATATCCCTGAGGATATTAATCCAGGCCCTGGTAACTACATCATTGGTTTCCAGATCACGTCCTCGGATGGCCACTCCACTCGGGGTAAGACCACTTTCTCAGTGGCTGATCCGGATGCTGCTGGCGCAGCCGAAGCTGGGGCAGAATCTCGTCAGACCGGTGCGCACGCCGAGGAAACGAAGTCAATACCGCTATGGGCTTATGGCCTCGGTGGTGGACTCATCGTCATCATCGCCGCTGTCGTCATCGTTATTAATCGAAAGGCAAAATAGACACATGAAGCTCAATCGCACTGCAACTGCACTGATCGCTGGTTCCGCAGCCCTGACCCTTGCTCTGGCAGGATGCTCGTCCGACGATAACACTGCTGCTGAAGTGACTGAGTCCGCAACCTCCGCTGCGACCGAAGCTACCTCTCAGATGGAGAAGAGCGATGCTGCTGTGCAGCTGGCCGATGCCTACATCAAGGAAAAGCCGGCTGACAAGGGCATGACCGCCATCTTCGGTACGCTGACCAACAACACCGATAGGGACATCAAGGTTTCCTCCTTCAAGCTTGAGGGGCTGAAGGAAGGCACGAAGTTCGAGCAGCACGACACCAAGGACGGCAAGATGTTCGAGGTGCCGGAAGGTTTGACGATTCCGGCTAATGGCGAACTCGTTCTCGAACCGGGTAGCACTCACTTCATGATTATGGACAATGATGAAGCTATGGATGTGGGAGCTGAGTACAAGCTCGTCATTGAGCTTTCCGACGGCTCTAGCATCACCCAGGACGTTGAGGTTCGTGTCCAGCCGGCGGGCGAAGAGGACTACGGTAATGACGGTGACCTGAACAACCCAGAGCATATGGGCGGCGGTGAGATGGATCACTCGCACCACTAATTCTTGTGACAAGTTGGTCAAGCAATGGCTCGTCGTAAAGCGGGCGTGAGCTCAGGTACGTCGAGGAATTGATTAACTGAATCTAATGGTGACAGAAGCGCTGGAGTTGGCAGGTTATTGCAGCATATGCAACGAACTCCGGCGCTTTTCTTTTTCCGAAAAAGGTTTTCGATACGGTCGAATTGGATAGGCCAGTGGTTGCGTTGAAGCCATTGAAAAATCGGCGGATTTCCAGCCACCTCATGGGCTCCAGTTTGAAGTAATCAGAAAGGTAAGAGTGCACAACATGTCCAAAGGCTTTTCCAGAAGGCGTTTTCTTGGCGGGCTCGGCACCGCCGCAGGAGCCTCAGCGCTCGCCCTGGGGGCGCCGGAAGCCCAGGCGATTGGGTTGGAACGTCCACAGGAAGAGCCGCCGAAACCGCCTTTGCAGACAGCAACCGTACCTTTTGATGGGGCTCATCAGGCGGGGATCGCGACGCCCGCACAGGCGAATCTATGGCTAATAGCCTTCAACGTAAAGAAGGGGGTTAATCGCAATCGTCTCCAAAACCTCATGCGTGCCTGGACCGATGACGCTCGCCGAATGACAGCCGGCAAGGCTACTCGAACGGACTTGGAGCCTGAGCTCATGGGGAGCCCGGCCAATCTGACTATCACAGTTGGATATGGGGAAAACTTCTTCACAATCATCGATAGGGAAGACCAGAAGCCCGAGTGGCTGGAGGATCTGCCAAAGTACGTTAACGATGAGCTCCGCCCGGAGTGGAACGGTGGAGACCTGTGCCTGCAGATTTGTGCGGATGACCCGGTAATGGTCTCCCATGCGGCCCGAATGATGATCCGAAATGCGGGCTCTTATTTGGACGTCCATTGGGTGCAAGTTGGCTTCCAGCACGCCAATGGTTCTAGGCAGGAAGGCGAGACCCCGCGCAATCTCTTCGGCCAGAAGGACGGTACGGTCAACCCACGCACTCGTGAAGAATTCGACAAGCAGGTCTGGATTGATAGTGGTCCTGACTGGTTGCGGGGCGGTACAGCGATGGTTGTCCGCCGTATCGAAATGGATATTCCAGGCTGGGACGTTTTGGACCGCGAAAGCCGCTCCGTTATTACGGGCAGAGATATCGGTACCGGCGCGCCAATAGGCGGTAAGGACGAATTTGAGACCGTCGACCTGGCGAAGACTGATGAATATGGTCTGCCTCTGACGGATCCGAACAGCCATGTCGCACTGTCAATGCCTCCGAAGGAGAAACCCAATCAGCGGATTCTTCGACGGGTCTACAATTACGACCTGCCGCCGGAACCGAATGGTCGATTCGAGACCAACACCGGCCTGGTATTCATTTGTTTCCAGAAGGACCCGTTGGAGCAATTCGATCCGATTCAGGAGCGGCTGTCAAAGAACGACCGTCTCAATCAGTGGATTTTCCACATTGGATCCGCTGTGTTTGTCATGCCGCGAGGAACTTCTGAGGAGGAGTACTGGGCGCAGGACCTTTTCGAGGCCTGAGTTTTGGCTGTGCGGTAAAGTGTGTGAACGACTGACGAAGGTCACCAGGTATGTGATTTTCGAAGACACTTTGAAAAGGAGTACACGCACGCCGTGTCAGAAGAATTTGCAACCCCAGCACCGTTTTCCGTGCCCGCAGGAGTTTCTGCGGGCGAGGCGATGAGAGACTTGGGTTTCCCGAACAGGGGCGTTGACGCCATCGTTTGTGTCCGCGACCCTGAAGGCAATTTGAAGGATTTGTCCTTTAAGCCAGAAGTGGAAACCGTCTTCGAGCCCGTTCCGGCGAATACTCCGGACGGTCGTGATGTCATTCGCCACTCTGCGACTCACGTGATGGCTCAGGCCGTGCAGTTGGAGTTCCCTGGGACGAAGCTGGGCATTGGCCCTGCCATCGACAATGGTTTCTACTACGACTTCCGTGTTGATGAGCCTTTCTCGCCGGAGGATCTCAAGCGCATCGAAAAGCGTATGAAGAAGATCATCAAGTCTGGCCAGCGGTTCGAACGCTTCGCGTTCGAGTCTGCTGATGAGGCGCAGGAAGCGCTTGCCGACGAGCCGTACAAGCTCGAGCTGATTGTTGAAAAGTCGGCCGGCAAGGTGTCCGAAGATGATGAGGCCAATGTCGACGTCGGTGGTGCAGGCATGACCTTGACCGGCTACCGCAACATCAATCCGCGTACCGGTGAGACCGAGTGGTTTGATCTTTGCCGCGGCCCGCACGTGCCGACCACCCGCTACATCCCTGCTTTTAAGATCACCCGTTCTTCCGCTGCGTACTGGCGGGGTGACCAGTCTCGCGATAACTTGCAGCGTGTTTACGGCACTGCGTGGGAGTCCAAGGAAGCGCTAGACGAGTACCTTGACCGCATGCTCGAGGCTGAGAAGCGCGATCACCGCCGCTTGGGCTCCGAGCTGGATCTGTTCAGCTTCCCAGATGAGATTGGTTCTGGTTTCCCGGTATTCCATGTCAAGGGCGGCATCATCCGCAACGAGATGGAGCAGCATTCCCGTCGCCGTCATATCGAAGCGGGCTATGACTTTGTGAACACCCCGCACGTAACCAAGGGCGACTTGTTCAAGAAGTCCGGTCACCTGGACTTCTACGCGGATGGCATGTTCCC
Source organism: Corynebacterium sp. HMSC074C03 (assembly GCF_001838285.1). NCBI lineage: Bacteria > Bacillati > Actinomycetota > Actinomycetes > Mycobacteriales > Corynebacteriaceae > Corynebacterium > Corynebacterium sp. HMSC074C03. The sequence continues at coordinate 144,686 of NZ_KV836254.1, read as the reverse complement.
GCCAATGCAGCTCGACGGCGAATATGACGAACACGGCAACTGCACCAAGGCTCCGCAGGACTACTACGTCAAGCCGATGAACTGCCCGATGCACAATCTCATTTTCGCATCGCGTGGTCGCAGCTACCGTGAACTTCCGATTCGTATGTTCGAGTTCGGCACCGTCTACCGCTATGAGAAATCGGGTGTTATCCACGGTCTGACCCGAGCCCGTGGCTTCACGCAGGACGACGCCCACATCTACTGCACCGAGGATCAGCTGGAAGAAGAGCTCACTAACGTCCTCGACTTCATTATTTCGCTTCTTCGTGACTACGGCCTGGATGACTTCTACCTGGAGCTGTCTACGAAGGACGAAAAGAAGTTCGTCGGCTCGGATGAAATTTGGGAGAAGTCCACGGCAATTCTCCAGCGTGTTGCCGATGCTTCTGGCCTCGAGCTCGTTCCTGATCCGGGCGGAGCCGCTTTCTATGGTCCGAAGATTTCCGTCCAAGCCCGCGATGCCATCGGCCGTACCTGGCAGATGTCGACCGTTCAGCTCGACTTCAACCTGCCGGAGCGCTTCGAGCTCGAGTACACCGCACCTGACGGCACCAAGAAGCGCCCGATTATGATTCACCGTGCGCTGTTCGGCTCCATCGAACGTTTCTTTGGCGTCCTATTGGAGCACTACGCGGGTGCTTTCCCGGCCTGGCTGGCTCCGGAACAGGTTGTTGGTATCCCGGTTGCGGATGACTGTATCCCGCACCTGGAGGACTTTGCTGCACAGCTGAAGTCTCGTGGCATCCGCGTCCACGTGGATACGTCGGATGACCGCATGCAGAAGAAGATTCGCAACCACACCCAGGCCAAGGTTCCGTTCATGATTCTGGCTGGTGCCCGCGACATTGAGGCAGGTGCCGTCAGCTTCCGGTTCCTCGATGGCACCCAGATTAACGGGGTGGCAGTTGAGAAGGCTGTGGACATCATCTGTGATTGGGTTGCTTCGCGGAATAACGAACAGCCGAACAAGGAGAATGTCTCTGCTCTCTAGAGGTCGCTAACGCTCTCTAATTCGACCGTGTTGTTTTAACTGGTGAACCACGCGTGGTAATCCAAAGAAGTTGACCGCGAGGTCGTAAACTACAGCAGAGAAACATATGTGGTCGGGGCTCGAATGGGGCCCGGCCACGCAACGAAGGGGATGGCAGTGAATCAGTCGGGAAGTGAAGAGTTGCCTCCGCAACAGCAGGGCAATGCCGGCCAGCAGGAATCGTCTGATGGCGTATACGTCGACAGCGGTTACGGCGAACCGGATCGGCTCACGCGCTTATGGGCACCGTACCGGCTGGACTACATTGTCAAGCGTGGTGTGCATAACTCCAAGCCATCCCGTAACCCCTTCGTTGATTTGCCGAAGCAAAGCGATGAGGAAGCACTCATTATCGCTCGCGGCGAGTGGGTGTACGCCGTTTTGAATCTGTTCCCGTACAACCCAGGGCACCTCATGGTGGTTCCATATCGCGAAGTTGCCAACCTTGAGGACTTGACCGACGAAGAAACGGCCGAGATGATGCGGTTTGCCAAGCATGCGGTTCGTACACTCAAATCGGTTTCGCGTCCGCACGCCGTCAACGTAGGTTTCAACTTGGGCAAGGCCTCCGGCGGTTCGGTTGCTGACCACCTGCACATGCACGTTGTGCCGCGCTGGTCCGGCGACAGCAATTTCATGACCGTGATTGACGGCACCAAGGTGTTACCGCAGGCGCTTCGTCAGACGCGCGAATTGCTTGCCGACGGCTGGCGTGCCCTCAATCAGGAGGATGGGGCAGCATGCTGAGTGTCCGTGGCAGGGCTCCAATCCGCCCAGTAGTTGAACCGGTAGCCGCTGCACTTTTGCGGGTCGGGATTAGCCCGAACACGGTCACTCTGGTGGGAACTGCAGTTTCCGTTCTGCTTGCGGTAATCCTGATTCCTACCAACCATCTTTTTGCAGCTGCGGTTTCAATCGCTATTTTCACAGCTTTTGACCTGCTCGATGGCACGATGGCCAGACTTCGAGGGCAGGGAACGAAATACGGAGCGACGCTCGATGCTTCCTGTGACCGCATTACTGATGCTGCACTGTTCGGGGCGATAGCGTATTGGGTGGTGTATCACCATGACGCGGATCCAGTGCTGCTTATTCTGACACTGATTACCATGGGGTCTTCCCAGGTCATTTCCTACGTTAAGGCTCGGGCAGAGGCCAGCGCCCTTAAGGTCAACGGTGGTCTCGTCGAACGTGCGGAGCGCCTGATTATCGGCCTAATCGGCATTGGGCTCCAGGGGCTTGGCGTGGACTATGCCCTCTACGTCGCGATGTGGCTCCTGGCGATTGGGTCGGTATTCACCGTCGTCCAGCGCTTGTACATGGTGGCTAAGCAGCCAGGAGCGTTGGATCCCATCGCCCCGCCAGAAGGCGCAGCTGATAGTTCATCTATTAACCCCGACTCTGCTCCGAAGTCCACGGGTTCGGCTGATTCCAACAACTAAAGGAGGATACAATGACTAGTTTCTTCCTGCCTCGCTCTAAAGATGATTTCGTTGCGCTCGGCTATATGGCCGGGTGGAAGATTTTTGGTCTGCTGCCGGAAAGCGTGGCCTACCGTATCGGCAACATAGCCGCCGATCGTGTAGCAGCAAATCCCGCGACTACCCGCCAGCTTCGCAAGAACTTGGCTCGCGTTATGGGCTGTCCACCTGAGGAAGTGCCGCAAGGTCTTATTCGGGCTTCCATGCGCTCCTATCTACGTTATTGGGTGGAGGCATTCCGGTTGCCCTCCATCGCGTCGCCCGAGTTGGCAGACACGGTCGAGTCCACCAGCGATGGGCTCGAACGAGTTGCTGAGGCCCTCGAGGCAGGAGATTCCATCGTCATCCCACTGCCGCATTCTGGTAATTGGGATATGGCAGGTATGTGGCTCGTTTCCCGGCATGGCCGGTTCAGTACCGTGGCGGAACGGCTGAAGCCAGAGGTGCTTTACGACGCTTTCGTGGGGTACCGCGAATCCCTCGGATTCCGTATTCTCCCGCTTACCGGTGGAAAACCCGCGATGCCGGAACTGCAGAAGCGATTGGAAGACGGTGGCGTTGTGTGCCTGCTGTCTGATCGTGACTTCGGCGGCCACGGGGTCCCGGTCACTTTTTTCGGCGAGCAGACTACCATGCCGGTCGGTGCAGCAAAGCTGGCACTGGATACTGGCGCTCGGCTTATGCCCGCGGGCCTGTCCTACACGCGCGATGGCTGGCGTTTTGTAGCGCATCCATTCGTGCCGACTGAGGGGCGCAATCTAGCTGACATTGTCCAGGACATCGCTACTGTTTTTGAATCTGATATTGCCCAGCATCCAGCGGATTGGCACATGATGCAGCCACTGTGGCCAGCGGATAAGAAGAGGTCAAAGTAGCCGTGCGAATCGGAATGGTGTGCCCGTACTCGTTCGATGTCCCAGGCGGTGTTCAAGCTCACGCGATTGACTTGTGTGAGGAGTTCATCCGTCGCGGCCACGAGGTCAGTCTTATCGGCCCAGCTAGCGCGCAGGCGGACGTGCCGGATTTCGTTGTTCGAGGTGGTGCCGCCATCCCGATTCCATACAACGGCTCGGTCGCGCGGCTGTCTTTTGGTCCCCGCACCAGCCGTCGAGTCCGCACGTGGATTGAGGAGGGTAGCTTTGACATCCTTCATATCCATGAGCCGAATTCGCCCAGTTTTTCAATGCTGTCCTTAGTGAACTCGGTCGGTCCAATTGTCGCGACCTATCACTCTGCGGCGACGGACTCCCTGGCATTGAAGTTGGCCACGCCATTTTTGCGGAAATACCTTGAACGCATTCGGGGAGGTATCGCTGTCTCCGAAGTGGCTCGTCGCTGGCAGGTTGAGCAACTCGGCGGTGACCCGGTTCTCATTCCCAACGGTGTCCGTGTTGGAGATTTCGAGTCCTGTCCGGCCGCCTCATCGTTGCCCGAGATCCCGCCGCGGCGTGAGGGGTTCTATCGGCTTGTGTTCCTCGGACGCTTCGACGAATCCCGCAAGGGCTTTGACGTTCTGCTCGACGCGTTGCCGGCAATATGTGCGGAGATTCCACAGCTTGAGGTCTGTGTTGTTGGTGATGGTGATGTCGCAGCAGCACGTCGTAAAGCGGGCAGAAACGCAGATGTCCTGCATTTCGTCGGCAGACTGTCGGAGGACGCTAAGGCGTCAATCCTCGCCGATGCGGATGCGTACATTGCCCCGCAGCGTGGTGGGGAGAGTTTCGGCATCGTGCTGGTAGAGGCGATGGCGGCGGGTGCGCCGGTGATCTCCAGCGACATCGATGCGTTCAAACTCGTGCTTGACGACGGCCATTACGGGCTCCACTTTGAAAACGGTAACTGTTCAGACCTTGCGGATGCAGTCGTACGCCTTTTGAGACAGCCAAAGTTGGGGGAGGAGCTTCGCGCACTCGGGCATAAACGGGCTTGGGAGTATGACTGGTCGCAGGTCGCCGATGGCGTTTTGCGTGTGTACGATACGGTGCGCATGGATGGCGAAAAAGTCGTCATTGCGCCATAGAGATTTCCGTCGTGGCAACTGATTAAAAGCAGCGGAGTGAAAGTGGGTTTTCGGTGGACGTAACCGTTCCAATCTGGGTCGTTGTCCTGGTCATTGCGCTGATTGTCGTGCTTGTTAGCGGTTTGGTGGCTTCATCGACAGCGACGCGTTTGAACCGTATGCACATTCGCACGGACTTGGCGCGTTCCTCACTGGAAGCAGCATTGGGGCGAAGGGCCGCAGTTGCTCGTGCCGCCTACCCGGAGCTCGCCGGCGTAGTGACAAAGGTGGAAGCCACACCACTTCGAGCCAACAACACTGGGCAGCGCGCAGACGTGGAAAACGAACTGACTAGGAAAATTGTGGCGCTCTATGAGGAGCAACCTGTGGACCGGACGATGGCAATTGAGCTTTCTGACGCACACACGCGGCTCGAGCTCGCCCGCCGTTTCTACAATGATGCGGTGACGGATACGAAAGCACTGCGAGCCAGGCCGCTAGTGCGCGCGCTGCGGCTGGCGGGCACTGCACCTGAACCGGAATATTTCGATGTTGCAGACGGACTGACAACGGCTTAATTGTGGGAAAAACCGCTGTTGTGCTGGAAGTTCGTTGTGTTTGCTGACTCAATGAACAGCACTGTCTAGTTCAGGCGTTATAGTGTTAGACGACTACAAACAGTCACATTCACCAGTTTTATTAGGGAAGTAGGGTTCGTTGAGCACGGTTGAGAACAACTCCGGGCAGGGCACCGCACGCGTGAAGCGCGGTTTCGCTGAGATGATGAAGGGCGGCGTCATTATGGACGTCGTTACTCCGGAGCAGGCCAAGATCGCTGAGGATGCCGGCGCAACTGCCGTGATGGCGCTGGAGCGCGTCCCCGCCGATATTCGCGCAGAGGGTGGCGTGTCGCGTATGTCCGACCCGGACATGATCGAGGGCATTATCAATGCCGTCTCCATCCCGGTTATGGCCAAGGCCCGTATCGGCCACTTTGTTGAGGCACAGGTTCTGCAGTCTCTCGGTGTTGACTTCATTGACGAGTCCGAGGTTCTGACCCCGGCCGATTACTCGAACCACATCGACAAGTTCGACTTCACCGTGCCGTTCGTCTGTGGTGCGACCAACCTGGGTGAGGCTCTGCGCCGCATCAACGAAGGTGCTGCCATGATTCGCTCGAAGGGCGAGGCCGGTACCGGTGATGTCTCCAACGCTGTGACTCACATGCGCACCATCCGCGCTGAAATTAACCGTCTGCGTTCCATGGCTCCGGACGAGCTCTATGTTGCTGCCAAGGAGCTGCAGGCGCCGTACGAGCTGGTACGCGAGGTCGCTGAGACCGGTAAGCTACCGGTCGTGCTGTTCACCGCAGGTGGCATTGCGACTCCAGCTGACGCTGCAATGATGATGCAGCTCGGTGCCGAGGGCGTCTTTGTTGGTTCCGGTATTTTCAAATCCGGTGATCCGGAGAAGCGCGCCAGGGCTATCGTGCAGGCAACCCAGCACTACGATGACCCGAAGGTCATTGCAGATGTCTCTCGCGGTCTCGGCGAGGCGATGGTTGGCATCAACGTCGACGAGATTCCGCAGCCGCACCGACTCGCTGAGCGTGGCTGGTAAAAATGGCTAACATCCGCGAGGTATTAGATCTGGAACAGATTGACCGGGACATTTTCCGTGGCCCAGTCATTAAGTCAATCCTGCAGCGCACTTTCGGTGGCCAAGTTGCCGGCCAGTCCCTCGTCGCGGCGACGCGCACGGTGGGTAATACCTTCGCGGTGAACTCCCTCCACGCCTACTTTGTAGGCCCGGGTCGCCCCCATATCCCGACGGTGTACATGGTCAAGCGTATTCGCGATGGCCGGTCTTTCTGCCACCGCTCCGTCGAAGCTGTGCAAGATGGCCGTACGATTTTCGTCATGCAGGTCAGCTTCCACCGCAAGGGGGACGAGGGACTCGAGCACTCTGACGTGATGCGCAAGGTGCCAAATCCTGAAGATGTGGTCACAGACACCTCTGAGATGACGAACACCCGCCGCCTGCTCATGCGCGAGTGGGCGGATTGGGATATCCGGGTAGTGCCGGATGATCAGTTCGAACACAACAAGTACACCCCGTCCCAGCAGCTCGTGTGGTTCCGGTGCAAGGATCGCCTGCCGGATAACGAGACCTTCCACGTCTGCACGCTGGCGTACATGTCGGATATGACGTTGCTGTCATCGGCACTCGTTCCGCATCCAGGCGTTGAGGTCCAGGAAGCCAGCCTCGACCACGCAATGTGGTTTATGCGTCCGTTCCGTGCGGATGAATGGCTGCTCTACGACCAGATTTCGCCATCGGCGCACGCTGGTCGCGCACTGACTCACGGTCGCATCTTTAACCAAAAGGGCGAGCTCGTGGCCGTCGTCACGCAGGAAGGGCTGACCCGAAGCCTGGCCCCGGGTGTCGAGCCCGTGCCAGTGGCGACGAACTTCGACGCTCGCAGTGAGAACCTAGATTAATGACACAGGAAACAATCGGGATCCTCGCTCTTCAGGGCAACGTTGCCGAACACGGATATGTTCTCGACCAGCTCGGCGTCCCGCACCGAAAGGTGCGCTTGCCGCGTGACTTGGAAGGGCTTAGCGGGTTAATTTTGCCCGGCGGCGAATCAACGACCATGAGCAAGTTGATGGTCTTCAATGAGCTTGAAGATCCGCTGCGGGAAGCCCTCCGCGGTGGCCTTCCGGCATACGGCACCTGCGCAGGCATGATTTTGCTGGCCGACGAAGTGCTCGATACCCGTCCGGATGCCGTTAGCCTGGGAGCGATTGACATCACCGTCCGTCGTAACGCATTTGGCCGGCAAGTGGATTCCTTCGAAACTGACTTGGATATTCCGCAGCTGGCGATTGGCGGTGACCAGCCGCCTGTGCACGCCGCCTTTATTCGTGCTCCGTGGGTCGAGCGTGTCGGTGATGATGTTGAGGTGCTAGCGCGGGTGCCAGAATCGGCTGGAGAGACCGCAGGTACAGTGGTCGGAGTACGGCAGGGGTCTGCGATGGCCACCAGCTTTCACCCGGAGTCGACGGGGGAGACGCGGCTCCACGAGTTCTTTTTGCGAGAGCTTGTCGGCAATTAAATCCCCGGTTTGTATAATGAACACCTGACGAATTCCCATCTACATGGGTATTGACGAGAGGATTGGTAGGAACTAGCACATGGCGGGTCATTCAAAATGGGCAACCACAAAGCACAAGAAGGCTGCTAATGACGCCAAGCGCGCCAAAGAGTGGGCAAAGATGATCAAGAACATCGAGGTCGCGGCTCGTACCGGCGGCGGTGATCCTGCTGGTAACCCCACCCTCGATGACATGATTAAGAAGGCCAAGAAGGCCTCGGTTCCCAACGACAACATTGAGCGTGCCCGCAAGCGTGGTTCCGGCGAGGAGTCCGGCGGTGCTGACTGGGAGACCATTGTCTACGAAGGCTATGCACCTGGTGGCGTCGCTTTGATTGTGGAGTGCCTGACGGATAACCGTAACCGTGCTGCTTCCGATGTGCGCTCGGCGTTCAACAAGAACAACGGCAACATGGCGGACAACGGCGCCGTGGCGTACCTCTTCGAAAAGAAGGGTGTCGTCGAGTTGCCGAAGGGCGAGCTGACCGAGGATGACCTGCTCATGGCGGTTCTCGATGCCGGTGCAGAGGAAGTCAACGACCTGGGTGAAAAGTTCGAGGTTGTCTCCGCCTTTACCGATCTGATGAATGTCCGCACCGCTCTTGTCGATGCCGAAATGGAGTACGACTCCGCAGATCAGGACTACCGCGCTTCTACCACAGTCGCTCTCGATGCTGACGGCGCACGCAAGCTCTTCCGTCTGATTGACGCTCTCGAAGAGTCCGACGACGTGCAGAACGTCTACTCGAACGCCGACATCAGCGACGCGGTCATCGCCGAACTCGACGACTAGGCGTTTTCTTGTCGACGGTTCTGCTGACTGGCTTCTCGGCGTTAAAGGGTTCCCGTGGTAGGGCAGTCCGCAGCGCTGAATTGCTCGGCGAGCTGGTGTCAACAGAAAGTCCCCATCGGAAAGCAGTCCGATGGGGATTGGTTTTGATGGGCGGCCTAGGAGAACCACTGAGTAGGAGGTCCGGCCATCAGCAACAGTGTGAAGACCACCGCGAGAACAATCAAGATGACGAACGCCGAGATAAAGGGGCGACGAATAATCATGGCGAGTGCCCACTCGAATATGCCCTGTGGCTCCTCGGCTTCGTCGGTAAAGCGCCAGGGCCGATCCAGAAGGCCTGCCTTCAGGGTGTTTCGTTCAAACGGATAGGTTGCGAATGGAATGATAGAAGAGGCGAGGCCGATGACACCGCGGCCAAAGCTCCACTGCTGGTTAATCCACACCATGATGGTGGTGACTACGTAGCACAGGAACGTAAAGCCGTGGATGCTGCCGAAGATAGTGGTGGCGACGTCCGTGACTTTGAGCAGGTACTTCAGCGCCAGGCCTAAAAGCAGCAGAGCCCACGTGACCATTTCAGCTGCAGCGAGAATGCCGTAGAGCTTCTTCGGTGAATTCATGGTGTTAAACGTATCAGAACCAACGGTTGGTACTCCTTCTAGCTACGATACAAACAGCTGTTCGAAATATGGTATTAGTGGAGGAGTGAATTATCGAGCTGGATCTCTGCGGGTGATGGGCATCGACCCTGGCCTTACTCGTTGTGGTCTCTCCATTGCGGAAGGCGCTCAGGGCAGGAAAGTCATTCCCATTGCTGTGGGGGTCGCCCGCACACCAACCACGGCATCGTTGGAGGATCGTCTTTTACGGCTTTCCAATGCCGTGGAGCAGTGGATGGATGAGTACGAGCCGGACGTGGTTGCGATGGAACGGGTATTCGAGCGCGGCAACGTGTCCACTGTGATGCAGACGGCGCACGCGGTTGGCGTCCTTGTCCTCGCTGCGGCGAGACGCGGCTTGGAAGTGCATATGTACACGCCATCGGAGGTAAAGAAGGCGCTCACCGGCAACGGTCGAGCTGATAAGAAGCAGATGACCATGATGGTGACGAGAATCCTCGGGTTGGAAACTCCGCCAAAACCTGCAGATGCAGCGGATGCTTTGGCCATCGCTATCTGCCACTGTTGGCGTGGTCCGGTTCTGCAACGCCAGCGCGACACTTTGGCTGCGCTTGCGAAGCAGTACGAGGAGCGGGAATTGGAGCTTTCTCGCCGTGAGAATCGCTCGCGGTAGGGGAGCTTGCTAGAGAACACTTGTGAGTTCGGCGTTTATCGCGGTGTCTTTAGGGAAGCCGTAGTGAAAGGAATTGTGAGAAGTGATTGCATCTCTTCGCGGTGAAGTTATCGACCTCGGTGCGGACTATTGCGTTATCGAGTGCGGTGGTGTCGGGCATTTGGTCACCATTACAGGCAGGCTAGCTTCCCAGTTGGTGAGGCATGAGCAGACTTTCATGTTGACCACAATGGCGGTTCGTGAAGATGCGATTACGCTCTTTGGTTTTGCCGACTCGCAGGAACGTGAGATGTTTGCGCTCTTGCGCACTGTCTCGACAGTGGGGCCAAAGGTGGCGATGTCAGTTCTTTCGGTACTGTCGCCGGCCGAGATTGCCAATGCGGTTGCCTCAAAGAATGCGAAGGCCTTGCAAGTAGCTAACGGCGTCGGCAAGCGATTGGCGGAGCGCCTGTTGGTTGAGTTGAAGGATAAGGTCGAGGTTTTCGCGGATAGGGCGGTATCCCAGCCGGAGGAAGCTGCAAGCGGAGCAGCGCCTGGCATTGTTTTGAAGGCAGATCTGGACCAGGTCGTTGGTGCTTTGGTCGGGCTTGGGTTCCCGGAAGCTGATGCGAATGAGGCAGCGGAAACCGTTGTTCGGATTGATCCGACCTTGGATACATCGATGGCGCTGAAGGCGGCGCTAAAGACATTGGGCGAGAAGTAAATCCAGGTCGAGGACCTGCAGCTACATTGATGATGAAAATTGGCAGTGCACTAGGATGAGGGGACTATGAGCGATATAGAGCGCACGGAGTTTAACGTGTCGGGCAATCCCTTCAGGGACTCTTTAGGTGGGGCAGCCAACGACCATTTTGGCGGTGGGGGAAATGGTGCACAACGTGATGTCGATGCCCGCGCTCAGGTCGAGGAAGTCGATGCGGAATCGAACCTGCGACCAAAGTCGTTAGGGGAGTTTATCGGCCAACCCAAGGTCCGCGAACAGCTGGATTTGGTGCTTTCCGGGGCACGGGGTCGAAATGTGACTCCGGATCACATTCTGCTGTCGGGACCTCCCGGCCTGGGTAAGACCACCATGGCCATGATTATTGCGCAGGAGATGGGGTCCTCCCTGCGAATGACGTCCGGTCCGGCGCTTATTCGCGCTGGCGATTTGGCAGCAATGCTGTCGAACCTGCTCGAGGGCGATGTACTCTTCATTGACGAGATCCACCGCATTGCCAGGCCCGTGGAGGAAATGCTCTACATGGCAATGGAAGATTTCCGTATTGATGTCATCGTGGGCAAGGGGCCTGGAGCTACGTCAATTCCACTCGAGATTCCACCTTTTACGCTGGTAGGCGCAACGACGCGCTCGGGTATGCTGACTGGCCCACTGCGTGACCGCTTTGGTTTTACTGCGCAGATGGAGTTCTATGAGGTCGAAGATCTGACCAAGGTGGTTACCCGTGCCGCTGGGATCCTCGGGGTAGACATCAGCCCGGAGGCTGCAGTGGAGATTGCGTCGCGTTCGCGCGGTACACCGCGAATTGCCAACCGTCTGCTGCGCCGCGTCCGCGATTTCGCGGATGTTCACTCTGGTGGCGTTATTGATCTTGGTGCGGCCAAGGCGGCATTGATTGTCTTCGATGTCGACGAGCTGGGGCTCGACCGTCTGGATCGGGCAGTGCTGACAGCCCTGGTCAAGGGACACGGCGGTGGGCCGGTGGGGGTAAACTCGCTGGCACTGGCAGTGGGTGAGGAGCCCTCGACTGTGGAAGAAGTGTGCGAGCCCTACCTGGTCCGTGCCGGGATGATTGCACGTACATCGCGCGGGCGCGTGGCAACTGCCCGAGCATGGCGGCACTTGGGGCTGCAGCCCCCGGAGGGAACTATTGGAGAATAGCTTTCTCATCGACCCGCCCGGGTCAGTGTGGAATTGCTAGCTGGCAATTCGTTAAACTCGGCAGACATGAATCAAACTATTCTCCTCCTACTTATTTTCTTGTTCCTGGCGCTGCCAATTTGGCAGATTATCAAGCAGAACAAGCAGGTGCGCACCATCCGGGACATGCAGGATAAGTTGGCCCCGGGCGCGGAGGTCATCACCGGTTCCGGTATGCATGGTGTCGTCGTTGATACGACCGAAACAACCGTCGACCTAATCATCGCTGACGGCATCGTGACCCGTTGGGAAAAGGGTGCCATTGCCCGCAACCTCACCACCGGTACCGGAGCGAGCTACGCTCACCGTGATCGACGTGGCCGTGTTTCCGATGCGCCAGATGACCACGTCGGCGATGTCCAAGAAATCACCGGCCACGGCCCTGCTGACAATGCAGCTTCGGACATCAATGAGCAGGTCGAGAACCCGAATACCCCGAGTAATCCGGATACCTCGGGTCCAGACGATTCCACTTCCCCCGAAAAGTAGTAGCAGTTTTTGTATGCCCACGCCCTGCCGGTTTGCATGCATCCAGGCTGCAGCGTGTGCCGTGGGGCTAGCGGGCGCGACCCAGGTTTCGCCGTCGGCAAGCGTGGGAAGATTTTCACTAAACAGGTACAAGTCAAAACCGGCGCAGGCCGCTAAATCGGTTATCCTCTAGCGGTTGGTGTTTATAGCCTTGCTTGGCGACGCCCGCAATGCCCCTACCTGGTATTGCGCGAGTTCGCGGTGGAGTTATAGACACGCGTTTCAACCCGAAACGTTCAAGTACCTAAACGTCACGATTCAGGAGACTTTGCTTTGAACAGCAAATCCAGATCTGGTGCGAATACATTCAAGAGGAACTGGCCACAGTGGCTGTTGGCGCTGTTTGTCAGCTTCCTTATCCTTACGTACGCACTCGTCTTTTTCACCGGCGGCGGATCGGCCAAGCCAAAGTTGGGTATCGATTTGCAGGGCGGTACCCGAGTAACCCTGGTGCCGCAGGGCGAAAAGCCGACCCGCGATCAGCTCGACCAGGCTCGCAAGATTCTGGAGAACCGCGTAAACGGCATGGGTGTCAGCGGCGCTCAAGTTGTCACTGACGGTGACACCCTGGTCATCACCGTGCCGGGTGAAGACTCCCAGGAGGCACGTTCCCTCGGACAGACTTCGCAGCTGTTTTTCCGTCCGGTAGAGCAGCCCACGCAGGGCCCTGATGAAGCTGCCTTTGGTGAAGTAGTCAAAAAGACCGCAGAGGACTGGGTTTCGGTCGGTGTCCTGTCGAAGGAGGACGCCACCAAGCGCGTCGATGGCCTGTACAAGGACATGAACGAGACGCAGAAGCGTGCAATTGATGCCTTCAAGTCACAGAACCCGGACCAGCCGGTCCCGGAGGAACTGTCCAAGTCGCTGGGCGAGGCCCCGAAGCTGGACGCAACGGCTCCGGCAAAGCCGGCGAACTCGATTGAAGCGGCAGAGCTGCGTACGAAGGTTCGTGACGTGCTGTTGGCGACTCGTCAGTCCGACGATCCAACGACACAGTTTGCAGCCGCTGCGCTAATGACCTGCGATAACCGCGATGCAGTTGATCCGCTACAGGGTGCCGATGACCCGGCCAAGCCGCTGGTGACCTGTGCGCCAGAAGGCGGTAAGGCAATCTTCCTGGGCAAGGCTCCTCTGTTGATTGGGCAAGACGACGAGGTCAGAGGCCAGCGTCTGTCCGGTGATGCTATCGACACCAATGCACCGATTAGCGGTGGCTACGATCAGCAGTCTGGTCAAATTCAGGTCTCCTTTAGCTTCAAGTCCGGTAAGAACGACACCGGCGCTCGTACCTGGACCAAGCTGACCAATGACTACCTGCAGCAGCAGGTCGCCATCGTGTTGGACTCGAAGGTTATTTCCGCGCCGGTGATTCAGGAGGCAACCCCGGTCGGTTCAGCTACTCGAATCACGGGTGATTTCACTATCGATGAGGCACAGGCGCTGGCGAATAACTTGCGTTACGGCGCACTGCCACTGTCCTTCGCAGGTGAGGACGGCGAGCCGGGCGGTACCACTACGACCATTCCAGCCATGCTGGGGTCGGCCTCCCTGGAGGCCGGTCTGCTTGCCGGCATTATCGGTATTGCTCTGATTGTCGTCTACGCAATCGTTCTTTACCGAGGCCTCGGAGCCATCTCGCTGGTTTCACTGGCAGCAGCTGGTGCGATGGTCTACGGCGTACTCGTGCTGCTCGGTCGCTGGATTGGCTACTCACTCGATCTCGCTGGTATCGCCGGTATCATCATTTCCATCGGCGTGACAGCTGACTCCTTTATCGTCTTCTTCGAACGCATTAAGGATGAGATTCGTGCGGGTAGGACATTCCGCTCTGCGGTACCGCATGCTTGGCGACGAGCACGGCGTACGATCCTGTCGGGTAACTTTGTGTCCATCATTGCGGCTGTGGTCCTCTACATCCTGGCTGTTGGCGATGTGCGTGGTTTCGCATTCACGCTTGGTCTTTCCACGGCATTCGATATTGTGACCGCCTTCCTGGTGACTGCGCCACTGGTCATTCTGGCTACTCGCAAGTGGCCGGCACTGTCCAAACCATCCATGAACGGCTTTGGTTCAGTCATGGAGGTCGCTAACAGGAACAAGTCCGTAGCTACCGGTAAAAAGGCTGTCACCTCCAATGCAGCCGCCAGTGCAGTTGCCGACACCGGTTCGGCTGACTCCGGCGCGAATGAGGGGAAGTAGGAATCCATGAATACTACTCAGACGAATCCGGCGCTGACTAGCGAAAATGACGCGGCTAACGAGGACTCATTCTTCCGCCGCCTCTACACCGGCGAGGGTGGAATCAACATCGTCGGTAAGCGGAAGCGCTGGTACCAGATTGCGATTGCCGTCATTGTCGTTGCTGTAGCATCGATGCTGATTCGAGGGTTCAGCTTCGGTATCGATTTCGAGGGCGGCACCAAGATGACTATGCCGCCTGCGTCAGTGACGACTGAACAGGCTGAGGAGGTCTTCACCGACGCCACCGGCGTCAAGCCGGAGTTGGTGCAGATCATCGGTTCTGGCGAAGGCCGCATTCTGGAAATCACCTCAGAGAAGCTGACTCAGGACGAGATTAATAGTGCTCGCGTCGCACTGAACGACGCATTCAAACCCGTCGACGCACAGGGGGAGCAGACCCCGGATGCGATTGGTGACTCGACCGTTTCGGAGTCGTGGGGCTCGTCGATTACCAACCGCATGCTGCTGGCTGCAGTAGTGTTCTTGGGCTTGGTATTCGCCTACATCACTATCCGCTTCGAGCGTGACATGGCCATTTCTGCCATCCTCGCCCTGGCCGTGGACGCAATCGTGATTATGGGCATCTACGCGCTGATCGGCCTTGATGTCACCCCGGCCACCATTATCGGTCTCCTGACCGTGCTGTCGTTCTCGCTGTACGACACCGTCGTGGTCTTCGACAAAGTCGACGAGAATACGGCAGGCTATCGTTCATCGACACGTAGAAGTTACGCCGAGCTGGTGAATCTGGCTGTCAACCAAACCATCATGCGTTCTATCAACACCACAGTGTCGACGCTGCTGCCAATCCTGGCACTGATGATTATCGCCGTGGGCATGCTGGGTGTCGGTACGCTGAAGGATTTGGCGCTGGTCCAGCTCATCGGCATTATTCAGGGCACGTTCTCCTCGATTTTCCTGGCTTCGCCGCTGTTGGTAACGCTCAAGTCGCGTCAGCGTGAATACCGCAAGCATGATGAAGCGGTGCTGGCCGCTCGCACAAAGGTATCTGCTGGGGAAGACTCGAACACTGAGTCGGCTGCCGCCGATGCCGCGGAGGGCACGGGCGCGGAAGACGCGTCGACAAGCGAAATGGAACAGTCGACGCCGAAACGAACGGTGAAGACTCCGAAGCTTGAGGGCGATGAAAACAAGCCGCTGTCCTGGCGTCCGGGGCAGTAGGAGGTAGCGCCTCCCAGTGGTTCGGGTGAAACTACTTTAAAAGCGCATTGTGCGGGTATCGTTGACAGGTACCCGCACTTTTTCTTTTTGCCGAAAAGGAGCTTAAACCTGTGTCGTATGCACACGCGCGTGAGGCATTAGCTGATCAGATTCGGTTTGTGCCCGATTTTCCAGTTGAGGGCGTACTGTTCGAGGACCTGACGCCGGCGCTTGCCGACGCCACGACGTTCGCCCTGCTTGTGGACGAGATTTCCGCCAAGGTGGAAGAGTTCGGGGCCGATATTATCGGCAGCCTCGATGCGCGTGGATTCCTGCTGGGTTCTGCGGTGGCATACAAGCTCGGACTGGGAGTGCTCGCTATTCGTAAGAAGGGCAAGCTCCCACCACCTGTGCTGACGGAGACCTATGAACTGGAATACGGTACGGCCGCGCTTGAGATTCCGGCTAGTGGGTTTGAGCTGAAGGGCAAGAAGGCCGTACTTGTCGACGATGTGTTGGCAACTGGTGGCACCCTGTGTGCAGCTCGCGCCCTGCTAGAGACAGCCGGTGTCGAGGTGACCGGGCTGTGCACCGTGCTGGAGGTTGAAGGCCTGGGCGCTCGGGAGAAGCTTGCTGATCTGCCTCTGTACGTGGTTAATAAGGGGTGAATGAGCCATGGCTGAAGGGCCCGCACGCCGTTATGGTGCTCGCCTAGCGCGAAGCCTTACCGGAAACAGAACGAAGACCCGCCCGGTGCTAGATCCCCTTGTCGCGGTGCATCGGCAGGTGCATCCGCGCGCGGATTTAGCTGTGCTTCAGCGTGCCTACGATACCGCCGAGCGCCTTCACGACGGCGTGTACCGGAAATCCGGCGAGCCATACATCACTCACCCGCTTGCAGTCGCCACTATTGCCGCCGAGATTGGTATGGATACCACCACGCTGGTGGCGGCGCTGCTGCATGACACGGTCGAGGACACCGATTACACGCTGGAGGACCTGGAGCGGGACTTCGGCCCAGAGGTCGCGCGACTAGTCGACGGCGTGACCAAATTGGACAAGGTTGCGTTGGGCTCCGCCGCCGAGGCAGAGACCGTGCGAAAGATGATTATCGCCATGAGCCAGGACCCGCGCGTGCTGGTTATCAAGGTGGCCGACCGGCTGCATAACATGCGCACAATGCGTTTCCTGCCGCCGGAAAAGCAGGCTAAGAAGGCCCGCGAGACCCTCGAGGTGATTGCACCCCTGGCGCATCGTTTGGGAATGGCCAGCGTGAAGTGGGAGTTGGAAGATCTCTCCTTTGCCATTTTGTACCCGAAGAAGTACGACGAGATTGTGCGTTTGGTCGCAGACCGAGCGCCGCAGCGGGACCGGTACATCCAGGAAGTCTCCGAGATGATTCAGAAGGATCTGAAGGAGTCTCACATTGCTGCTGAGGTACAGGGCAGGCCGAAGCACTACTGGTCGATTTATCAAAAGATGATTGTCCGGGGCCACGAGTTCGACGAGATTTTTGACCTGGTCGGACTTCGAGTTCTGGTGGACACGACCAAGGACTGCTACGCCGCCATGGGCGCCGTCCACTCGCTGTTCAAACCCATGCCGGGGCGATTCAAGGACTATATTTCCGCGCCGCGCTTCGGGGTTTACCAGTCGTTGCACACAACGGTCATTGGTCCAGGTGGGGCCCCGCTAGAAGTGCAGATTCGCACCCATGAGATGCACTACAACGCTGAGTACGGCATTGCCGCACACTGGCGCTACAAGGAAACAAAAGGCTCTCATAAGGGAGATTCCGCCGAAGTCGATCAGATGGCGTGGATGCGTCAGCTGCTGGATTGGCAGCGCGAGGCCGCAGATCCTAACGAGTTCCTGGACTCGCTGCGCTATGATCTCTCAGTCACTGAAATTTTTGCGTTCACGCCGAAGGGTGATGTCATCACTTTGCCCGCGGACTCCACGCCGGTCGACTTTGCCTACGCGGTTCACACTGAGGTTGGCCACCGCTGCATTGGTGCCAAGGTCAACGGCAAGTTGGTGGCGTTGGAATCACCGCTAAAAACCGGTGACCGCGTCGAGATTTTCACGTCCAAAGATGCCCATTCTGGTCCGTCCAAGGACTGGGAGAAGTTCGTTAAAACACCACGTGCGCGGGCTAAGATCCGTCAGTGGTTCGCCAAGGAGCGCCGCGAGGAGGCACTCGATGCCGGACGTGACGCGCTGGCTGCGGAGGTGCAGCGCGGTGGTTTGCCGATGCACCGACTGTTCACTCCGGCATCCATCAAGCAGATTGCCTCCGAGCTGCACTATGCGGACGTCGACGCACTCTATACCGCTATCGGTAAGGGGCAGGTTTCGGCGCAGCATGTGACTCACCGCCTAATGGCGCAGTTCTCGAGCACAGACGATGCCGAAGAGCAGCTGGTCTCCCGCACACCAATTTCAAAGATGAACGTGCACAACACGCCACGCCGCGCTGACAGTACGGGTGTGTTAGTAGAAGGAAGCGCGGATATGGCCGCTAAGCTGGCCAAATGCTGTACGCCTGTGCCTGGCGATGCCATCTTTGGCTTCGTCACCCGCGGCGGCGGGGTCAGCGTGCACCGTACGGACTGCACTAATGCGGAAAAGCTGCACCAGGAGCCCGAGCGCATTATCGAGGTTTCCTGGGCGACAGATTCCTCCGGCGCAGTGTTCATGGTCACGGTGCAAATCGAAGCGCTCGACCGCCACGGGTTGCTCTCGGAGATTACTCGTGTGTTCTCCGATCAGAAGGTCTCAATCCTGTCGACGTCCTCTCATACTTCCGATGACCGCGTAGCTGTGATGCGCTTCAGCTTCGAAGTCTCGGACACGAAGCAGATGGGCTATATCATCAACATTTTGCGCGGTGTCGAGGGAGTCTTCGATGTTTACCGCATTACTTCTGGTCAGTAGCCGGTTTATCAGCGCATCGATATGTGAATAAAGATTGAGGCCGCGTCGGTATTAAAACAGGGCCAAGGTGAAACACCTTGGCCCTGTTTTTGATGAATTTCTCAATCAGTTAGTTGAGTCAACTACTTGACTTCCGCCTTCTCAATACGGACTTCCTTAGCTGGCTTACCGTCAGAGGTACCGCCACCCTCGATACCATTCTTCGCAATGTCCGCAACCGTCTTGGTGCCCTCGTCAGTCATGGAGCCAAGCACGGTGTACTGCGGTGGCAGCTGAGAATCTGCCCAGTTGAGGAAGAACTGGCTGCCGTTGGCATCCGGGTCGCTCGGGTTTGCCATGGCGATAGAGCCCTTCGGGTACACCAACGGGGTGTTCTGATCCAGACCAGAATCCTTGACCGGCCACTCGCCAGCGAACTTGAAGCCCGGGCCGCCGGTACCGGTACCAGTCGGGTCACCACACTGCAGAACATTCAGGCCACCACCGGTGATACGGTGGCACACGGTGTCGTTGAAGTAGTTGGACTTGGCCATGTGCTCAATCGCATTGACACCGCAAGGTGAAATAGCGCGGTCCAACTCCATCGGAATGTCGCCCTGGTTAGTCTTCAGAGTGATGGTTACCGTGCCAGTGGCGGGAACGTTGTCGGTAGCTGGCTTATCGATGTCCTTCGATGCCTCGCCATCATCCGGGTAGTCACAGGTCACGGTTTCCGGAAGCGGGGAAGAGCGCTTCATCGGAACCTTTTCACCGCTGACGGGAGTAGCTGTCAGAGCTGCAGGTTCGACGGGAGTCGTGGATTCATCAGCGGCCTCATTGTCGTCAGCGCCGCCAGCCGTGGTCAGCAGGTAGATTCCGCCACCGATAAAGAGCAGGATAGCCAAGGTGGTTACGACAACACCCAGTGGCTTCAGCTTCTCGGCACGTGCACGGCGCTTAAGTTCGCGCTCGAGCGTCCGCATCGCATCTTTGCGCCTTTGCTCATTACTGGCCACTAGTCTATCTCCGTATCTGTTAGTCATCTATTGCTGGTGACGGAACACCAGCGGACGATTTTGCCCATTGATAGTGACCGAATTTGAAGTAAAAGCTCAGTCGGTCACCGTCGTGTACACAATCGACCATTATGCCCGGAGTCGGTTCTCATTTGCGAGATGACAGGCCAAGTCGGCATGGGAAAGGGCGTTCCGCTTTAGCACGTAGAGCTTCGACAGCTTCTTTGATGCCGACATCGGGGTGTTGGCGACGGTACTTCTTCACCTTCTCCGGCGTGATGCAGCTCTTACTTCTGCCTGTGCCTTCGACAACACGACTACGACAACGGCGAGTTAGACTCCTCGCACCCAGGCTTATTGCGGCTGACATGAAAAGGATGAAGGCCAGTCGCGGATAACCTGCTAGAGCCGTTCCCACAGCTGTCAGGATGAAAAAGGTGATAGTGGCTGAGTACGTAATCTGCATAAAAGTTTCCAATCGTCAGTTCCAATTGCCAAGAACAGTTCTACGGGTTTCGCCACCTATCAGCCGTCGTTTTAGCGGGAACTTAACAGCGTGATAAATGAACCCAGCTCGAGCCAAGCAGACACTCGATAGAATGTGCGCTATGGAGATATTTGGATTTGCAGCCGGCCCTTTTCAGACCAACTGCTACGTGGCAACAGGCGCTCCGGAGATGGACGATTTGGCTACCCCGTGCGTGATTGTTGACCCGGGCATGGGAGCGTTCGAGGTAATACGCGGCGAGGTTGAAAAGCGAGATTGGAAGCCGGAAGCAATTCTGCTGACCCATGGTCATATCGACCACGTCCGCGATGTCGCGGAGGCCGCCGACTTCTGGGATATCCCTGTCTTCATTCACGAAAGCGACAATGTGTTGCTGGCCAATCCGAAACTCGGCGGTTCTTCTTTCGGACACCTCTTTGACATCGAATCCATGCAGGCTTATACAAAAGCTGGTTTCTTCGAAGATGGCGACGAAGTTAAGTGGGCAGGGTTAAATTTCGAAGTCATTCACGCACCGGGTCACTCTCCGGGGTGCGTAATGCTGCGCGCTTCCGATGGGGAAGATGAGATTATCTTCAGCGGGGATGTCCTCTTTAAGGGGGCTATCGGTCGCGTAGATTTACCGGGCAGTAGTCCGGAGCACATGCAGCAGTCGTTGAAGGATAAGGTCCTCCCGCTGGCGAATGACCTCATGATTCTTCCGGGCCATGGCTCCGCATCGTCGATAGGCGAGGAGCGCGAGACCAACCCCTTCCTGCAAAACCTCACCTAGCCTGGCTGACACGTCGTGAGAGTTGGCAGGTAGAGTTAGCGGAGTGAACTCTAGCCAGAAGCCAAAGAAGTTGAAGCCGTTCTCCGCGCCCAAGGGCGTGCCGGATTACGTCCCGCCGGTCTCCCGCGAATTCGAGGCGGTGCGGAACTCATTCCAGCACCGCGCACGACTCGCGGGCTATGAGCACATTGAGCTGCCAATTTTCGAGGAAACCGGGCTTTTTGCACGCGGCGTAGGTGAATCGACGGACGTCGTCACCAAGGAGATGTACACGTTCGCCGACCGCGGCGACCGCTCGGTCACCCTGCGCCCGGAGGGGACTGCAGGCGTAATGCGCGCGGTCATTGAGCACAATCTCGACCGCGGTCAGCTGCCGGTCAAGCTTTCCTACGCGGGGCCGTTCTTCCGCTATGAACGCCCGCAGGCCGGCCGTTACCGTCAGTTGCAGCAGGTGGGCGTAGAGGCAATCGGCGTCGATGATCCCGCGCTGGACGCTGAGGTTATCGCGCTTGCCGACGCATGCTTCCGCGGCATCGGCCTGGAAGGATTCCGGCTTGAGCTGACAAGCCTCGGTGACAACACCTGTCGTCCCGAATACCGCGCTAAGCTGCAGGAATTCTTGTTTGACCTGCCTTTGGATGAGGAAACGCGCCACCGTGCAAACATCAATCCGCTGCGCCTCCTCGACGATAAGCGACCGGAAATGCAGGAAATGCTCGCCGACGCGCCACTGATGTTGGACCACCTTTCTGATACCGCTCGCAGCCACTTTGAATCGGTGACTGGGCTGCTGGATGACATGAAGGTGCCCTATGTCATCAATCCGCGAATGGTGCGCGGATTGGACTACTACACCAAGACGTGCTTCGAGTTTGTTCACGACGGCCTTGGTGCGCAGTCGGGTATCGGTGGCGGTGGTCGCTACGACGGGCTGATGGCGCAGCTCGGCGGCCAAGAGCTGTCTGGAATTGGCTTTGGCTTGGGTGTGGATCGTGCGCTGCTCGCACTGGAAGCCGAGGGCAAGCAGGCCAGCGATGGTCGACGCGTCGATGTCTATGGTGTTGCACTCGGTGAAGAAGCCGCTCACGCTATGGCGGTACAGATCAATAAGCTGCGCCAAGCGGGTATCCGCGCGGATATGTCCTACGGTGGCCGCGGGCTGAAGGGTGCAATGAAGGGTGCCGATCGCGCTGGAGCCCGATTTGCGTTGGTCCTCGGCGAGTCTGAATTGGCCGCGGGCGAGGTTCAGCTGAAGAACCTCGAGTCCCACGAGCAGCACGCGGTGGCCCTAGATGCGCTGGTTCAGGAGTTGCAGTCGCGCATCTAGGAAACGTGCATTTGTTGAGTGCGGAGTCTAGCTGTAGACGCCGCGCTCGAGAGTGTCGCACTGAGACATCTTTCCTGACTTGTAGCCGGTGAGGAATGCCTTCGTACGCTGTTCAGCCGAGCCGTGGGTCCAGGAGTCCGGTTGAACACCACCGCCGGAATGCTGCTGGATGGTGTCATCGCCAATGGCTTTCGTAGTTTTGAGGGCATCGGCAACTTGCTCGTCGGAAAGCGGTTCGAGGATTGCGTCCGGCCCCTTGTCCGCGTAGTGAGCCCAGATACCCGCATAGCAGTCTGCCTGCAGCTCAATCTTTACGGCATCGGAATCGGGGCCAGGCTCGTTGTAGTTACTGCGGCCGAGCGTACGCTCCAAATTTTGGATATGGTGACCGAATTCGTGGGCTACGACATACTCCTGCGCGAGCGGGCCGTTGCCTCCGCCCATGCGCTCCAGGGTGCTAAAGAACTCCGTGTCGAAGTAGGCCGTTTGATCGGCGGGGCAGTAGAACGGGCCGGTGGACGAGGACGCCGCGCCGCAGCCCGACTGAGTTGAGCCTTCAAAGAGGACTAGGCCTGGGTTTGTGTACTTGATGCCGGCCTGTGCGGGGAGTTGCTCCGCCCACACCTGGTCGACGGAAATGCCGGTGAATTCCATTCGGCAATCGATGCGGCTGTTGGCATCTTCGCCGGTCTTGCAGGGATCCTCACCAGGGGACTGCTGTGCAGTCTGAGAGGACTGATTGTTCTGGGCACCTGTCAGCTGTCCCAATTGTCCCGGGTCGCCGCCGAGAAGTAAGTACAGGCCAATGAGGACAAGGCCGCCGATGCCGCCACCGCCTACTGCAATAGCGCGGCCACCACCCGAGCGTCGCTCGGCACGAGCCGAGCTCTTTTGGAAGTCATTCCGGAAGGTCATAGGAGTAAGACTATTGCATAGGGTTCGGAAAACGGGCCATTGAATAGCGCTGCGTCAAAGTGTCCGTATGGAAGTCAACGTCAGGGCCTACAAAGATCTATGTCTAAGTGAGTACATAAAGCCCGAGGTAGACCCAACGCGATGACCGGGGCGATGACCGGTAATAGGCAAAATAACCGGGGTCTTCTTCTCACCTTTATGGCTTCAAGGTAGACTACACGGACGAAACCGCTATCCACAGCGTTAATCCCTATAGCACCAATTTTGGAAGGACCAATTCGCAGTGCTTCGTACGCATCTTGCCGGAGACCTCCGCGCTGACCTCGCCGGCAGCACAGTAACCCTGACCGGTTGGGTAGGACGCCGCCGTGACCACGGTGGTGTGATCTTCATTGACATGCGTGACCGCTCCGGTTACGCCCAGGTTGTGTTCCGCAACAGTGAAGTTGCTGAGCGTGCACACCACCTGCGCAGCGAGTACTGCATTCAGGTCACCGGTGTCGTTGAGAAGCGCCCGGAGGGCTCCGAAAACCCGAACCTGGCATCGGGCGAAATTGAGGTCAATGTTACGGAGCTGACCATCCTCAACGAGTCGGCGGCATTGCCGTTCCAGCTCGAGGATGTTGGAACTTCTGGCACTGTGGGCGAAGAAGCCCGTCTGAAGTACCGCTACCTAGACCTACGCCGTGAAGGCCCGGCCAAGATTATGCGTCTTCGAGCGGCTGTCAACCGCGCAGCACGTAAGGTGCTGGACAGCCACGACTTCACCGAAATCGAGACTCCGACGTTGACTCGCTCTACGCCGGAAGGCGCTCGTGACTTCGTAGTGCCGGCTCGTTTGAAGCCGGGCACTTTCTATGCACTGCCGCAGTCCCCTCAGCTGTTCAAGCAGCTGCTTATGGTCGCTGGCATGGAACGCTACTACCAGATTGCTCGCTGCTACCGCGATGAGGACTTCCGCGCTGACCGCCAGCCAGAGTTCACTCAGCTCGACGTTGAGATGAGCTTCGCCGAGCAGGACGATGTCATTGCGCTGGCAGAAGAGATTCTGGTTGCTATCTTCGCCGAGGCCGGTGTCACTGTTCAGACTCCGATTCCACGCATGACCTTCAAGGAGGCCATGGAGAAGTACGGTTCTGACAAACCGGATCTGCGCTTCGACATTCCGTTGGTGGAGTGCACTGAGTTCTTCAAGGACACCACTTTCCGTGTCTTCCAGAACGACTACGTTGGTGCAGTTGTTATGGACGGTGGCGCATCGCAGCCTCGTCGTCAGCTCGACGCCTGGCAGGATTGGGCCCGCCAGCGCGGCGCAAAGGGCCTGGCCTACATCCTCGTTGGGGAGGACGGCACTCTGGGCGGCCCGGTTGCCAAGAACATTACTGACGCAGAGCGTGAAGGCATCGCGGCGCACGTCGGCGCGAAGCCGGGTGACTGCATCTTCTTCGCTGCAGGTGATGCTAAGAGCTCCCGTGCACTGCTGGGTGCTGCTCGTGGAGAGATTGCCAAGAAGCTCGGCCTGATTAAGGAAGGCGACTGGGCATTCACCTGGGTCGTCGACGCACCGTTGTTCGAGCCGGCTGCCGACGCTACCGCTTCCGGTGACGTTGCCCTGGGCCACTCCCAGTGGACTGCTGTGCACCACGCCTTCACCTCGCCGAAGCCAGAGCACATGGATACCTTCGACAAGGATCCGGGCAACGCACTGGCTTACGCCTACGACATTGTCTGCAACGGTAACGAAATTGGTGGCGGCTCCATTCGTATTCACCGCCCAGATGTCCAGAAGCGCGTCTTCGATGTTATGGGCATCAGCGAGGAAGAGGCACAGGAGCAGTTCGGCTTCCTGCTGGACGCCTTCCAGTACGGCGCTCCGCCGCACGGTGGTATCGCATTCGGTTGGGACCGTATCGTTTCCCTGCTGGCCGGCGTTGACTCCATTCGCGAAGTTATTGCCTTCCCGAAGTCCGGTGGCGGCGTTGATCCGTTGACTGACGCCCCGACTCCGATTACCGCTCAGCAGCGCAAGGAGACCGGTATCGACTTCAAGCCGAAGCCAAAGCAGAAGGCAGACGGCGCCAAGGCAGCAGCCGACGCAGGCGACAGCAAGTAAACAAGGAAATCACATTGCGAGGAATGTGCTCCGCCACTCCAGCGTGAACAGCGCGAGCGGGGTCAATTCCTCCTAACCAAGGCGGTACGGGCCACAACGCGACATCCGTATCGCCTGACTGAAACTGGCTCATTGAAAGGGCATTCAATGGAGTACTCGGACGACGCTGCAGCAGAAGTTGACAGTGTAGTTAAAGATGCAGAGACACTACTGTCCGCACGATTCGGCGGCACTCCAGTGTTGTCGGATCCAGAAGTACTTACAGGCCAGTCAAACGCTCTTGTTGTCCGCGTACGGGTCGCCACAAATCCCTTTATGCAGGAGCGCACGGTCGTCGTAAAGCAAATTCCTACGATGACTGAAGGTGTCGATCCGGCCGTTTTACGGGAAGTCGTGGCGTACCAGTTCATCAATACGCTGCCTGACGACGTTCGCCCGGGGCCTCAGCTTCTTGCTTACGATGTTTCAAAGCAGCTATTGGTTCTCAGCGACGTCGGTGTCGTGGACACTCTTGCGGACGTACTCTTTCGTGACGATGAAGAGCGACGTTTGCGCGCATTCCGCAGTCTCGGCGCGTCGCTGGGCCGGATGCATATTCACACGCATACTCGCGAAGAGGGGTTTGAGACCCTGCGTCGTCGTATGTGGGTGAAGAACAAGGTCGATCGTGAGGCTCTCGAGGCGCGTGACCACGGCATTGTGTCGGGGATTCGCTTTGGCATGCGAGCTATTGAAGGCTCCGGCATTCCTGTTCCCGACGCTGTGCGCTCTTTCGGTGAGGATGCTGCACGTCGAATTGAGAAGGGCACGCATAGGGCGTTTACTCCGTTTGACCTCGCCCCGGACAACATTCTGCTGGCGGACAAGGTTCAGTTCCTCGACTATGAGTGGGCTGGTTACCGCGATGTCATCTTCGACGTGGCCAGCGTCGTCGCAGGCTTCCCGCTGCACGTTTTCGTGGAGCGCCCATCGGAGGCAGAGGTCGACGTGTTCGTCCGTGCATGGATGGAAGAGATTCGTGACCATTGGTATCGCGACACGAGCGACCGCCGTATGATGGCGTTCATTGCTGCGGCGTTGCTCGGTTGGTTCTTCATCTCCGCAACGGTTTCCTTCTTCGGTTCTCCGAAGCAAGCGCTGTGGGTGGGGCATGAAGGACGTACGGACCTGAAGCCGGAAGTTGGTGGCTCAGCATTGGAGCGACGCGACATGGCTAACACAGCTCGCGCCATTGCGCAGTTCGCCCATAGATGTGAGGACGATCGTGCCGACGAGCTGGAAAAGTTCGCACATGCTGTAATTGATTTCTTAGAGCAAGAGGAAGGCTAGGGCATACGTGGCGGATCCGAATAAGCTGCCGACAGGCGGTGCAAACGGCTCCGCCGATGACGTTCCAGGGCTTTTCGACGAGCCTTCGATCGCTAGCCCTGCGGCGGCCAAGAGCCAAGGTCGGGGTGCGGGGCCAGCAAGCACTGGCCTGAACTCCGATGCGAACACCTATTTCCACCCAGGTGCACATGCGCCATTGGCGGTTCGGATGCGACCGCGAAACCTGGATGAAGTCGTTGGTCAAGACCACCTGCTAGCCCCCGGAGCACCGTTGCGCCGTCTGGTCGAGGGTGGCGGCGACACCTCCGTTATTCTGTTTGGCCCTCCTGGAACTGGCAAGACCACTCTTGCCAGTTTGATTTCCGCGGCGACCGGTCGACACTTTGAAGCGCTTTCCGCGCTTAATGCCGGGGTGAAGGAAGTGCGTGCGGTTATCGATACTGCTCGTCGCACGCTCGTTAATCAGGGCATTCAAACGGTGCTCTTCATCGACGAGGTGCACCGCTTCTCTAAGACCCAGCAGGATGCCCTGTTGGGTGCCGTGGAAAATCGGATTGTCCTTCTCGTTGCGGCAACGACGGAAAACCCATCCTTCTCAGTGGTGTCCCCGCTGCTCAGTCGATCACTGTTGTTACAGTTGCAGCCACTGGATGACGAAGCCGTCGGCACGCTCATTGATCGAGCACTTACTGATGAGCGCGGCCTCAATGGTCGCGTCAGTATGACAGACGATGCACGTAATCAACTCATTGCGCTGGCAGCTGGTGATGCTCGTCGTTCTCTGACGTACCTCGAGGCAGCCGCAGAAGCCGTAGCCGACGGTGAGCAGATTACCGCTGAGTCGCTTGCCAATTCGATCAACAGGGCCGTGGTTCGCTATGACCGCGATGGCGACCAGCATTACGACGTCACCAGCGCGTTTATTAAGTCCGTTCGAGGGTCTGATGTCGATGCTGCCCTGCACTACTTGGCGCGGATGATTGAGGGTGGGGAAGACCCTCGGTTTATTGCCCGCCGAATCGTAATTCTGGCTAGCGAAGACATCGGTATGGCAGACCCGACAGCACTGCAAACCGCCGTCGCCGCGGCGCAGGCCGTTGCCTTGATAGGCATGCCGGAAGCTCGGCTGACGCTGGCGCAGGCCACGATTCACTTGGCCACGGCACCGAAATCCAATTCGGTCATAAGCGCAATCGACGGGGCGTTGAAGGATGTTCGTTCCGGGAAAACCGGGCCGGTGCCACCGCATTTGCGCGACGGACATTACAGCGGGGCTAAGGACCTTGGTCACGCGGTGGACTATATCTACCCGCACAATGACCCCATGGGTGTCGTTGCCCAACAGTATCCACCAGATCAGTTGGTGGGCACTGATTATTTCGTTCCATCCAATCACGGTCGTGAAAACGGCATGGCTGAGTACCTCGGACGCATTCGCCGAATTATCCGGGGGAGCCGCCGGAAATCGAAGTAGGCGAGATCGGTCGGGATCTACGGGGTGCCGGTGGGGTGGTTTTAAAGTTGCTCGAACCGAGCGGGTAGACTGCTAGTTTTGTATTAAACATCTCGGACGCTCGACGTGAAACGAGGAAGTAGAACACCGTGCAGACTCATGAAATTCGAAATCGCTTCATCCAGCATTTCGTAAAGGCGGGACACACCGAGGTCCCCAGTGCCTCCCTGGTTTTGGATGACCCGAACCTGCTGTTCGTTAATGCCGGCATGGTGCCGTTCAAGCCCTACTTCCTCGGCAATGAGACTCCGGACTTCTCCACCGCGACCTCAATTCAGAAGTGCGTGCGCACACTGGACATTGAAGAGGTGGGTATCACCACCCGCCACAACACCTTCTTCCAGATGGCGGGTAACTTCTCATTCGGAAATTACTTCAAGGAAGGTGCCATCACTCATGCATGGAGCCTTCTGACTGGTGCTGTTGAGGACGGCGGCTTTGGCATCCCTGCTGAGAAGCTGTGGGTAACGGTTTTCCTCGACGACGATGAGGCCCATGACATCTGGCACGAGAAGGTTGGTGTGCCAGAGGAGCGCATTCAGCGCCGAGGTATGGCGGACAACTACTGGTCCATGGGTGTACCTGGCCCCTGTGGTCCGTGCTCAGAGATTTTCTACGACCGTGGGTCGGAGTACGGTGCTGATGGTGGCCCAGAGGCCGACGAGGATCGCTACATCGAGATTTGGAACCTCGTCTTCATGGAAAACGAGCGTGGCGAAGGAACAGGCAAGGACTCTTTCGAGATTCTTGGCCCGTTGCCGAAGAAGAACATCGATACCGGTATGGGGATCGAGCGTGTTGCTTTCCTGCTGCAGGGTGTCGACAACGTCTACGAAACCGACCTACTGCGTCCGGTTATCGACGAGGCTGAGCGGCTCACCGGTTCGAAATACAGCTCGAACCACCAGGACAACATCCGTTTCCGCGTCATCGCTGACCACAGCCGTACCGGCTTGATGCTGATGCTCGACGGTGTCACCCCCTCGAACTCCGATCGTGGCTATATTCTGCGTCGCCTTCTGCGCCGTATTATCCGCTCTGCGCGCCTGCTCGGCGCTAACGGTCCAGTGCTGGAGAAGCTGATTGGTATCGCGGCCGAGACCATGACCCCGTCGTACCCAGAGATCGCGGAGAACTGGAACCGTATTCGCCGCGTCGCCGTCGCCGAGGAAAAGACCTTCACCAAGACTCTGTCCGCTGGTGAGGAGCTGTTCGAGCGCGCGGCCACTAAGGCCAAGGCAGAGGGTAAAACCGTTCTATCCGGTCACGATGCCTTCACCCTGCATGACACCCACGGCTTCCCAATCGACCTGACCATCGAGATGGCCGAAGAAGCTGGCCTGACCATCGACCGCGAGGAATTCGATCGCGAGATGGCTGAGCAGCGTGCGCGTGCAAAGGCCGACAGCCAGGCAAAGAAGCAGTCGCACACCGACCTGCACGTCTACCGCGAGTTCATCGATGAACACCCGACGTCCTTCACTGGTTACGATCGGCTTGCCGACGAATCCACGATTCTCGGCATCATTGCTGATGGCCAGAAGCAGGCGTTTGCCGCAGAGGGCGATGAGATTGAGGTTATCCTCGACCGCACTCCGCTCTATGCCGAGGCCGGAGGTCAGCTGGCTGACCGTGGTCGAATCGTGACTGATTCCGGCGCTGTGGTCCACATCAACGATGTCCAAAAGGTGGGCAAGAAGCTGTGGCTGCACAAGGGCATCGTCACAGCCGGTGAGTTTACCCCGGGCGTCTCCGCTGAAGCTTTGGTAGACGAGCAGTGGCGTCACGGTGCTCGTCAGGCGCACACTGCAACTCACCTGATTCACGGTGCTCTGCGTCAGGTACTGGGGGATACTGCAACTCAGGCTGGTTCCATGAATAAGCCGGGCTACCTCCGTTTCGACTTCAAGTACGGTGAGCAGCTCACACCGGAACAGCTCCGTGAGATTGAGCAGATTACCAATGAGGCTGTCGACAACGACTGGGCTGTCAATACTGCCGAGATGCCGTTGGAAGAGGCCAAGGCCGCTGGTGCCATGGCATTGTTCAACGAAAACTACGGCGACATCGTCCGCGTTGTCGAGGTCGGTGGCCCGTTCTCAATTGAGCTGTGTGGCGGTACCCACGTTTCGCATTCTTCGCAGATTGGTCCGGTAGCTGTGCTAGGCGAGTCCTCTGTCGGATCGGGCGTGCGCCGTATTGAGGCCTACTCGGGTATGGATTCCTTCCGCTACCTGTCCACCGAGCGTCTCCTGGCTGAACGGCTGGCCACTGAATTCAAGGCTCCGTCTGCTGAGCTGCCAGACCGCATCGCAGCATTGGCTGAGAAGCTCAAGGTTGCAGAGAAGCAGCTCGCTGATTTCAAGGCCGGACAGCTGCTGGCCAATGCCGCATCTCACCTGGAGTCCGCTCGCACCATCGGCGATGTTACTTACCTCGGCCTTAAGCTTCCCGACGGTACGGAGATGAAGGACATCCGTTCGCTGGCTAATGACTTGGCGAAGCGTCTTGCGGATCGCCCAAGCGTTATTGCGTTGATTTCCAACGCTGGCGGCAAGGTTCCATTTGTGGCCTCGGTTTCGGATGAAGCCGTCAATCGCGGTATTAAGGCCGGCGATTTGGTGAAGCTGATGGGCGCTGAGGTCGGCGGCAAGGGCGGCGGTAAACCGGCAATGGCACAGGGCTCCGGCTCTGATGCCTCCGGTATCGACGCAGCATTGGCCGCTGTTGAGGCCGAACTGTCCAAGTAGCCAATTAACGGCTGTGCTATCGGAAGAGCAGTAAACAATGGCTAAGCCCCGCATTGATACCCCCGGCCAGGATGATCCCGGTTGGGGTCGACGGCTCGGAATCGACGTCGGCGATGTCCGCGTTGGTGTCGCAGTCTCTGACCCCGACTGTATCCTGGCGACCCCGGTTGAAACAGTCACTCGAGCAACGGGGCGAAAAGATCCTGACGGGCCGGATATTGACCGGCTCGTGGAACTCGCCACTGAACTTGAGGTCGTCGAGATTGTTGTCGGAATGCCCCTTATGCTCGACGGCACGTTCGGGACTTCTGCGCGGAAAGCTACTGACGTTGGATTCCGGCTGCAGCGCCGACTCGGTGACCGAGTCGTAGTGCATTACGCCGACGAGCGGATGACGACGGTAATGGCTCAATCACGGCTGCACGCAGCAGGTATTGATGTTAAGTCCGGGCGGAAGGTTATTGACCAGGCTGCGGCAGTAGAAATTCTGCAGTCCTGGTTGGACAGACGGGCAAAAGCTTTGGACGAAAATACCGACTAGGGGCACACAAAAGTTACCGAAAGGTGACAATTCACCCACCTTTGCGCAATTATTAAGTGTGTAATACCTGAGCACGTTTTCTTCGTGCAAGGGATTTGAAAAGTTGAAGTGGCGATTCACACCTACAATGCAACCTAGTGCTACGACTTCGTCGTAAAGCTATGTCGCACCAGTCGTTACCAGTCGCGTGTCGTACCCAAATGGGAGGACTCCTTGCTGATACCGATGGGAGAGTGAGCTGCGTTCGAGGAGATTATTGATGAGTAAAGACGCGCAGACTGCGCGCCGCACTGGTAGCGGCGGTGACGACCGGGACCGCGCTGGTGCTCGCAGCGGTGGGACAAAGCCTCGGGTTCGTCACCGCCAAACGGCAGTGGCAATCAATGTGACTTCTGTCCTGTTATGCGTGTTGGTCCTCGCAGTGATTGGCCTCGTCTGGAATCGTGGGGGCATTGTAGACGATTACGACGGCAAAGCCGAGGGGCCAATGACGATTGTTGAGGTCAGTGAAGGTACGTCACTTACTGATTTGTCCAATCAATTGGTGGAAAGCGGCGTCGTCAAGTCTTCCCGTGCATTCATCCAGGCCGCGAATGAAAACTCCCATTCAAGTGAATTGCAGCCGGGTTTCTACCGACTCCACCAGCGGATGAAGGCCGATGAGACAGTCGAGGCTCTTCTCAATGTCGAAAATCAGGTCGGTACCGTTGACATTCCGACTGGCGCCCGTTTCGCCGATACCCGCATTGTGTCCTCATCGGATGTGCGTAAGGGAGTTTTCTCGCTTATTTCAGAGGCCACTTGCGTTGAGGACAATGACTGCGTGTCCAAGGCCGATCTCGAACGTGCTGCTGGCGAGGCTGATTTGGCCGCGCTCGGTGTTCCAGAATGGGCAAGGGACGCGGTAGCTGCGCGTGGCAACGACCCTCGTCGTCTTGAGGGACTGATTACGCCGGGTGTTCATCACCTTGACCCGCAGCAGACGCCCGAACAGATGCTGGCAAAATTGGTCAAGGAATCGGTGAAGAACTATGAGGACACAGGGCTCATGGCTTCAGCGGACATGGTTGGTCTGTCTCCATACGAGCTGATTACCGCAGCTTCTCTGATTCAGATGGAGTCGCCAGATGGTGACTTCGATAAAGTCGCTCGCGTTATTCTGAACCGTCTGGAGGAGCCGATGCAGCTGCAGTTCGACTCGACAGTCAATTACGATCTGCCGGATCAGGAAATCGCAACCACGGATGAGGACCGCGCGCGAAAGACCGCATGGAACACCTACGCCAAGGAGGGGCTGCCGGAAACCCCCATTGCTTCGCCCTCCATCGAGGCGATTCGTGCCATGGAAAATCCTGCTGACGGCACCTGGCTGTACTTTGTCACGGTGGACAAGGAAGGAAAAACCGTCTTTAGCACGACCTTCGAGGAGCACGAGGCCGCTATTGACGAGTCACGCAGCAATGGCGTGCTGGATTCCAACCGCTAAGAGGTAGAACTCCTATGCCTATAACTCATCGCGCAGCCGTGCTGGGAGATCCGATTGATCACTCGTACTCGCCGGCTATTCACAACGCCGGTTACCGCGCTGCGGGAATGAATGACTGGCACTATGATCGCATTCGCTGCAACGCGGAAGAGCTTGCCGATGTCGTTGGTGGCGCAGACCCCAGTTTCCAGGGGTTTTCCGTCACGATGCCCGGCAAGTTTGCCGCGCTGGACTTCGCCGATGAAGTCAGTGAGCGCGCACGGCTCATTGGTTCAGCGAACACCCTGGTCCGTCGTGATTCGGGCTGGTTCGCCGACAACACCGATGGCGACGGCGTACTGGGAGCACTGCGCGAGATAGACTGCACGAACGCACCACGTGGTCGCGCCGTTGTTGTTGGTGCCGGTGGCACGGCACGACCGGCACTTTGGGCGCTGGCGCAGCTGGGGGTTAATCACGTGACCGTAGTAGCGCGCTCCGAGCGCGCATATGACATTGAACCGCTAGCTGCCGCGCTGGGGATGGAATTTGCTTGGGTGACTTTTGATGTTCCAAACCTGGCAGATATTGCTGGTAATGCCGACGTGCTGGTCTCTACGGTACCGTCAGCCGCAATTGAGTCGGTTGCTGGCTACCTCGCTCGGGCACCGAAGATTCTCGACGTCATTTACAATCCCTGGCCAACCCCACTTGTGAAAGCAGCGGAACGCGGAGGGACACAGGCGGTCGGTGGACTGTCCATGTTGCTACATCAAGCGGTGGGACAGTTTGAGCAGTTCACCGGACGCTCTCCCGATGTCGAGGCGATGCGTGCAGCGCTGCCGAACTAGCTCACACCCGTTACAATCCCAAAGTTATGGGGTGGGGAATAACTGAGATAGGGCTGTCTCCGAATGGACAGCACAGGATTGCCCCGGTCTACCTTGACCGGGTTTTCTATTTCCTAGTCGTGATGCTTGTTCTCGGCTGGGGCGGTATCGGCTGCTGGTTAGATGTGACTCGGCGAAGACTGCCGAACTGGTGGTTGGTGCTAGGGGCAGTGGGCCTGATAGCAATCACTGGAATGGTGCTCCAGCAAAAGGGCACCATGGCTGACAATCTCGTCACTGCGGTCGCAGCCGTAGGAACGGGGATAGGCCTCTGGTTTGGCCTCTATGTAGCAGTCTTTATGTTTAACCCACGCTCTATGGGGGCTGGAGATGTGAAGCTCGCAGCAATTCTCGGTGGCGGTGTCGGTCTGGTATCGGGCGAGCCAGTGGCGACAGCAATCTGGATTGCAGTGGCAACTCTGTTGGCTGCGGGACTCACTCTCCTCATGGCAGGAGCCACCGCGGGAAAGCGGCGCTTGGGTGACCGTCGTAAAGCAAAAACAGCGCTTGTACCGGCGAGCGTGCCTCATGGGCCTGCGATGCTTGCAGCAACCGCCATTGTGTGGGGGATAAGCGGAGGGCACCTACAAGTCCCCTGAAGCGGTAGACCAGGGGCGATAAAATGGGGCATATTTAATACTTGTATGCCCCCAAATGCACAAGAAGTACGGCAAACGTGACATTATGATACCTATGCTTCGTTGGACTACCGCGGGTGAATCTCACGGCAAAGCGCTTATCGCTCTCGTAGAAGGTGCGCCAGCCGGACTTCCCCTTACTACAGATGACGTATCGCGCCACCTCGCACGCCGCCGCCTCGGTTATGGTCGCGGGGCGCGAATGAAGTTTGAGGCTGATGAGGTCACGCTGCTGACTGGCATTCGACATGGTGAGACGCTGGGATCGCCGATTGGCATAATGGTCGGCAACTCCGAATGGCCTAAGTGGACTGAGGTCATGAGCCCGGATCCGGTTGACCCAGCTGTTCTGGATACAGCTCGTGGCGCCACCTTAACCCGCCCGCGCCCGGGGCATGCCGATTTCAACGGTATGCTGAAGTACAACCACACCGATGCTCGAAACATCCTGGAGCGTTCATCGGCTCGTGAGACTGCAGCACGTGTGGCGGCATCGGTTGTGGCCCGCTCAATTCTGCGTGAGACTCTCGGTGTGGAAGTTGTCAGCCACGTTATTTCCATCGGTCGTTCCGAGCCCTTCGAGGGGCCACTGCCGACCTTCGCCGATCAGGACAAGATTGACGAGTCGCCAGTGCGTGCATTCTCCGCAGCTGCGGAGGAGTCGATGATTGACGAAATCAAGGCTGCCAAGAAGCAGGGCGACACTCTCGGTGGCATCGTCGAGGTCGTTGTCCACGGTCTGCCGGTGGGCCTGGGATCGCACATTTCCGGTGATGCCCGTCTGGATTCGCAGCTTGCAGGTGCCTTGATGGGAATTCAGTCCGTCAAGGGCGTGGAGATCGGCGACGGTTTTGAGGAAGCCCGTCGCCGTGGCACCGAGGCCCATGATGAAATGGTGCGTACCGACGACGGCGTGGATCGTGAAACTAACCGCGCCGGTGGCCTGGAGGGGGGCATGACTAATGCTCAACCTCTCGTTGTGCGTGCTGCGATGAAGCCAATTTCGACCGTTCCGCGTGCGCTGAAGACCGTTGATATGGTCAGCGGCGATGCAGCTACCGCAATCCACCAGCGCTCTGATGTCTGCGCGGTCCCGGCCGGTGGTGTTGTCGCAGAGGCAATGGTCGCGCTAGTACTGGCGCGTGCAGTAATGGAGAAGTTCGGCGGCGATAGCCTGGAGGAAACCAAGCGTAACGTTGAGGGCTACTTGGAGCAGACTCGACGTCGCCTCAATTGGAAATAGCGCCACTGTCGCGCACACGAAGAAGGGTAAAACGAGGGGAATGTCCGTTCCTACTATTGTCCTTGTCGGACCGCCCGGATCGGGAAAGTCCACCATCGGTCGTCGACTGTCTCGTGCATTGAGCACGAGACTCACCGATACCGATGAGATGATTGAACAGCGCATGGGCAAGACTTGTGGTGAAGTCTTTTCCGAGCTGGGAGAGCCGGAATTCCGCCGCATCGAGGAACAAGTCGTGGCGGAGGCTCTGACCCACGACGGGATCGTCTCACTTGGCGGTGGTGCCGTGATTTCGCAGGCGACCCGTGACCTGCTGGCAGACCATAACGTCGTCTACCTCGAGATCAGCGTTGCAGAGGGCGTCCGCCGTACCGCGGGTAACAATTCGCGCCCGGTACTCCAGGCGGCTGACCCAGAGGCTCGTTACCGCGCACTCTATGAGGCTCGCCGAGCTTTCTACGAAGATGCAGCCACTTTCAAGGTGCGTTCCGACGAACGTTCCCCGCAGCGCGTTGTAGCCGAGATCCTCAGCTACCTCGATGAAACCTGCGACGAGGCTTAACTGGCGACTATTAAATGGCGGTAGCTAATCAACTGCCGCATAACCAGCAACTCCATACATTTCTTACGCTAACGACTAGGGACTGACAATGAACTCAACCCGCACAATCCGTGTTGAAGGCCCATCCCCGTACACGGTGACCATGGGGCATGGACTCACCGAGCAGATTGCGGAGGCCGCTACCTTTGCCTCCCAGGTTGCGGTGATTCACCAGGGGAGCGTTCAAGAGCTGAGCTTCGGTGTCATCAAGGCACTGGCGGACAAGGGCGTCGATGCCTTCAGCATCCAGATTCCAGATGCGGAGGAGGGTAAGACGCTCACAGTTGCTGAAACAGTTTGGGACACTTTTGGTGAACGCGGTCTGGGCCGGCGTGACGCGGTAATCGCGATTGGCGGCGGTGCAGCCACAGATTTCGGTGGATTCGTCGCTGCCGCGTGGATGCGTGGAGTGAAGGTTATCCAGGTCCCGACAACGCTGCTCGGCATGGTCGACGCAGCTGTCGGCGGTAAGACCGGTATCAACACTGCAGCCGGAAAGAACCTGGTCGGCGCCTTCCACGAGCCTGCCGCGGTGTTCTGTGACCTGGATGTCCTGCGCACCTTGCCGAAGGCTGAACTGATTGCGGGCTCGGCAGAGATCATCAAGGCTGGATTTATCGCGGACACGAAGATTCTCGATCTTTACGAGGCAAACCCGCAGACCTGCCTCGATGTTGACGGTGACTTGCCAGAACTGGTCGAGCGCGCGATTGCTGTCAAGGCACGCGTTGTCGCTGAGGATTTGAAGGAATCTGGCCTCCGCGAGATCCTGAACTATGGCCACACTTTCGGTCATGCCGTTGAGCACTTTGAAAACTACCGCTGGCGCCATGGCCACGCCGTAGCTGTAGGCATGGTTTATGTCGCCGAGCTGGCCAAGATCACCGGACATATTAATCAGGAACTTGTAGACCGCCACCGTCGCATCCTAGAGTCCATTGGGCTGCCAACGACCTACCAGGCGGGTCGTTTTACCGAGCTCTACGATGCTATGACCAGGGATAAGAAGAACCGCGATGGTGCGATCCGATTCGTTATTCTGGAAAACCCCGGTGAAACCGCCCGTCTTGAAGGCCCGGGCATGGATGACCTCGAGCGTGCATACGAACTGCTCTGCAACAATGGGCAGGCCGCATCTGAGGAGTCAACCCGCTAATGACCTCTCTTCGTGCAGCAACGGATGCCACAACGGCGATTCCGACCGTTCTTGTTTTGAACGGCCCGAACCTCGATCGTCTGGGCAAGCGTCAGCCAGAAGTTTACGGTGCCACTACTTTGGCCGATGTCGAATCTGAACTTCGCACCCTAGCCAAGGAGCTTGGAGTCGTAGTGGATTGCCGCCAATCCAACTATGAAGGTCAGCTCATCGAGTGGGTTCACGAAGCTGCTGATTACGGTTGGCCAGTAATTATCAATCCAGGAGGGTTGACACACACCTCCGTCGCCCTACGTGACGCGCTTGCCGAGATTGCCGACGGCGCGGGCTTCCACGAGGTTCATATTTCAAACATTCACGCCCGGGAGGAGTTTCGGCATCACTCGTATCTTTCGGCGCTTGCCGCGGGCGTTATCGTCGGATGTGGAACTGATGGCTATTCCATGGCACTGAGAAGGGTGAGTACGACACTATGACAGATATCTCCACGAACTACGCCGCCCGCCGAGCCGCTCTTATCGACGCATTGTCCGACAACGACTGCGACGGTTTCCTCACGGTCGATCCGACGCATGTTGGTTGGCTTACGGGTTTCCACGGCTCGAATGCTGGTTTGATTGTTGCGGCCAGTGGGGAAGCGCTGCTTTCCACCGACGGCCGCTATATGGTTCAGGCTGGCAAGCAGGCACCGGACGTGGAGTTACTCACCGCCCGCAACACCGGCGTGGCACTCGTCGGTCAAGCCCGAAAGTTGGATATTTCGCGTCTTGGTGTTGAATCTGAGTTCCTCACCATGGCTGCTTACCAAGAGCTAGAGGATGCCCGTCCACAGGCGCTCGAACTGGTATCGACTACGGGCGTCGTCTCTAAACTGCGGGAAATCAAGTCCGATACGGAACTCGTCGCTCTGCGCCACGTCGCCGACATCGCGGTCCGCGCATTCGAGGACTTGCTTCACGACGGCATCGTGGTCGCCGGCCGCAAGGAGCGCGAAGTCGCCGCAGAGTTGGAGTACCGGATGCGCATGCATGGTGCCGATCGGCCTAGCTTCGACACGATTGTCGCAAGCGGTCCGAATTCCGCCAAGCCACATCACGGAGCGGAAGATCGCGTAATCGAGGCAGGTGACCTGGTCACTATTGACTTTGGTGCCTTTGCCGGGGGCTACAACTCCGATATGACACGTACCCTCTTTGCCGGTGAGACGGCAACGTCGCCAAGCGAAAACAATCCGAACAGTACGTCGTCGGATCTGGCCGGCGCGATCGTTGCCGGTGTGGAGTTCGCAGACGAGAAAGCCCGAGAGATTTACAATGTCGTACTGGAAGCACAGCTGGCCGGCGTAAAAGCGGCCGTGCCAGGGGCTGATGTTGTGGCTGTTGACGCAGCATGCCGGGACATTATTGAAAAGGCTGGTTATGGGGAGCACTTCGTCCATTCCACCGGCCACGGGATCGGTATTGAGGTGCATGAGGCTCCATTTGCCGCTCGCACCGGCAAGGGGAAGTTGGCAGCTGGCATGACGTTGACCATCGAGCCTGGTATTTATGTTCCGGAGTTCGGCGGTGTGCGCATCGAAGATACGTTGATTATCACTGAC
This sequence comes from Corynebacterium sp. HMSC074C03, assembly GCF_001838285.1. NCBI lineage: Bacteria > Bacillati > Actinomycetota > Actinomycetes > Mycobacteriales > Corynebacteriaceae > Corynebacterium > Corynebacterium sp. HMSC074C03. The sequence continues at coordinate 105,744 of NZ_KV836254.1, read as the reverse complement.
ACCGAGCCGGAAATTATTACACAGCTGCCGAAACCGCGAGCCTAACATCACGGCGTTTTTATTTTTCTCTCGATGAGATACGGAGTATCGTGGTTTCGTCAGAGAGCTTTTTAACAATTTCAGGAGAGTTTAGTTGGCTACCACCGCAGATTTTAAAAACGGTCTAGTTATCAAGCACGACAACAAGCTTCAGCAGATCGTGGAGTTCCAGCACGTCAAGCCAGGTAAGGGTCCGGCATTCGTCCGCACCAAGCTGAAGGACGTTCTGACCGGCAAGGTTGTTGACAAGACTTTCAACGCTGGTGTCAAGATTGAGACTGCTACCGTCGACCGCCGCGACATGACGTACCTTTACCACGACGGTGACGGATACGTCTTCATGGACGACAAGACCTACGACCAGATTTCTATCCTGGATGCTCAGATGCCGGAGGGTGCTAAGTTCCTGCTTCCGGAAACCACCTGCCAGGTGTCCTTCCATGAGGGCAACGTTCTTTTCGCTGAAATGCCTGTTTCGGTCGAACTGAAGGTTGAGCAGACCGACCCGGGTCTGCAGGGCGACCGCTCCACCGGTGGCACCAAGCCGGCAACTTTGGAGACTGGCGCTGAGATTCAGGTGCCGCTGTTCATCGAAACCGGCGACGTTCTGAAGGTCGACACCCGTGACGGTTCCTACCTGTCCCGCGTCAACCACTAATTCCCTCATCTAGTTCACCCTTTTGTTGAGAGCGATACATACACATCCATGACTGAAAAGGATCACAAGTCCGTTGACACCTCGGATGCGCAGGAGTCCGCGAAAGTTCGCGAACCTAACTACAAGCGCCACGGCGCGCGCTACCGTGCGCGCCGTCGTGCAGTAGATCTGCTTTTTGAGGCCGAGCAGCGAGGCGTCGACGTCGTCAAGCTTCTTGAAGAGCGGCTGGAAATGGTCCGTAATCCCGATTTGGATGTGAATCCAATTGCGGAGTACACCGAGCAGATTGTGCGCGGTGTAGCTGCGGAAATCATCGGTATCGACTCTACGATTTCTTCGTACCTGACGGAGGAGTGGCCGCTGCGTCGCCTACCGGCAGTCGACCGTGCTATTCTGCGTCTTTCCACCTGGGAGCTGTTCTACAACTCTGACGTGCCTCCGCGTGTGGCCGTGGTGGAAGGCGTTGAGCTGGCATCGGAATACTCCACTGATGTGGCGGCACCGTACATCAACGCAGTACTCGATGCTGAAGCCAAGATTGCCGACCAGGCACGCCTGGCAGCTGCAGCTGTGAGCACTTCGGTGGGCGAGTCCCAGTTCGATGAGGCTATCCAGGCACAGGCTGCCGCAAATGAGGAAGCTGACAAGGCATTGGTCGACTCCGATGAGATGGCTAAGATTACCGGCCTGGACATGAGCGATATTGCCAAGCTGGTGGCTGAAGACGTGGCTAAGAGTGAGAACGGGTCCTAGCCAGTCAAAGCGGCCGGGATTACTGCGAGTCAATCGCAGTCGGTTCTCGCGGATTGTCTGAAACTCCAAGTCCCTTTTTGGGGGCTTGGAGTTTTGTTGCATTTAGAGGCAATTTAAGCGTGGGTGCTATTCTGGTCAGCGGAAGTTTGCACCGCGACCGTAGTTGCGGGTCATGCAAACTGATAATCAAATATCCACAATCAAGACATCCTTTAACGGACCGCACTGAGAGGCGGGGAAGGAGGTCACGATGAGCGAAGGAACGCCGCAAACAACCGAGCTGCTCAATGCAGACGAAGTTGCACGTACCGTCGCGCGCATCGCGCACCAAATTATTGAAAAAACTGCGCTGGATAGCCCAAATGCTGGGCGCGTAGTTCTCCTTGGCATTCCATCTGGTGGCGTACCGCTGGCGGAAAAGCTAGCCGATTTGATTGAACAGTTCTCCGGCATACGTCCGGAAACTGGATCGCTCGATATCACCCTATACAGGGATGACTTGCGCAAGGGCCCGCACCGCGCCCTGCAGCCCACGAATATTCCGAACTCCGGAATTGACGGCACCACCGTTGTTCTCGTAGACGATGTCCTTTTCTCAGGTCGCACGATTCGTGCCGCACTCGACGCTATTGCTGACATCGGTCGCCCGCGAGTAATCCAGCTTGCAGTGCTGGTCGATCGTGGTCATCGCCAACTACCAATTCGCGCCGATTACGTCGGTAAGAATCTGCCAACTTCCCGCGACGAAGACGTCGATGTGCTGGTCGAGGCGCTTGACGGCCGCGACGCGGTTATTCTCACCCGGGCGGAGGAACAGTGAAACATCTGATTAGCATTGCGGATTTGACCAAGGATGAAATTGTCGGCCTGATGGATGAGGCCGATCGTTTCAAGGAGGTCATCCGCGGTCGGGAAATTAAGAAGCTGCCGACCCTGCGCGGCCGCACTATTTACAACCTCTTTTACGAGAACTCCACGCGTACCCGCTCATCTTTTGAGACTGCGGGTAAGTGGATGAGCGCCGATGTTATTAATATCTCAGCTTCCTCTTCCTCTGTGAAGAAGGGCGAGAGCCTGAAAGACACCGCGCTGACTTTGGATGCTATCGGCGGCGATGCCATCGTCGTTAGGCACCCATCGTCGGGAGCGGCACAGCTGATCGCCAAGTGGACTGAGGAATTTGGCAACGGCCCATCGATCATCAACGCGGGTGACGGAAAGCACCAGCACCCGACGCAGGCTCTCCTGGACGCGGTGACGTTGCGTCAGCGTCTCGGTGGAATTGAGGGGCGCAAGGTCGTCATCGTTGGCGATATCCTGCATTCTCGCGTCGCCCGCTCTAACGCCGATCTCCTGAGCAAGCTCGGTGCCGAGGTCGTCTTCGTCGCCCCACCGACATTACTGCCGTTTGGCATCGAGACCTGGCCGGTGCGTGTTGCCTACCGCATGGAGGACGAGATCCGAGATGCTGATGCCGTGATGATGCTCCGAGTTCAGCAGGAGCGCATGAACGGAGGCTTCTTCCCATCCCATCGCGAATACGCCACTCGCTACGGGCTGTCGAAGGCTCGTGAGAAGATGCTTCGCGACGACTGCATTGTGATGCACCCAGGTCCGATGCTTCGTGGCATGGAAATTAACGATGCCGTCGCTGATCTGCCGCGCACTGCCGTGCTGCAACAGGTAGCCAACGGTGTCCACGTCCGCATGGCAGTTCTTTTCACACTGCTGACCTCAGGCGTTTCCGCCAACTTGGAAGGGCAGGCATAAATGTCGAATCGCAATGAATATGACGAAGCCTCGTACCCCGAGGTAGGACCATTGGCAGCACCTGCACGGGGACAACTACTGCTGAAGGGTGTGCGCCCCTACGGTGAAGGCGAAGATGTCGACGTCTTAATTGAAGATGGCGTTATCGCTGAGATTGGCGAAAACCTCACGGCCGAGGACGGGGTAGAGGTCCTGGAGTTCGACTCCCTCGTTCTTCTGCCAGGTCTGGTTGACATCCATGTGCACCTGCGCGAGCCGGGCCGTGAAGATACGGAGACCCTGGCCACTGGTTCCGCTGCCGCAGCACGTGGTGGTTTCACCGCAGTGTTCACTATGGCCAATACCGCTCCGGTAACCGACGACCCTTCGATTGCTGAGTCGGTATGGCTCAAGGGCCAGGCGCTGAACCTCTGCGACATTCACCCGGTCGGCTCTATTACTAAGGGCCTGAAGGGCGAGACGCTGACCGAGTTCGGCATGATGGCAGACTCGCAGGCGAAGGTACGCATGTTCTCCGATGACGGTAAGTGCGTCGACAATCCGCTGATTATGCGCCGTGCGATTGAATACGCCCGCGGCGAAGACGTATTGCTGGCGCAGCACTGCGAAGATCCGCGTCTGACCGCAGATGCTTCGGCCCACGAAGGTGCGACCGCCGCACGTCTGGGCCTGACCGGGTGGCCGCGCGTAGCCGAGGAGTCCATCGTGGCCCGAGATGCCATCATGGCTCGCGACTACGGCGGACGCATGCATATCTGCCACGCTTCCACCGAAGGCACTGTTGAGCTGGTCAAGTGGGCAAAGGAGCATGATATTCCGCTGACCGCCGAGGTTACCCCGCATCACCTAATTCTCACCGATGAGAAGTTGGAGACCTACGACGGCGTCTACCGCGTCAACCCGCCGCTGCGTGAGCAGCGCGACACCCTGGCTCTGCGTCAGGCTCTGATTGACGGGATTATTGACTGTGTCGCTACCGACCATGCTCCGCACGGCTCTGAAGAAAAGTGCTGCGAGTTCGAGCACGCTAAGCCCGGCATGCTTGGTCTGGAGACCTCGATGCCGATTATCGCCGAAGAGTTCGTTTTGAAGGGCGATTGTGATTGGCGCTGGCTGGCCAAGGTCATGAGTGAGCGTCCTGCTCAAATTGTGAAGCTGCCGGGGCACGGCCGACCAATCGCTGTCGGTGAGCCTGCCAACCTGACCGTTGTTGACCCGGGCAAAAAGTGGACGGTCCGCGGCGAAGACCTGGCGTCGAAGTCCGAGAACACTCCTTATGAGGAAATGGAGATGGCCGTGTCCGTGGCAGCTACCGTGCTGCGCGGTAAGGTGACCGCTCTCAACGGAGAGGTCGCTGGATAATATTCATGTCAACGCATAAAAACTCACATGCGTCCCGTATGATTAATGTAAATTCCTCGCACGCTACCCAACTGAAAGGCAATAACGTGAGCAACGAGTCGCAGGCCGCGGCCGCTACAGCGGCAGTCCTGGTATTGGCAGATGGCCGAGTGTTCCGCGGACGCGGTTTCGGCGCCACCGGTACGACCCTGGGTGAGGCAGTTTTTACCACTGCTATGACGGGCTACCAGGAAACCCTGACGGACCCGTCCTACCACCGCCAGCTGATTGTGGCTACCGCACCACAGATTGGCAACACCGGTTGGAACGATGAGGACTACGAGTCCCGCGGAGACAAGATTTGGGCAGCTGGCTTTATTATCCGCGATCTGTCGCGTATTCCCTCGAACTGGCGCTCGGAGCGCAGCTTGGAAGATGAGCTGAAGGCACAGGGCATCATCGGTATTCGCCAGATTGATACTCGTGCGCTGGTTCGTCATTTGCGCGACAATGGCTCGATTGCCGCTGGCGTTTTCTCCGGTGAGGACGCACAACAGCCCGTCGATAAGCTGCTGGAGATCGTACGCGCTCAGCCTGCGATGAAGGGCGCGGACCTGGCTCGCGAGGTCAGCACCGATCAGGCCTATGTTGTGGAGGCACAGGGGGAGAAGAAGGCACGTGTTGTGGCCTACGACCTGGGCATTAAGTCCAACACCCCGCGTGAGCTGGCTAAGCGTGGCCTCGAAGTCGTAGTTGTTCCGGCTAACACTCCGTACGAGGATATTAAGAAGGAATACCAGCCGGACGGCGTCTTCTTGTCCAACGGCCCGGGTGACCCGGCAACTGCTGATGAGATGGTTGCGGTCGCTAAGGCTGCGCTCGATGACGGCATGCCGCTGTTCGGCATCTGCTTCGGTAACCAGATTCTTGGCCGCGCACTCGGCCTGAACACCTACAAGCTGGTCTTCGGTCACCGCGGAGTCAACGTCCCGGTGAAGGACCACCGCACCGGCCGCATTTTCATCACTGCTCAGAACCACGGCTTCGCACTTGAAGGCAAGGTCGGGGAGAGCTTCGATACGCCGTGGGGCGAGGCAGAGGTTACGCACACTTGCCTTAACGACGACGTCGTTGAAGGTGTCGCACTGAAGAACGGCATGGCCTTTTCTGTGCAGTACCACCCAGAGTCCGCAGCCGGCCCGCACGATGCGCACTCTCTCTTCGATGACTTCCTGGAGCTGATCCAGAAGGTCGATTTCAACAAGTCCGTAACCGGAAACTCGAACAAGTAGGAAAGGGCTAAGGGACCTAACACCATGCCACGTCGTACAGACATCAACCACGTACTGGTTATCGGCTCCGGCCCGATTGTTATCGGTCAGGCCTGTGAGTTCGACTACTCCGGCACTCAGGCTTGCCGCGTGCTGCGCGAAGAGGGCCTGCGAGTCACGCTGGTCAACTCCAACCCGGCAACGATTATGACCGATCCGGAGTTCGCGGACTCCACCTACATCGAGCCGATTGAAACCAAGTACATCGAAAAGATCCTGGCCAAGGAAGCTGCAGAGGGCAACCCGATTGACGCTGTCCTGGCAACTCTCGGTGGCCAGACTGCACTGAACGCAGCTATTCAGCTGGACCGCGAAGGCATTCTGGAGAAGTACAATGTCGAGCTGATTGGCGCTGATATTCCGGCCATTCAGCGCGGTGAGGATCGCCAGATGTTCAAGGACATCGTCGCCAAGATTGGTGGCGAGTCCGCTCGTTCTCGCGTCTGTCACAACATGGATGAAGTCCATGAGACTGTCGCAGAGCTCGGTCTTCCAGTCGTTGTGCGCCCGTCGTTCACCATGGGTGGTCTGGGCTCCGGTCTTGCTTTCAACCAGGATGACCTCGACCGTATTGCAGGTGGCGGCCTAGCCGCATCGCCCGAGGCCAATGTTCTGATTGAGGAGTCCATCCTCGGTTGGAAGGAGTTTGAGCTCGAGCTCATGCGCGATGGCGACGACAACGTTGTCGTGGTCTGCTCCATTGAAAACGTTGATGCCCTCGGTGTCCACACTGGTGACTCGGTAACTGTCGCTCCGTCGATGACTCTGACCGACCGCGAGTTCCAGACCATGCGTGACCAGGGCATCGCAATCCTGCGTGAGGTCGGCGTTGACACCGGTGGCTGTAACATCCAGTTCGCCATCAATCCAAATGACGGCCGCATCATCACCATTGAGATGAACCCGCGTGTCTCCCGCTCCTCGGCGCTTGCTTCCAAGGCAACTGGTTTCCCGATTGCAAAGATTGCTGCCAAGCTGGCTATCGGCTACACCCTCGATGAGATCACCAACGACATCACCGGTGAAACCCCGGCTGCGTTTGAGCCGGTGCAGGACTATGTGATTGTCAAGGCTCCACGCTTTGCTTTCGAGAAGTTCCCTGGTGCTGACGACACGCTGACCACCACCATGAAGTCCGTCGGTGAGGCCATGGCTATCGGCCGCAACTACATTGGCGCGCTCGGTAAGGTCATGCGCTCGCTGGAGAACAAGCCAGCTGGTTTCTGGACCGTCCCGGATGAGGACTTCGCAGGTGAACGCGCAAACGATGTCAACGCTGTCCTTGAGGACCTGAAGCGTCCGACTGAAGGCCGCATCTACGACGTTGAGCTGGCTCAGCGTTTGGGTGCTTCCATTGAGCAGATCCACGAAGCTTCTGGCCTCGATCCGTGGTTTATCGCCGAGATGGAAAACCTGCAGGATATCCGCAAGGAGCTTATCGACGCTCCGGTGGTGACCTCCGATCTGCTTCGTGAAGCTAAGTACTGGGGTCTCTCCGACGCCCAGATTGCTGCTCTGCGTCCGGAGTTGGCCGGGGAAGACGGCGTGCGTGAGTTACGCTGGCGCCTGAACATCCACCCGGTATTCAAGACAGTCGATACCTGCTCCGCCGAGTTCGAAGCACAGACTCCGTACCACTACTCGGCATACGAGCTGGACTCGGCTGCTGAGTCCGAGGTCGCTCCGCAGACCGAGAAGGAAAAGGTGATCATCCTCGGTTCCGGTCCGAACCGCATCGGCCAGGGCATTGAGTTCGACTACTCCTGTGTTCACGCGGCCCTCGAGCTCTCCCGCGTTGGCTACGAGACCGTCATGGTCAACTGCAACCCGGAAACCGTCTCCACCGACTACGACACCGCAGACCGTCTCTACTTTGAGCCGTTGACCTTCGAGGATGTCCTTGAGGTCTACCACGCTGAGAGCCAGTCTGGAAAGGTCGCAGGCGTCATTGTTCAGCTCGGTGGCCAGACTCCGCTGGGCCTGGCTGAGCGCCTGCAGGCCGCAGGTGTTCCGATTGTCGGCACTAGCCCGGAGGCAATCGACCTGGCTGAGGACCGTGGTGAGTTCGGCAAGGTCCTGGCTGAGGCCAACCTGCCGGCGCCGGAGTTCGGTACCGCCACCTCCTTCGCAGAAGCTCGCCAGGTTGCCGCTGGCATCGGTTACCCGGTGCTGGTCCGTCCGTCCTACGTCCTCGGCGGCCGTGGCATGGAAATCGTCTACGATGAGGCCACGCTGGAGGACTACATCAACCGCGCTACCGAGCTGTCCAATGAGCACCCGGTACTGGTTGACCGCTTCCTGGACAGCGCCATCGAAATCGATGTTGATGCACTGTGTGATGGGGAAGAGGTCTACCTCGGCGGCGTCATGGAGCACATCGAGGAAGCCGGTATTCACTCCGGTGACTCCGCGTGTGCGCTGCCTCCGATGACTCTGTCCGGAAGCATCATCGACAAGGTGCGTGAATCCACCAAGGCACTGGCACACGGCATCGGTGTGAAGGGCCTGATGAACGTTCAGTACGCACTCAAGGATGAGACCCTCTACGTCATCGAGGCCAACCCGCGTGCATCTCGTACCGTACCGTTTGTATCCAAGGCAACCTCGGTTCCGCTGGCTAAGGCCGCATCCCGCGTCATGATGGGTAGTACAATCGCGGAACTGCGCGAAGAGGGCATGATTCCGTCCAACTTCGACGGCGGTTCTCTGCCTGCTGACGCCCCGATTGCGGTTAAGGAAGCCGTCCTGCCGTTCAACCGCTTCCGCGACTTTGAGGGCCGCGCTCTCGACAGCCTGCTGAGCCCGGAGATGAAGTCCACCGGTGAAGTCATGGGTCTGGCCGACAACTTTGGTGCCGCTTTCGCCAAGGGAGAGCTGGCCGGTTTCGGTGAGTTGCCGACCGAGGGCACGATCTTCGTCTCGCTGGCCAACCGCGATAAGCGCACTCTGGTATTCCCGATTCTCACGCTGGCGGATATGGGCTTCCGCATCCTGGCAACGGAGGGTACTGCCGGCATGCTGCGCCGCAACGGTGTTGAGTGTGAGGTCGTCGCAAAGCGTACGACTGATTCCGAAGCGCCGTCTGACGAGCGGGACATTGTCGACATGATCCGCGACGGTGAGGTTGACATCATTATCAACACCCCATCCGGTTCCGCTGGCGCACGTTCTGACGGATACGAGATTCGCGCCGCTGCGGTGAGCCAGGGCGTAACTTGTGTGACTACCGCTCAGGGTGCTGTCGCCGCACTGCAGGGCATCCTGGCACTGCGCAACGGTGAGATGAGCGTTAAGGCTCTGCAGGAGCTCCACCCGGCAGAGTTGGCTGCTCAGGAGCAGGTCTAACATGACCGCGAAGGCTGAAGGATCCGCAGTGCGGACAATTAAGGGTTTCGGCGATCGCCTCAGCGAGGTTGTCGCCGAGCGCGGCCGGCTCTGTGTGGGAATCGACCCGCACCCTAGGTTGCTGGATGCCTGGCAGTTACCGCGATCGGCAGAAGGTCTAGAACGCTTTGCCACCACATGCGTCGAAGCGTTTGGTGACATCGTTGCCGTCGTCAAGCCCCAGGTGGCGTTCTTCGAAGCCTACGGTTCCAAGGGCTTTGCCGTCCTGGAGCGGACGTTGGCGGACCTGAAGGACGCAGGTGCGCTGTCGATTGCAGATGCCAAGCGTGGCGATATCGGTTCGACTATGGCTGCATACGCCGAAGCCTGGCTGTCGGATAGCTCGCCGCTAGCCGCCGACGCACTGACGGTATCTCCGTACCTTGGGTTCGGTGCTCTTGATCCGGCGGTTTCGTTGGCGTTGGAGAACGGACGGGGCTTGTTTGTGCTGGCCGCGACGTCCAATCCGGAAGGTGCGTCAGTGCAGAAGGCTCTGGTTTCGGGTGAGACTCTGGCTCAGACCATGGTCAACCAGGCAGCCGCTATTAATGCTCGCCAAATTGACGGTGGTGCAAAGGCGGGCAGCATCGGCGTTGTTGTTGGCGCAACGCTTGACGACGCCCCGGTGCTCAGTGACCTGCGCGGTCCCATTCTCATGCCCGGTGTGGGAGCTCAGGGTGGAACCCCGGCAGATGTAGATCGTCTGGCAGGGGAATCCAAGGGGCTTGCACTGCCGAATATTTCGCGTGCGATTCTCTCCGCTGGGCCTGATCCTGCTGCGCTGCGGCGCGCAACGATTGAAGCTGCAGCTCCGTTCCTTTCCGAGAGTTAACAGCAAATCGCCGAATTGTCAGAAGCCCGCGGGGACACCTCATAGAACAGGTGCCCCTGCGGGCTCTTCCGTACCTAGCTGCCGGGATTTTCCTAATGACTCTCGGATGGCGGTGGCGTAGGTATAGGCAAGTTACTGTGACAATTCCTAGGAGATTTCGTACAAAAACCGTGGTCAATTTCCATTCTCCTGGGCAAACGGTGCTACAATCGCCGGAGTTGGTTGACCACGACCGAAAGGTGGGGCGGACAAAGCCCTGGTGTCATTTTTATCGACACCCCGTCAGCATTTGCCTCAACAACCGGTGAGTGCGGTACGGTCTCCAATCGTTAAGCACGGTGTCGTTGCCTGCCTTTGGTGGACGCGAGGCTCGTGCTAGTAAATAAGAAGCTAACCAATCTATTTTTACGGAGGAACACGTGGCCCTTCCGCAGTTGACCCCGGAGCAGCGTGCAGCAGCACTCGAGAAGGCAGCTCAGGCCCGCAAGGTACGCGCAGAGCTCAAGGACAAGCTGAAGCGTGGCGCTATCGACCTGCCAGAGGTTCTCAAGCAGGCTGACGAGAACGAAATCATCGGCAAGATGAAGGTCTCCGCTCTGCTCGAGGCTCTGCCGAAGGTCGGCAAGGTCAAGGCGCAGGACATCATGAATGACCTGGAGATTGCTCAGACCCGCCGTCTGCGTGGCCTGGGTGACCGTCAGCGTCGCGCTCTGCTGGAGCGCTTCGGCTACGCAGTGGAGGACTAGTCGCAGTGGCCGGGAATGAAAACGGTCAGTTGGTAGTCCTCGCCGGCCCTGCCGGTGTAGGAAAATCCACTGTTGTCAGTCGGCTTCGTGCCGAGGTTCCCGGACTGTACTTCAGCGTTTCCATGACCACCCGCGCCGCACGGCCGGGGGAGGTCGATGGCCGCGACTATTTCTTCGTGACCCCGGAGAAGTTCCAACAGCATATTGATGCAGGAGAGATGCTCGAGTGGGCTGAAATCCACGGTGGTCTGCAGCGTTCTGGTACGCCGCGCGGCCCGGTGGATAAAGCTCTCGCCGAGGGGCGTCCAGTACTCGTTGAGGTGGATCTGGCGGGAGCCCGCTCCATCCGTAAGGTAGCGCCCAATGCTCACCTGCTGTTCTTGGCTCCGCCAAGCTGGGAGATTCTCGTCAGCAGGCTCACTGGTCGTGGCACGGAAACCGAGGCGCAAGTCAAGCGTCGCCTGGAAACCGCACGAGTGGAAATGGATGCTCAGCACGAATTCGATGAGGTTGTTGTCAACGACAACGTCGATGATGCTGTGGCGGCCATCGCTCGGGCGCTGACTACTGGCAAGTAACAGGGCGACTCCACATCATAGATAGTAGAAATCGCTTTCGAGCAATGGTGTTTCTATTGCTATGACGATTTTTATTGTCACCCCAGTAACTCACGTTCTATTGAGGAAAGATTTCTCGTGACCCAGGAAAATACCGCCACCGAGGCAGTGTTCGACCCGCCAATTGGTATTACCAACCCGCCGATCGATGAGCTGCTTGGTAAGGCTTCTTCGAAGTACGCCCTGGCTATCTTCGCTGCCAAGCGTGCACGCCAGATTAATGACTACTACCAGCAGATTGACGAAGGCATGCTGGAGTACGTTGGCCCGCTGGTTACTCCGGGGGTCGCTGAGAAGCCTCTGTCCATCGCTCTTCGTGAAATCAACGCTGGTCTGCTGGACCACACTGAGGGCTAGAGCATTTCCTTAAGGGGAGATATCTGTATGCATGCCGCCGGTAATGCTGACGTATCCGAATGTTTAAAGGTTGTCGTCGGGGTTGCCGGCGGCATCGCTGCATATAAGGCCGCACACGTTGTTCGAGGCTTCAAGGAACTTGGTCACGATGTTCGTGTCGTTCCCACTGAGTCCGCATTGAACTTTGTAGGTGCAGCTACTTTCGAGGCGCTGTCGGGGAACCCGGTGTCGACTACAGTTTTTGACGCAGTCGATGAGGTTCAGCATGTCCGCGTGGGGCAGGAGGCCGACCTCGTCGTCGTGGTTCCCGCGACTGCCGACTTTATGGCGCGCGCCGCGCACGGGCGTGCCGACGACCTGCTCACCGCAACCTTGCTTGTGGCGACCTGCCCAGTGGTGTTGGCCCCTGCGATGCACACGGAAATGTGGAACCATCCAGCTACGCGGGATAATGTCGCGACTCTTCGTCGCCATGGCACTATTGTCCTCGAGCCGGCCCATGGCCGTTTGACTGGTAAGGACACCGGTCCAGGTCGCCTGCCGGAGCCAGAGCAGATTGTTTCACTGGCATTGGCAGCAGTCGAGAATCCACGCCACTTCCGCCGCGACTTCGAGGGCGTACGCTTCATGATTACTGCCGGTGGCACCCGTGAGGCTATCGACCCGGTACGTTTTATCGGCAACCACTCCTCAGGTCGTCAGGGCTTCGCGCTAGCCGAGATGGCAGCACAGCGTGGCGCTCAGGTCACTGTGGTGGCAGGACATACGGATCAGTTGCCGACACCGCTGGGCGCGAATGTTGTGAAGGTTGATTCCACTTTGGAGATGGCCGAGGCCGCGCACGAACACTCCAAGCTGGCCGATGTCTGCATTTTTGCCGCCGCCGTCGCCGACTTCCGTCCGGCATCGACCGCCGGAGCCAAGATGAAGAAGGGCGTCGCAGACGACGCGTTGAGCAACATTCAGCTCGTAGAAAACCCAGATATTTTGGCTACCACTGTGGAGCGTCGTAAAGCGGGTGAGATTCCGGCGACCACGACGATGGTGGGCTTTGCGGCTGAGACCGGTGACGAGACGACGACGCCGCTCGAGCTTGCGAAGCAGAAGATTGTCCGCAAGGGCTGCGATTTGCTCATGTGTAACGACGTCTCGGGTGGGCAAACTTTCGGTGCGACGGACAATGTCGGATGGTTGCTGTCTCTCGATGGCGAGCAGTGGGACGTGCCGCGGGGCTCAAAATTCTCGGTGGCCGGTTCGATTTTGGATGCAGTTTCCGAGCTGCGACAGGAACCTCAACCAGCGGAGTAGCCGGTGCCTACTACGGCGACTGAACCGCTTGGTCTATAATTATCGAATCAAACGAAAACCCACGCCGCAGCGACACCGCAGGGGTGGGGAATTAATCTAGAAGAAAGTTGTACTGCTCGTGGCCTCTAATCTTCGGCTGTTTTCCAGTGAATCTGTTACCGAGGGGCACCCAGATAAGATTTGCGACTCGATTTCGGACTCCATCCTTGACGCTATGCTCGCGCAGGATTCTTCATCGATGGTCGCCGTCGAGACTGTGGTGACTACCGGTTTAGTCCATGTTGTTGGCGAGGTTCGCACGAAAAGCTACGTCGACATCCCCGGTATTGTCCGGAGTCGACTGAAGGAGATCGGTTTCGATTCCTCTGAAAAGGGCTTTGACGGCAAAACCTGTGGTGTCTCCATTTCGATCGGTGAGCAGTCCTCAGACATCCACGACGGTGTGCACACTTCTCTGGAAGCACGCAGCTCTGGTGGAGAAGTCGAAGCAGAAGATCTCAAGGGCGCCGGCGACCAGGGGCTGATGTTCGGCTACGCTACCAACGAAACGCCGGAGTATATGCCGCTACCGATTGCACTGGCGCACCGCCTGGCTCGCCGCTTGACGCAGGTACGCAAGGAAGGGATCGTCCCATCGCTTCGACCGGATGGTAAGACTCAGGTCACCTTCGCTTACGACGAAGACAATAACCCGGTGTACTTGGACACCGTTGTGGTGTCCACGCAGCACGACCCGGACGTCACCCAGGAGTGGATCACCGAGCAGATTAAGACTCACGTCGTCGATTGGGTGCTCGACGACGCTAACCTGCGCGAGCGTTTTGTTACCGATGAATTGAAGCTGCTGGTTAACCCTTCTGGCCAGTTTATTATCGGTGGCCCGATGGGCGATGCCGGCCTGACCGGTCGCAAGATTATCGTCGACACTTACGGCGGTATGGCTCGTCACGGTGGCGGCGCGTTCTCGGGCAAGGACCCGTCAAAGGTGGACCGTTCCGGCGCTTATGCCACCCGTTGGGTTGCGAAGAATGCCGTGGCCGCGGGTCTGGCTGACCGCCTCGAGATTCAGGTCGCCTACGCTATCGGTCGCGCTCGCCCAGTGGGCCTCTACGTCGACTCTTTCGGCACCGGTCACGTTTCGGACGACGCCATCCGCGAGGCTATCAACAAGGTCTTCGACCTTCGTCCGGCCGCTATTATTCGTGACCTGGACCTGCTGCGCCCGATTTATGCACAGACCTCCACCTACGGTCACTTCGGCCGAACTGACTTGGACCTGCCGTGGGAGCAGCTCAACCGCGTTGAAGAGCTCCGCGCAGCCGCTGGCCTGGGATAAACACCACCCGCCAGCATTACCCTGGGGTGGGGCAGTAGAGTAAGACTCTATGACTGACGCCCCCTTCGCACCCGCCGCCGCAGCTGAGAAGCTGCCAGTCGCCCGGGTGCTGCCGCTTTTGGGGCTGCCGCAGTTAGATCGCCCCTTCGACTACCTGGTTCCGCGCGCGCTAGCGGAGGAAGCGGTCGTCGGTTGCCGCGTGCGGATTCGCTTCCACGGCCAGTTGGTCAATGCGCTGGTGCTGGAGCGCTGTACCACGCCCACTCACGACGGCAAACTGTCCTATCTCAAGGATGTCATCAGCTCTGAGGTTGTCTATCCGCCTCAGCTTCGACGGTTGGTGGATTCTCTGGCGGAGTATTATGGCGCAACGCGCTCAAACATCATTCGCTCCGCCATTCCCACCCGCCATGCGCGGGCAGAACGCGCTCGCAAGGAGAACATGCCCCCGACGTGGGAGGAGTTGGGAAAGCTTGCCACCGAAGATCCGGACCTTTCCGCTTGGGGCAACTATGTCTTCGGCGAATCCTTTGTCAATTCCGTTCGCAAGGGCGCCCCGGCACGCGCAGCGTGGCAGCCAGTTCCAGGCGAACAGGTGGCAACCATGCTCGCTGCGCTCAGCGTTTCGGTCGCGCGCGATGGTGGCGGTGTTCTCATCATTGTGCCGGACGCACGCACACAGGCGCGCTTTGAGAGCGCTTTTCGCGAGCTCATTTCTGCCCGTCAGCTCACTCTTCTCGGGGCTGGCCTCGGTCCCGAGTCCCGCTATCGCCGCTACCTGGATATCCTGCACGGCCAGGGGCGCATAGTCGTCGGCACGCGTTCGGCAGCATACGCGCCAGTGAAGAATCTGCGTTTAGCAGTGATTGTCGATGATGGCGATGACAACCTTGTGGATCCCCGCGCACCCTACGTGCACTCTCGCGAGGTGTTGGTGACGCGTAGTGCGCAGGAAGGATGCGCTCTCATCTTTGCGTCGTATAGCCGTACAGCCGAGGTGCAGCTGCTGGTCTCCTCGGGTTGGGCGCACAATCTGGTCGCGCGAACTGACGCCCTGGCTGAGTCCATGCCGGAGATGATTGCCTCGACGGACACTTCCGAAGACCCGGATGACGTCAGTAGGGGACGCCTTCCTGCCATCGCTTTTCGACGGGCAAAGGCCGCGCTGCGCGAAGAGCTTCCGATCCTGGTCCAGGTACCTCGCAAGGGATATGTGCCGACACTGTCGTGTCGTTCCTGTGGCGCGCCTGCGCGCTGTCGCTGGTGTAATGGTCCACTGGGAATTCCACCGTCCGATAACCCGGACGACCCGGCACCACCGACGTGTCGGTGGTGTGGTCGTATTGACATTCACCACCGTTGCCATAGCTGCGGTTCCACCAAGATTCGGCCGGTCGTGGTCGGCAGTGAACGTACGGCAGAGGAGTTTGGCCGTATTTTCAGTCCATTCCCGGTCATCGCTTCCTCTGGAGAACGCATTGTTGACGACATTCCCGAAGGCCCGAGGGTCGTGGTGGCCACGCCGGGAGCCGAGCCTTATGCGCCGGAGGGCTACGGTGCAGTGATGCTGCTGGACACTTGGGCGATGCTCGGCCGGCAGGACTTGCGCGCTCATGAAGAGGCCTATGCGCATTGGTCTCGGGCTGTCACGCTTGCCCGCCCGCGGGAGCAAGGCGGGGCGGTGGTTATCGATGCGGATGCTGCAGTCCCGACTGTGGCCGATCTTCTGGCATGGGACGCAGTAGGCGCTGCGAACAGGGAATTGGCCGACCGCACAGCTGCCGCTCTGCCTCCGGCCTTTCATGTGGCAGCGGTGGATGGGACTGAAGAGGGCCTGCGTAACTTCATGGAGTCCCTGGACGTTCCATCGGGCGCGGAAATTCTGGGGCCGGTAGACCTTCCCCGCAACGCCAGGCCACCAGCGGGCGTGGAGCCGGGTACACCTATTCAGCGGATGTTAATTCGCTGTGACCGTCGTCAAGCACGGGCAGTGGGAGCGGCGTTGAAGGCAGCACAGGTCGTTCGCGCGACTAGGAAGGACCCGACGCCGGTGCGCGTTGTCGTCGATCCGATTAATTTCGGCTAGCTGCTAAAATGAGCGCGTTATTGCTTGATTCACACCAGTTTTCTTGGAGGCTCTAAGTTCATGGCAGTTCGTGAGGTACGTCTTTTCGGCGATCCGGTGTTGCTGTCCAAGGCGGAAACCGTCACTGATTTCGACGCGACGCTGTCGCACCTGATTGATGACATGTTCGACACGATGGACGAGCAACAGGGTGTCGGGCTCGCAGCAAACCAGGTTGGCGTGCTGCAGCGCGTCTTCGTCTACGACTGCAATGGCACCCGCGGGCACATCGTCAATCCGAAATGGGAAGCCATCGGCGATGAGACTGTCCACGAAATCGAAGGATGCCTGTCTATCCCGGGGATTAATGGACCCGTGACTCGGCACGCACGTGTGCGCGTTACTGGCCAGGATCGCCACGGCACACCGGTGAGCTTCGAAGCTGATGATCTGCTGGCTCGCTGCGTGCAGCATGAAAGCGACCACCTGGACGGTGTGCTGTTTTTGAAGCGTCTCGAGGGCGACGAGCGCAAGACCGCGATGCGCTCTCTGCGTGAGCAGGACTGGTTCCTCAACCGCGGTTAACTCACCTGCGCCTAGCCCCCGGGCGTGGCGCCCCGAGTTTCATCACTAGATTAACTAGAACAACTAGGTCCACCAGGAAGGAATCCACTTACTGTGCGCCTGATTTTTGCCGGAACCCCGGAACCCGCTGTCGTTGCACTGAAGAAGTTACTCGAAGACTCCCACCATGAGATCGTTGCTGTTCTCACTCGCCCCGATGCCCGCCGTGGCCGCGGTAAGTCGCTTTCGCCCTCGCCGGTGAAGGCTCTGGCCTTGGAACACGAAATTCCCGTTCTCACCCCGACGACCCTGCGCGATGCGGAAATCCAACAGCAGATCCGCGAACTAAACGCCGACTGCATCCCGGTGGTCGCCTACGGCAATCTCGTGCCGGAGGAGTTGCTCGATGTACCGACGCACGGCTGGGTAAATCTGCATTTCTCACTGCTTCCTGCTTGGCGAGGTGCCGCGCCGGTGCAGGCAGCTATCGCCGCTGGCGACGAAGTCACGGGTGCCAGTACCTTCCGGATTGAAAAAGGCCTGGATACCGGTCCAGTTTTCGGTACCGTCACCGAAGCGATTCGCTCGACCGATAATGCCGACGACCTTTTGACCCGCCTCGCATTCTCCGGCGCGGATCTTCTAACCGCCACCATGGACGGCATCGAAGCAGGTGCGTTGCGTCCGACCGCTCAGCCGGAACAGGACGTCAGCTACGCCGCTAAGTTCGGGCCGGAGGATGCCCGAATCGTTTGGACTCAGCCGCGACATCTTCTCGACCGCCGCGCTCGCGCGTTCACGCCTGCCCCAGGTGCGTGGACGACCCTCGACGGCGCACGTTTGAAGGTCGGAGAGCTCACCCCGCTTTCCGACGAGGACAGCGCCGCGGTCGACGAGGTGCGAAAGGCAGCTGCTCCGGAGGTGGCAGCCGCCACACCAGGTGAGTTGGTAGTGGAGAAACACCGGGTATCCGTGCGTTGTGCCGATGGCTATGTGCAGCTGGTGAAGGTGCAGCCACAGGGGAAGAAGATGATGGATGCGTCCGACTGGGCGCGAGGTAGCCAACCCGGCGGAAAGGTCTGCGAGTAAATGAGCAACGACAAACCCCGCCACACCGGTGGCGGACGGCAGCGCAGCAACCGCGGCGGACAGAACCGCAATGACCGCAACCGTAACCGTGACACCCGAGGTGGGGATAATCGCGGTGGCATTGACCAGCCACGCAAGGTCGCGCTGAAGGTACTAGCTGACGTTCGCGAGAAGGATGCTTACGCAAACCTGCTGCTGCCCAAGTTGCTGAAGGCACACAAGCTCAAGGGGCGGGATGCTGCTTTTGCAACGGAGCTGACGTACGGCACACTGCGGGCGGAAGGCCTGTTGGACGCCGTGATTGAGGCATCGTCGTCACGCCCGTTAAGCGATATTGCTGGACCGGTGATGGACGTGCTACGCCTGGGCACGTACCAGCTGCTGCGTACGCGCGTCGACGCCTACGCGGCGGTCGATACCTCGGTGCGGGCAGTGGCGAAGGTGGCGGGACCTGGCGCGCGCGGCTTTGTCAATGCCATTTTGAGGAAGGTCTCCTCGAAGACCGAAAGCGAATGGGTGGCTGAGATTGCGCCGGATGCTGCGACCGATCCGATTGGCTACGTGGCAATGAAGCATGCCCACCCGCGCTGGATTGCGATGGAGTTTGCCCGCGCACTCGGTGCACAAGCCGGTGAATTGCAGCAGGCACTCGCTGCTGACGATGCCCGCCCGCTGGTGCACTTGGTCGCTCGTCCGGGCGAGATCACCGCTGAGGAATTGGCACTGATCACCGGCGGTGAAGAGGGACCGTGGTCGCCGTACTGCGTGCGCTTGGACTCCGGTGCCCCAGGAGAGTTGGAGCCGGTACGACAGGGCTTGGCTGCGGTGCAGGACGAGGGTTCTCAGCTCATTGCGCGTGCCGTCACCATGGCACCCGTTGCCGGTGAAGACAGCGGCCGCTGGTTAGATCTGTGTTCCGGCCCCGGTGGTAAGTCAGCTTTCATCGGCGGCATTGCAGCTATTGAGGGCGCGGAGCTCGATGCTGTTGAGGTATCGGCGACTCGCGCAGAACTGGTGAAAAAAGCCACGGCCGGGCTGCCAGTGACTGTAACGGTTGCGGATGGTCGTGATACCGGGCTCGAGGCAGGCTTTGACCGCATTTTGGTAGACGCGCCCTGCTCTGGCTTGGGCTCGCTCCGCCGTCGCCCGGAAGCGCGCTGGCGGAAGTCGCCGTCCGATCTCAACTCCTTGACTACGCTGCAGTTTGAACTGCTCAGCGAAGCTGTGCGTCTGGCACGGCCGGGTGGCATCATCGTCTACTCCACGTGTTCGCCGCATCTGCGGGAAACCAGGGGCGTAGTCGATAGAGCAGTGGCGGAATTGCCGGTGACTGAGCTGAATGCACACGAGTTGGTAGCGCCGATGACTGATGTCGGGCCGTATCCATCTGTGCAGATGTGGCCACACCGCCACGGGACCGATGCGATGTTCTTCTCAGTTTTGCGCAAGAACGACTAGGCTCAGAGGTTATGAGCGCACCAATTATTGCCCCGTCCATTCTCGCTGCTGACTTCGCTCGCCTCGACCGCGAGGTTGCGGCTGTAGCCAATGCAGATTGGCTGCATATCGACGTCATGGATGGCCACTTCGTTCCCAACCTGTCCTTCGGCGCTCCGGTGCTGGAGGCCGTAGCTGCGGTGACGGACAAGTACTTGGATGTCCATCTCATGATTGAAAACCCGGAGAAGTGGGTCGACACCTACATTAAGGCGGGGGCGAGCTCCGTTATCTTCCATGTGGAAGCCGCCGAGGACGCTATCGCACTGGCACGCCGCATTCGTTCCCGGGGCGTGAAGGCCGGGTTCTCGCTGCGCCCGGGCACCCCAATTGAGCCGTGGCTGGATCACCTCGCCGAATTCGACGAGGTGCTGGTCATGAGTGTCGAACCCGGTTTCGGGGGCCAGTCCTTTATGCCGGATCAGCTGGCCAAGGTCAAGAAGCTGCGTGAGCGCATTGATGCCGACGGTCTGGATACTCTGATTGAGATTGACGGTGGTATCTCCGCCAAGACCATCGAATCCGCTGCCGCCGCTGGTTGCGACGCCTTCGTTGCAGGGTCGGCCGTTTTCGGCGCTGATGATCGTGCGGCGGCTGTCGATGAGCTGCGCGCATTGGCAACCGCTGCTGCAACTAAGTAGACGGTGGTGAAGCACGGTGGCACAGTTTCCGGATCTCGTCTCCGCACAGCCGCTGACTGACGCCCAAGCTATGGCATTGGCCATAGAAGCCGGCCAGCGGGTACGAGGCACCACCTATCCCAATCCACCGATTGGTTGCGTCATTCTCGATACCGCAGGGATCGCGGTAGGTGTGGCCGGAACTGAGCCTGTAGGCGGGCGACACGCAGAGCCACAGGCATTGGAGATGGCGGGGCCACGAGCTCAGGGCGGCACTGCAGTGGTCACACTCGAGCCGTGCAATCATATCGGCCGTACACCACCGTGCACCGAGGCACTTGCGGCAGCCGGTGTTTCCCGCGTCATATTTGCAGTCGCCGATCCTAATCCCGTGGCCGCTGGCGGCAGCGAATGGTTGCGCTATAAGGACATCGAGGTCGTTGAAGAATTCCAGCGTGACCGAGTAACCGCCGGCTACTTACGGCCATGGTTACACTGGCAGCGCACTCGGCGCCCACACATCACGTTGAAGACAGCGGGCACGCTGGATGGTTTCGCCGCCGCTACCGACCGCACCTCGCAGTGGATCACGGGGGAGCAGTCGCGGGCACGGGTACATATCGATCGTGCACGTCGGCAAGCGATTGTCGTCGGAACGGGAACAGTGCTCGCCGACAATCCGCGATTGACCGCGCGCACATCAGACGGCGAGGACCTGTCAACGCAGCCTCTGCGCATCGCGATTGGCACCTCGGAGGTTGCCGCCGATGCGAATATCCGCGGCGATAGTTTCCGCCACATTCGCACTCACGATGTGGAAGTCGCGCTGGAGACAATGGCGGATATGGGGCTTATTGACGTGCTGGTAGAAGGCGGCCCACGGCTCGCCAGCGCTTTCTTAGAAGCCGATGCTGTCGACGCGATTGAGTCCTACATTGCCCCGGCGTTTCTCGGCGCTGGCCTGCCAGTGACATCGTCCAACCACGAGACCTCCATCACTGACATCTCCCGTTTCCGTACCGTCGCGGTAGAGACTCTGGGGGACGACATTTTGATCACGGCACTCCGCAGTGGCAAAGATCGCGGGTAGACCGGCTAGAGTTAACTTTGTAAAAGTCTTTCATTTTATAACAAACGGTAAAGGATTTTCCTGACCACTATGTTTACGGGAATTGTTGAGGAACTCGGCGAAATTCGCGAAATCGACCGCGAAGCCGATTCCATTACTCTGACCATTCGCGCGACCACCGTGCTTGACGACGTGCACCACGGTGACTCCATTGCTGTCAATGGCGTTTGTTTGACCGTCGTGGAGTTTGGCGATGACTTCTTTACCGCTGATCTCATGCAAGAGACTCTGGATAGGTCGAGTCTCGGCCAGGTTGAGGTCGGTTCCAAGGTCAACCTCGAACGTGCAACCGCAGTAGGGCAACGCCTCGGCGGCCATATCGTGCAGGGACATATCGACGGCACCGGCGAGGTTATTTCGCGCACGCCAGGGGAACGCTGGGAAGTAGTGCGGATTTCTCTGCCGGAGCAGCTCTCCAAGTATGTCGTGGAAAAGGGCTCAATTGCCGTGGATGGCACCTCGTTGACTGTCTCTGCAGTAGGCGAGGGGTTCTTTGAGGTCAGTCTGATACCGACGACGCTGACGGACTCCGTTATTGGTTCGACCGCAGTAGGCACCAAGGTCAATTTGGAAGTCGATGTGCTAGCCAAGTACGTCGAGAAAATGTTGGAAAGATAAGCTACAAGACTGTGATTAAGTTCGATTCTGTTGAACGGGCCATTGCGGACATCGCAGCCGGTAAGGCCGTGGTCGTCGTCGACGATGAAGATCGTGAGAACGAGGGCGACATTATCTTCGCCGCAGAGAAGGCAACGCCTGAACTTGTTGCCTTTATGGTTCGCTATTCCTCTGGTTACATCTGTGCACCGCTGACCGCCGAGGACTGCGAGCGTCTGAATCTGCCACCGATGGTGTCGGAGAATGAGGATGCCCGTGGTACCGCATACACAGTGACCGTGGATGCCAACACCGGTACGACCGGCATTTCCGCCACAGATCGTGCGAACACCATTCGTACTCTGGCTGACCCCACGTCCAGCCCGCACGATTTCACCCGACCGGGACACGTGGTTCCATTGCGAGCTCGCGATGGTGGCGTCCTCGTCCGTGCCGGCCACACCGAGGCTGCGGTCGATCTCGCCCGCCTGGCAGGGCTTCGTCCTGCCGGTGTGCTGTGTGAGGTTGTCTCCGAGGAAGACCCGACCGGCATGGCTCGCGCGGAGGAACTACGTCGCTTCTGCGACGAGCACGATTTAGCGCTGATTTCCATCGAGCAGCTCATCGAATACCGTCGCCACAACGAGCACTTGATTGAGCGCGTTGTCGAAACCAAGCTGCCGACCGACTACGGCGAGTTCCGTGCCATTGGTTACCGCAGCCTTATCGACGGTGTCGAGCATGTCGCTCTCGTTGTGGGGGATGTGTCTTCCAACGATGGCCAGGATGTCCTCGTGCGTGTGCACTCCGAATGCCTCACCGGCGACGCATTGGGATCTCGCCGCTGCGACTGCGGTCAGCAGCTGCACAACTCCATGCGCATGGTCCACGAGGCAGGGCGCGGCGTCATTCTCTACATGCGGGGTCACGAAGGCCGAGGCATTGGCCTGATGCCGAAGCTGCAGGCCTACCACCTGCAAGATGAAGGCGCTGACACCGTTGATGCCAATCTCGCACTCGGTTTGCCGTCGGACGCCCGCGAGTACGGCACTGGTGCACAGATTCTGCAGGATCTTGGGGTCACCTCTATGGCGCTGCTGACGAACAATCCGACCAAGCGTGCCGGCCTAGGTGGTTATGGACTGGAGATGAGCCGCCGGGTACCGGTGCCAGTTGAGGTCAACGAGGATAACTTGAAATACTTGTTGACAAAGCGCGAACGCATGGGCCATGAACTTCCTTGGTTGGATGAGTACATGGAGACCCACGGCATGTCGACAGAAGGAGCACAGTAGATGAGTGGCGCAGGTCTTCCTGAAATTACCGTTCCCGATTCCACTGGTGTGACAGTCGGTCTGGTCACCTCTCACTGGAACGAGGAGATTACTGGGCAGCTTCGTCGTGAAGCGCTGGCACAGGCCGAGGAGGCCGGCGCTGTAGTCACGGATGTGACTGTCGTCGGCGCTCTGGAGATTCCGGTTGTGGTACAGCAGCTCGCGCAAACTCACGACGCCGTGGTGGCGCTGGGATGCGTTATCCGCGGTGGTACGCCGCACTTCGACTATGTCTGTGACTCGGTGACTGAGGGGCTGACTCGGATTGCACTGGACTGTGAGACGCCTGTTGGCAATGGTGTATTGACCTGCAACACTGAACAGCAGGCAATTGATCGTGCCGGCGGTGAGGGAGCTGTGGAGAATAAAGGTCGCGAGGCCATGGCCGCAGCGCTGCATACCGTCGCCGTGTTGAAGTCTCTTCGTGAAGGTGGAGCTGAGTAAGAATGGGTAACTCCGAACGCCACAGCAATTCGACTGCCGTCGACACCGGTAGTGAAGACAAATGGCTGTTGGAAATCACCTCGCAAAAGCTGCGTCTGTGGGCGATTATCGCTGCAGTTGTAGTCTTCGCTATCCATATCTTCATGGGCATCGTGGTGGACTTTGGTAACACCGGCGCTTCGGTGACCACTATTGACCAGCTGGCTTTCCCAATGATTGGTTTGATTATCGCCGGGGTAATCCTGCTGCTGACTCGGGCTCGCGTTCGCGTAAATGCCACGGGCGTGGAAGTCCGCAATCTGCTCAATGCGAAGTTCTACCCGTGGGTCGATATCTACGGCCTGAGTTTTCCAAAGAAGTCCCGCTGGGCTCGCTTGGAGCTGCCAGACTTTGAGTTTGTGCCGATGCTCGCGCTCCAGTCAGCCGACGGCAGCCGCGTCGTGGAAGACATCCGCCGGTTCCGTGAACTTGAAGACAAGTTCATGCCGGAGGACTAACCCAAGGACATGTTTTAAGGACACCGTAAGTGACTGACCCTTCTCAGTACCGTCCCGCCCCCGGCACCATTCCCACGGAGCCGGGGGTGTACCGTTTTCTCGATTCAACCGGGCGCGTTCTCTACGTCGGCAAGGCGAAGAATCTCCGTGCGCGTCTGTCTAACTATTTCCAGGACTTAACTCGGCTGCATCCCCGCACCCGCCAGATGGTGCAGTCCGCTTCGAAGGTGACGTGGACTGTTGTCCACAATGAGGTCGAAGCGCTGCAGTTGGAGTACACCTGGATCAAGCGCTTTAATCCGCGGTTCAACGTGATGTACCGCGACGATAAGTCGTATCCGATGTTGGCCGTCAGCGTCGGCGAGCTGTACCCGCGGCTGTTTCTCTACCGAGGACCGCGCCGGAAGGGCGTGCGTTATTTCGGCCCCTATTCACACGCGTGGGCCATCCGAGAAACGCTCGACTTGCTTACACGAGTTTTCCCGGCCCGCACATGTTCCAAGGGTGTCTTCAACCGGCAACAGGCCCTGGGGCGGCCCTGTTTGCTCGGCTATATCGACAAATGCTCGGCGCCTTGTGTCGGCCGTGTCAGTGCCGAGGAACACCGCGAAATTGTCCGTGGTTTTACCAGCTTCATGTCCGGGAATACGGGCCCGGTCACCAGGCGTTTGAAGAAGGAAATGGAGGAAGCTTCCGCCGAGTTAGACTTCGAGCGCGCCGCGAGCCTGCGCGACAACCTCGCTGCCATCGACAAGGTCATGGAGCGGCAGTCAGTCGTGCTTTCCGACGCCGCCGATGCCGATTTTATTGCGCTAGCAACCGACGAACTGGAAGCGGCCGTGCAGATTTTCCACGTTCGGGCAGGACGTATTTACGGTCAGCGCGGCTGGGTAGTGGAGAAGTCCGGCGAATACGCGACTACAGAGTTTCGAGAGGGAGAGACAGACCCCAGCTTGGGTGGGCTGCTAACGCAGTTCCTGACACAGTTCTATGGCGATGCCGCCAAGCACGCGGATGTCGACGGCGATGAATCGACCACTGCCGCCCAGGTTGTGCCACGCGAAATTCTCGTCCAGGCCACGCCCGACGATCTTGAGGAGGTTGCTGCATTTTTGGCCGATATTCGTGGCACCAATGTGGACATTCGGGTCCCGCAGCGCGGTGACAAGCGGACACTCATGGAGACCGTGCAGAAAAATGCAGCTGAAGCGCTACGCCAGCACAAACTAAAGCGAAGTGGAGATCTAACTACTCGATCGCAGGCTCTCTCCGAACTTCAGGACGCGCTGTTTATGGATGAAGCGCCGCTGCGTATCGAATGCACTGACATCTCGCATATTCAAGGCACCGATGTGGTGGCCTCGTTGGTGGTCTTCGAGGACGGATTGCCGAAGAAGTCCGACTATCGCCGCTACCGTATCAAGGATGCAGCGGGTGACGGTCGCTCCGACGACGTCGGCTCCATTGCTGAGGTGGTGCGCCGTCGTTTTCTGCGCCATAACGAGGACAAGCTCGCCATGCCCGATGATGCCAGCGAAATGTTCGTCGAAGAGACGACTGATGCCGTCGATGAGCAGTCGAGGAGTAGCCGCAAATTTGCCTACCCGCCACAGTTGTTCATTGTCGACGGTGGTGCACCGCAGGTCGCAGCCGCTCAGGCAGTCCTCGATGAACTCGAGGTCACCGATGTGACGCTCGTGGGTATTGCCAAGCGCTTAGAAGAGCTGTGGATTCCCGACGATGATGAGCCACTGATTCTGCCGCGCAATTCGGAAGCGATGTACCTTATCCAGCGAATTCGTGATGAGGCGCACCGCTTTGCCATTACTTATCACCGTCAGCAGCGCTCTAAGCGCATGCGCTCTTCGGTACTCGATGGCATTAAAGGGCTGGGGCCAGCACGCCGCAGTGAGTTGGTCAAACACTTTGGCTCCGTTGCGGCGCTGAAAAAGGCCAGCGTCGTGCAGATAGAAGAGGTAGCTGGTTTCGGGCCGACGCTCGCGAAAACTGTCTACGATTACCTCCACCCAGACGAAAAATCCTCAGAACCAAACTCGGATGTCGGTACCGGAGAATAGGCGTAGAAGTAGGTAAACAAGTGGCTAAAACCGCACTTGAAACAGTGCTAGCGGGTTTACTTCCGCTAGTAAAACCGAGAGCGGTTGGCCGAAATTGTATTAGAGTATTGGCATGATTACTTCGGGTTATTCCCCTCAGGCTGAAAAGTCACTTGTGCTGATTACCGGCATGTCCGGTTCCGGACGCAATACGGCCGCCAGCGTCTTGGAGGAGATGGGCTGGTATGTCGCAGACAACCTGCCTCCGGAGTTGATTATGCGCATGGTCGAGTTGTCGTTTGAGGCGGACTCTCCAGTAGAGCGCCTCGCTATCGTCACCGACGTTCGCTCGCGCGCATTCGCGGGCAGTTTGGGGGAGGTGCTCGACGGACTCCGCAATGAGGGGCGCCAGCCCTATGTCATCTTCTTTGATGCTAACGACGACACCCTCATCGCCCGCTACGACTCAGTCCGCCGCACACATCCGCTGCAGGAAAATGGCACGCTTTCACAGGGTATTGCAGCTGAACGTCAGATGCTGCTGCCCATAAAGGGCATGTCGGATTTAGTAGTGGATACCTCTGACATGAGCGTGCACGATTTGCGCCGTGAGTTAGAGCATCAGCTGTCGGATACCGCTAGCAAGATTCAACAGATTACCATCGAGTCCTTTGGGTTTAAGCACGGTGCGCCGCGCGATGCCGACATGCTTTTCGACGTCCGTTTTCTCCCCAACCCCTATTGGGTACCTGAGCTGCGTGCGGGCCGCGGTACCAACAAAGCAGTGGCCGACTACGTACTGTCCCAACCGGAGTCTCAGGGGTTCTTGGACAACGTCACAAACTTGATTGAATTGGTTTTGCCCGGTTACCGCCGTGAGGGCAAGGGTTTTATGACTATCGCTGTGGGATGCACCGGAGGCCATCACCGAAGTGTGGCCATGTCGGAGGCGCTGGCTAAGAAGCTCGAGGGAGTTTCCGGGATCAACGTCAACGTCGTCCACCGCGATATTGACCGCAATTAGCGGTTTTCGTGGAGGTGTAGAAATTGACATCAATTACCAGTCTGGGTGGCGGTCATGGCCTATTTGCCACGCTGAGAGCTGACCGTCAAGTTGCGGACCATGTCACAGCGGTGGTCACAGTTGCCGACGATGGAGGATCCTCCGGTCGCCTTCGTCGTGAGCTGGGACAGATTCCCCCTGGAGACCTTCGCATGGCGCTCGCCGCGCTTTCCGCAGATACGGAAAAAGGAGATCTGTGGGAAAAGACACTGCAGCACCGCTTTGGCGGAACTGGCGCACTCGCAGGGCATGCGATTGGGAATCTGATCATTGCTGGCCTCACCAGTGTGATGGGAAATGAAGTCGACGCGCTTGACGAAATTGGCCGGTTGCTGCAAATCCAAGGTCGCGTCGTGCCCATGTCGCCAATCCCGTTAGAGATTGAGGCCGAAGTCGTTGGCCTGGAGCAGGATGCTCGCGTCGTGCGCCAAGTCCGTGGCCAGGTCGCAGTGGCCACCACGCCTGGTCAGGTGCGTCGAATCCGGCTGATTCCTGAGGCGCCGCCGGCATCCGAGGAGGCCATTGAAGCTATCCTCAATGCTGATTTGGTGACGCTGGGTCCGGGTTCGTGGTTCACTTCGGTTCTGCCACATCTTCAGGTGCCCGGGTTGCGGGACGCTCTGCAAGAAACCAATGCCACAACCGTCGTGGTGCTTAATCTGGTCGCCGAGCCGGGGGAGACCGCCGGTTTTTCTTCCGAACGGCACATCCATATGCTCACGCAGCATGCACCAAACTTGAAGCTCAATTACGTGCTTGTCGACGACAACACGCCGCTCGCGGATACCGAACGGGAATACCTGCAGCGAGCGGCGGACAGCCTAGACGCGAAAGTTGTCTTCGCCGATGTGCAAGAAGTGGACGACTACGGAGCTCTGACGGGTCGGCATTCACCGGAGAAGCTAGCTACTGCACTTCGTCAGTTCCTCTAAAGCGTCCGGCCAATCAAGGGTATTTCTGCATTCTCCTGCGGGGATGCAGCAGGCGATTAGCTAATTGCCACTCGATTGGTTCAGGATACTATCCTTAAGGTTTATTGCTAGAGCTCAAATGGGGTTAATTAAACCTAAAGTAGCCAGGCCCAAACCCAGCTCGTACACATGAAATGAGGATGGACAGCATCGTGGCATTGACGGCGAAGGTCAAAGACGAACTAGCCCGCGTGTCAGTTTCGCAGGAAAGCGCTCAGGCAGCGGAGATTGCGACCCTGTTCCGCTTCGCGGGAGGACTCCACCTGGTGGCAGGTTCGATTGTGCTGGAGGCTGAGTTGGATTCCGGCGCTGTCGCACGCCGCCTGCGCTCCATGCTGGCCGAACTCTACGATGTCAAAGCCAGCCTCAATGTCTTGTCTCCCGGTGGGTTGCGCAAGACCTCGAAGTACATCGTGCGGGTAACCGATGGCGCGGAACTCGTCGTTAGGCAAACCGGCCTGATTGACTCTGCAGGACATCCCGTACGTGGGCTACCACGCAAGCTGATCATGGGGCAGAAGATTGATCAGGAAGCTGCATGGCGGGGAGCATTTTTGGCACATGGTTCACTGACTGAGCCGGGGCGTTCCTCAGCTTTGGAAGTCACTGCTCCTTCTGCTGAAGCGGCACTCGCATTGGTGGGATGTGCTCGTAGGCTCGGAATTACGGCTAAGAGCAAGGAAAATAAGTCCCGCAGTGGCGATCGAGTTATCATCCGGGAAGGCGATGCGATTGGTGCGCTCCTCACGCGAATGGGAGCCCAGACTACTCGCCTGCAATGGGAAGAACAGCGAATGCGTCGGGAAGTGCGAGCTACGGCCACCCGCTTGGCAAACTTCGACGATGCCAACCTGCGGCGCTCAGCTCGTGCGGCCGTCATTGCGGCAGCACGAGTAGAACGTGCTCTAGAGATTCTCGGCGACGATGTACCAGATCACTTGGTGTCTGCAGGACAGCTGCGCATCGAGCACAAGCAGGCATCATTAGAAGAACTTGGACAGCTAGCCAATCCGCCAATGACCAAAGACGCAGTCGCAGGACGCATCCGGCGTTTGCTCTCCATGGCGGACAAAAGAGCAAACGAACTCGGAATTCCCCCCACAACTGCAGTCGTTACAGACGAACTTTTTGACAAAGAAGTTGACGAGTAAAGCACCTGTTATGCCTAGTCAGGTGCGGAAATTTGGATGAATCTCCGTTTATTTGGGATTTTTGCGCCAAAGCATCGCTGCGCGAATGAAAAACCCAACGTACACTTCTGTAGTGAACCTGTTGGAGCGCAATCAGCGCCCTGACAAGTGGCATCGATTCGCCAATCCATTAAGGAGATTATTGTGACGGTTCGTGTAGGTATTAACGGTTTTGGTCGCATTGGCCGCAACTTCTTCCGCTCCCTGCTCGCTGCGGGCGCTGACCTGGAAGTCGTTGCTGTAAACGACCTCACTGATAACAAGACCCTGGCTCACCTGCTCAAGTACGACTCCATCATGGGCAAGCTTGACGCAGAGGTCACCTACGACGATGAGTCCCTCACCGTCAACGGCAAGCGCATCGCCGCATACGCTGAGCGCGACCCGAAGGACCTGCCGTGGGGCGAGCACAAGGTCGACATCGTCATTGAGTCCACCGGTTTCTTCACCGATGCCAACGCTGCCAAGGCTCACATCGAGGCTGGCGCCAAGAAGGTCATCATCTCCGCTCCGGCTAAGAACGAAGACGCAACTTTCGTTGTTGGCGTCAACCACACTGACTACGACCCGGAGAAGCACAACATCATTTCGAACGCTTCTTGCACCACCAACTGCCTGGCTCCGATGGCTAAGGTTTTGGACGACAAGTTCGGCATCGAGCGCGGTCTCATGACCACCATCCACGCATACACCGGCGACCAGCGCCTGCACGACGCTCCGCACAAGGACCTGCGTCGCGCTCGCGCTGCTGCTCTGAACATTGTTCCGACCTCCACCGGTGCTGCAAAGGCAGTTGCTCTGGTTCTGCCGCAGCTCAAGGGCCTGCTGGACGGCTACGCACTGCGTGTTCCGACCCCGACCGGCTCTGTCACCGACCTGACCTTCACTGCTAAGAGCGAGGTCACCGTCGAGTCCGTCAACGCTGCCATCAAGGAAGCTGCTGAGGGCGAGCTCAAGGGTGTTCTGGGCTACAACGAGGATCCAATCGTTTCCAAGGACATCGAGGGCGACCCGCGTTCCTCGATCTTCGACGCACCGCTGACCAAGGTCATCGGCGATCAGGTCAAGGTTGTCTCCTGGTACGACAACGAGTGGGGCTACTCCAACCGCCTCGTCGACCTGGCTGTCTACGTCGGTGAGCGCCTCTAATAACACACCTGGTTAATCCCAGACCCCGAACGGGCCGGGGTGGTTGTGCCTGAGTAGGGCACCCCACCCACGGCCCGTTTTTTACACACTTTCACAAGGATTTCATTGAGATGACTGTTAAGACTGTCAAAGACCTGATCAACGAAGGTATTGAAGGCCGTTACGTCCTCGTCCGCTCCGACTTTAACGTTCCGCTGAAGGACGGCGTAATCACCGATCCGGGTCGAATCGATGCTTCGCTGCCCACTCTGTCCGCTCTTGTCGACGCCGGCGCCAAGGTCGTTGTTATGGCTCACCTGGGTCGCCCGAAGGGCGAGGTTAAGTCCGAGTTCTCCCTGGCCCCGGTCGCTGAGGCTCTCTCTGAGCGTCTGGAGCAGTACGTCGCGCTCGCCGGTGATGTCTCCGGTGAGGACGCGCACGAGCGCGCTAATGGTCTCACCGAGGGCGATGTACTTCTGTTGGAGAACGTCCGCTTCGATCCGCGCGAGACCTCCAAGGACGAGGCAGAGCGCGCCGAGTTCGCAGCCGAACTGGCTGCACTTGTTCCGGACGGCGCATTTGTCTCTGATGGTTTCGGTGTTGTTCACCGCGCCCAGGCTTCCGTCTTCGATGTCGCGAAGAAGCTGCCGCACTACGCCGGCAACCTGGTTCAGGCTGAGCTTGAGGTTCTGCGCAAGGTTGCAGAGACCCCGGAAAAGCCGTACACCGTCGTGCTCGGCGGCTCCAAGGTTTCCGACAAGCTGGGTGTTATTGAGGCTCTCGCGCCGAAGGTTGACTCCCTGGTCATCGGCGGCGGCATGTGCTTCACCTTCCTGGCTGCCAAGGGCTACGCCGTTGGCGCATCCCTGCTGCAGGAAGAGATGATTGACACCTGTAAGGATCTGCTGGACCGCTACGGCGACAAGATTGTTCTGCCAACCGACGTAGTCGTGGCCGACAAGTTCGCTGCTGACGCTGAAAACAAGGTTGTAGACGCCACCGAGATTCCGGAAGGCTGGATGGGCCTGGACATCGGACCGGCTTCCGCTGAAGCATTCGGCAAGGTGCTGGCTGAGTCCAAGACTGTGTTCTGGAACGGCCCGATGGGCGTGTTCGAGATGGAGGCTTTCGCAGCTGGCACCCGCCAGGTTGCACAGGCCATCATCGATGCCACGACTAACAACGGTTGCTTCTCCGTCGTCGGTGGCGGCGACTCCGCAGCAGCAGTACGTACCCTGGGATTGACCGAGGACGGTTTCAGCCACATCTCCACCGGTGGTGGCGCTTCGCTGGAGTTCCTCGAGGGTAAGACTCTGCCGGGCGTCTCCGTCCTGGAAGACTAAGATTTTTCCACCACTGGCTTTCAACGCTTAAAAATCCGCTAATTGATAGGGAAGTGAATTCCACCACTATGGCACGTACACCATTTATTGCTGGTAACTGGAAGATGAACCTGAACCATCTCGAGGCTATCGGTGTGGTGCAGAAACTCGCGTTCGCTCTGCCGAAGGAGTACTACGACAAGGTTGACGTCGCTGTCATCCCGCCGTTTACCGATCTTCGTTCGGTCCAGACTCTGGTTGAGGGCGATAAGCTCGGCGTTACCTACGGCGCTCAGGATGTCTCAGTCCACGAGTCCGGCGCTTACACCGGCGAGATTTCCTCCTCGATGCTGGCAAAGCTCGGCTGCACCTGGGTCGTCGTCGGTCACTCCGAGCGTCGCGATATGCACGCAGAAGACGACGAGCTGGTCGCAAAGAAGGCCAAGGCAGCACTGCGCGAAGGCATGAACCCAATCGTCTGCGTCGGCGAGCCGCTGGAGGTCCGAGAGGCCGAAGAGCACGTCGAGTACGTTGTCTCTCAGGTCAAGGGCTCCCTGGCTAACCTGACCAACGCTGAGCTGGCCAAGACCGTCATCGCTTACGAGCCGGTCTGGGCTATCGGCACCGGTAAGGTCGCATCGGCTGCAGACGCTCAGGAAGTCTGTGCAGCTATCCGTGAGACCATCGCTGAAATTGCGGATGAGAAGATCGCAAAGGAGATGCGCATCCTCTACGGTGGTTCCGTCAAGGCCGAGAACGTCGCTGAGATCGTCGGCAAGCCCGATGTCGACGGCGGCCTCGTCGGTGGCGCTTCGCTCGACGGTGAAGCATTCGCGAAGCTCTGCGCACTTGCTGCAGATGCCGCCCAGAACGCCTAAGTGCATATAAATTCAGAACAACTGATAAGATAGGCGTCATGCGCGACCCCGGATTGGTTTTATTGACTCTCATAAAACCAATCCGGGGTTATTGCCTTTAGGCGGACTCAACCCAGGCACACCGAATGGCAATAATTCAGCGCAATACATTTCCCGAGGCTTTCCACTTTGAATGCCCGGCAATTTTAAAAGGACGTGCTCAATGAACGAACAAGTACATCGTGACACTGACCGACACACTGCAAGCAATGATCAAACCTCATCGACCGCTACCGCTAAACAGCAGGACTTGCTCTGGGAGGATATTCGCCACCTGGGTCGAATTCTTGGGCAGGTAATCCGCGAGCAAGAGGGTGACGAGGTCTTTGACCTGGTCGAAAATGCTCGCCGAGCAGCCTTCGAACTCCATCGTGGCGATGGCGACATCGAGAAGCTCACCGGCCTCTTCCGCGATATTGACCCGGCCGAGGCAAGCCCAGTCATCCGTGCTTTCACGCACTTCGCACTTTTAGCTAACCTCGCTGAGGATTTGCACGAGGAGCTGGGCATCGAGGCATCGCTCGATGCTGGCGATCCGCCGCAGGACTCCACGCTGGAGGCAACATGGCAGAAGCTTCGCGACGCCAAGGTTTCTGGCAGCGCTATTGCGGACATGATGGAACACATTGAGGTCGTCCCTGTTCTGACCGCACACCCAACGGAAACTCGTCGTCGTACAGTGTTCGATGTGCAGAAGCACATCACGGCCGCAATGCGGCGCCGCCACGAGATCCAGGCAGCCCCGCTGAATGCACGCACCGCGGACCGACTCGCTGAGATTGATGCCGATATCCGCCGCCGTATCCTGACGCTGTGGCAGACGGCTCTGATTCGCATGAACCGCCCGGATATTCGCGATGAGGTCGAGGTTGGTCTTCGCTACTACCAGCTTTCTCTGCTGGAAGCTGTGCCACAGATTAACCGGGACGTCGTCAAGCACTTGCGTCAACTCGGCGGCGACAAGCTACAGGCTAACCCAACGATTCGTATGGGCTCGTGGATTGGCGGTGACCACGATGGCAACCCATACGTGACAGAGGAGACGCTGCGCTACGCCTCTGATAGAGCAGCGGGCACCATCCTGCGTCACTATTTCTCGCAGCTACACCTGCTAGAGCGCGAACTCAGTCTCAGCGACCGCCTGACTAAGGTCACCGTCGATCTGGTCGCCTTGGCCAGCCGCGGCCACAATGACGTACCAAACCGTGAAGATGAGCCGTACCGTCGTGCGGTTCACGGTATCCGCGGTCGTGTGGCGGCAACAGCGGTGAACTTCTTCGATGAGTCCATCATCGAGGGCGACTGGTCGGAATTCACTCCGTATGACAGCGCCGAGGAGCTGCTTGAAGAGCTCTCGATTATCGACGACTCACTGCGTTCCAGCCACGATGATCTCATCGCCGATCACCGCCTGCGCGATCTGATGGATTCAGTGGAGGTATTTGGTTTCCACCTATACTCGATTGATATCCGCCAGAATTCGGACTCTCACGAGGAAATCCTCACCGAGCTATTCTCCGCTGCTGGTGTGGTGGACAACTACGCGGGATTGAAGGAAGCCGACAAGGTCGAGCTACTGACCAAGGAACTTAAGTCCTCCCGTCCGCTGGTTTCGTCTTCCGCAGATCTTTCCGAAGCTACGGCTCGCGAGCTAGGCATTATGCGTGCGGCATCTCGTGCGGTTCGCAAGTATGGTCGCGACGCGGTACCGCACTGCATCATTTCGATGTGTACATCGGTTTCCGATCTGCTGGAGCCGATGATTCTACTCAAAGAGGTCGGGCTGATTCGCCCGAATGGCTCCCAGCCGACCGGTTCTGTTGACGTCATCCCGCTGTTCGAAACCATCGAAGACCTGCAGGCTGGTGCCGACGTGCTGCGTGCTGCGTGGGACATTCCGGTCTACCGCGCATACGTCTCTGCACGCGGAGATCTGCAGGAAGTCATGCTCGGCTACTCCGACTCCAACAAGGACGGCGGGTACTTCGCTGCAAACTGGGCGCTTTACGACGCGGAGGTCGCCATCGTGGCAGCCGCGAAGGACAACGACATTCGCCTGCGTCTCTTCCACGGCCGCGGAGGTACCGTCGGCCGTGGTGGCGGACCGTCCTACGAGGCAATCCTGGCGCAGCCGTCAGGTGCAGTCCAGGGTTCGGTGCGTATCACCGAGCAGGGCGAGATCATCTCTGCTAAGTACGGTCACCCTGCAGCGGCACGCAGGAACCTCGCCGCGCTGGTTTCGGCAACTATCGAGTCGACTCTGCTCGACGTCGATGACCTGAAGAACCCAGCTCGCGCCCACGAGATTATGTCGGAGATTTCCGACCTGTCTCGCGAGGCCTACTCGAAGCTCATGCACGAGGACCCGGGCTTTATTGACTTCTTCACTTCGTCGACTCCGGTCGATGAGATCGGCAGCCTGAACATCGGTTCACGTCCGACCTCACGCAAGCAGACCCAGACCATTTCTGACCTGCGCGCAATTCCGTGGGTACTGTCCTGGTCGCAGCAGCGTTCTATGGTGCCGGGTTGGTTTGGTGTCGGCTCTGCACTGCAGGAGTGGATCGGCGAGGACGAGGACGGTTCCCGCCTGGCTGAGCTCCGGCAGCTCAACGAGGACTGGCCGTTCTTCAATTCGGTGCTGTCGAACATGGCGCAGGTCATGTCCAAGGCTGACCTGAACCTGGCGCGTGCTTACGCTAGCCTGTGCCAAGATAAGGCCGACGGCGAGCGCATCTACGGCATCATCAAGGCTGAGTTCGACCTGACTTTGGAGATGTTCCTGAAGGTAACCGGGTACAAGCACCTGCTGGAGGACAACCCGCTGCTCAGGCGTTCGGTGGACATGCGCTTCCCGTACCTCATGCCGCTAAACATCATCCAGCTGGAGATGCTGCGTCGCTACCGTGCTGGCGATAACCGCGACAAGGTGCGTCGGGGCATTCAGCTGACCATGAATGGTCTGGCAACTGCACTGCGCAACTCCGGCTAGAAATGGCGGCTGGGGAATACCTAGCCAGCGGAGTAATTGCGCTAGTATAGTTGGAGTTCTTAAAGAAGCGACGTTTCAAAAGGAAGTGCGCGTGTACCTCGCCATTCAGATTGTCCTAGTCATCACATCCATCTTGATGACGCTGTTCATCCTGCTCCACAAGGGTAAGGGTGGCGGACTGTCCAGCCTCTTTGGTGGCGGTATGCAGTCGAATCTGTCCGGTTCGACTGTGGTGGAGAAGAACCTTGACCGCGTCACTATTGTGACCATGATTATCTGGTTGCTCTGCATTGTCCTGTTGCTGCTGTTCAATACCTTCGGCTGGTAGGTTCTGCACGCAACATGCCCGCCGCAGGCCTTTAAGTAATAAAAGTTCCCGTCGATAGCATTTCGCTTATCGACGGGAATTTGCTGTTTCTGGGCTGTTAGCGGTGAAGCGGAAGCCTACAGCTGTGCAGCCGCAGCATCGTCAACAAAGACAACGGTCTCTTGAGCACCGCGGACCCCGGCCGCCGGCCACTGCGCCGGGTCGTCCTGCTGAGCGATCGCCGCGATTGCGTCGGCCTTTTCACCACCGGCTACTAGTAGCCACACACGCTGAGAGCTGGCGATGGCCGGCATAGTCAGCGTGATGCGGGTCGGTGGTGGCTTCGGACAGTTATGCACGTCCACAACCAAGCGTTCCTGCTCAGCGAGCGCTGCGGTGTGTGGGAAAATCGAGTTGATGTGTCCCTCTCCGCCCATACCAAGAAGGTGCAGGTCAAAGCCGTTTGGAGCCTTCTGACGAACGATAACTTCGTAGCTTTCGGCGGCCTCCGTGGTAGTCATGCCGCTGTCGGCAGCGCCGAACTCGAAAATGTTTTCCTCCGGCACGCTGACAGGGGACAAGAGACGCTCACGAGCAGCCAGCGCATTGCGGTCTACCGAGTCGGCAGCGACAAAGCGTTCATCTCCGAAAAACACCAGGACTCGGTTCCAGTCGATGTCTCCAGAATCGTCGGCAAGCGCACTGAGCAAGGCGGTACCCGCGCCGCCACCGGTGAGAACGACGCGTACAAAACCGTCACCGGTGACTGGAGAGACGTTGCCATTCTGGACGGCGACAACCGCATCGATGAAGCGTTGACGTGCAGCCTCGACGATGCCGGCCTGGTCGGCGGCGCGGTGGAACTGAGGGGCGGGGACGGTATTCAAGACGTTATCGGTTGTCACTTGTCAGAGACTCCTGGTTCGTTCGCGAAGCTGGTGATCGTGGACGTTGGAGCCTGCATGCCTACGGTGTGAATCTGGCTGAGACCACGCAGGGCACGTCCGTAGGCAGTATCGTGGTCGAGGTGACGCAGCTCCTCTGCCAAGCACTCGGAGCGTGTTGGACGCGACAATGCGACCTTGAACGGGGGCTTTTCTCCGTTGGTGACCGATGCAGTGGTAGCGCTTTCAATATCGATGCGCAGGGTCTGGCCATTTTCACGCTCAAACGCGACCGAGGTCACCGGTGGCTTGGCGCGGCCCTTTTCGTCCACCGGAATCTTCTTCTCCCCGGTGGAGTAACGGTTGACCGGCAGCCCTAGGCGATCTGCCAACCAGCCGGCGGCGACCTCCACCGATGGCGACTCCTGTGGACCGTAGATAGACACGGAGGTCACCGGTGAGTGCGGCGGCAAGTCGAAGGCCGAGGCCAACACACCGCGCCAGTTCGTCAGTCGCGACCAGCTCAGGTCGGAATCGCCAGGCGTGTAGCCCGTACGGCGCGTGTAGATAGCGTTACTACTCGGGTCACACAACGAATCGGTGATACGGCGCTGGGCAATCCTGCCGATTGGTGTCGCCGCTGGGACTTGAGGCGCCTCAGACGGCCACCACGCCACGACCGGCGTATCCGGCAGCAACAGGGGAGTCACCACAGAGCTGTGGTGCTGACCAATCTCACCGGACATGTGCATAACGACGATCTCAGCGGCACCGGCATCTCCACCGACGCGGAGTTCCGCGTCGAGGCGATTGTCCAAACGCGGATCATCGGAGACCAATACCAGCACACGGGATGGGTGCTCGCGGGAAACGGAGTTGACCGTGGAAATAATGTTTTCCAGGTCGTCTTCGCTTTTGGCCAAAACGATCAGGGTAAGGACACGGCCCGTGGTAACGATGCCGCCCTGCTCTCGAAGCTGCACCAACTGACGAGCAATGCTCGCGGTGTCAGTGTCTGGCAAATTGACAATCATGAAAGTGTTCTTTCTGTCAGAAAATTCTTAAGAACTGAGAGGTCGGCAACCTATGGCCGTCGCCAAGCACGACCGTCGCGCTCAAGCATGTGGTCAGCGGAGGACGGCCCCCACGAACCTGCGGGGTACCCCTCGGGACGACCGCGCTTGGCCCAGTACTCGATGATGGGGTCAAGAATCTTCCAGGACAGCTCGACTTCCTCATTAGTGGGGAAGAGGCTGGCCTCGTCGAGAAGCGCATCCAGAATCAGGCGCTCGTAGGCCTCTGGCGACTGCTCGGTAAACACCTCGGAGTAGGAGAAGTCCATGTTGACATCGCGTACCTCCATGGCCGAGCCCGGAACCTTCGAGCCGAAGCGCATGAGCACACCCTCGTCTGGCTGGACTCGAATCACCATGGCGTTCTGGCCGAGAGCGGCAGTCATCGTCTCCGCAAAAGGCAAGTGCGGTGCGGACTTAAAGACCAGCGCAATTTCAGTGACGCGACGGCCGAGGCGCTTGCCGGTGCGCAGGTAGAAGGGGACACCGGCCCAACGACGAGAATTGATCTGGAGCGTACAAGCGGCGTAGGTCTCGGTCGTGGACTCGGGGTCGAACCCTTCCTCATCGCGCAGCCCCGGCACAAAGTTGCTGCCCTGCCAATCCGCGGTGTACTGGCCACGTGCGGTGTATTTCGAAAACGGACGCACTGGCTCGACGGCACGCAGAACCTTAATCTTTTCCGCCTGCAGCTCTTCCGGGGTAAAGGCGATGGGCTCTTCCATTGCCACCAGTGCCAGCAGCTGGAGTAGGTGGTTCTGAATCACGTCACGAGCCGCCCCGATACCGTCATAGTAACCGGCGCGACCACCCAAACCGATGTCCTCGGCCATGGTGATCTGAACGTGGTCAATGTAGTGAGAATTCCACATCGGATCGAACAACTGATTGGCAAAACGCATGGCCAAAATGTTTTGGACGGTTTCTTTGCCCAGGTAGTGGTCAATGCGGAACACAGCGTCTTCTGGGAACACCGAGTTCACAATCCGGTTGAGTTCCTGAGCGGAGGCCAGATCGTGGCCGAATGGCTTCTCAATAATCACGCGACGCCAATAATCCTCGCCCGACTGCGCGAGCCCCGAACGATCGAGCTGATGACAGACATCGGGGAAGTTAGCTGGCGGAATGGACAGGTAGTAGGCCCAGTTGCCAGCGGTGCCGCGGGAGCGATCGAGCTCCTCAAGTTGCACGGCCAGGCGATCGAAGGCCTCGTCATCGGTGAAGGTACCGGTAACAAAGTGAATGCCCTCAGCCAGG
The DNA here is from genome assembly GCF_001838285.1 of Corynebacterium sp. HMSC074C03. Taxonomy (NCBI): domain Bacteria; kingdom Bacillati; phylum Actinomycetota; class Actinomycetes; order Mycobacteriales; family Corynebacteriaceae; genus Corynebacterium; species Corynebacterium sp. HMSC074C03. The sequence goes on along the minus strand of NZ_KV836254.1, from coordinate 66,275 downwards.
CGCTGCCAGACACTCTCACGGAAGTCGGTGCGGGCGCCCTGTTCCACTGCGGTGCGCACATAATCCCCAAAGTCCTGCTTCGACCATTCGCGACGACCGTAGCCGACTAGCGCGAAGGAGGCAGGTAGCAGACCGCGGTTGGCCAGGTCATAAATGGCAGGCAGGAGCTTCTTTCGGGCCAGATCGCCCGTCACTCCGAAAATCACCATGCCACCCGGCCCCGCAATACGCGGCAAGCGCTTATCCTGCGGGTCGCGCAGCGGGTTGACGTATCCGTGGTGGTTGGTGCTGCCATCTCCGTTGTGCGGAGAATTGGCAGTAGGGGAGTTCGGATCGTTGCGTTGCAGAGAATCACTCACGGTTTACATAATGTCATATCGAGAAAAGTCCGGTGGAATCGTTTCCGATTCCTCCGATGGGGCCTTGACGGGCCCCTTTCTTTTGCTTTAGGTTTATGACATAGGTGGTATACCCGTAAACCATGGAGGTGGATATGCAGGCGAAGGAGGCGGACCCTCGGCCCATCTATATCCAGATTGCCGAGGATCTGAAATCACTAATCCTGTCCGGGGAGCTCGCGGCTGAGAATCGCGCCCCCTCAACCAAGGAGCTCTCGGAGTTCTATCAGGTCAATCCCACCACGGCCGCCAAGGCCATGACAGAACTGTCGATGGTGGGGCTCGTAGAGAAGAAAAGAGGTCTCGGCATGTTTGTCACCCCAGGCGCCCGTGAGCGCATTCGCGCTGAGCGTCGTGAAGCGTTCCAGCGCACCTACATCGAGCCGTTAAAAGCGGAGGCCGACATCCTCGGCCTTACGCTCCACGACATCATCGCCATGCTGGAGGATGAGAAATGAGTATCTACGGCGTGATTGGCCCCAACGGTGCCGGCAAGACCTACTACCTTCACACCCTCGCGCAGCTGCCCACGGCTGCCCTGGCAAAGGCGGCTCCCGACACCCAGATTTTCGGCGCCACCCCGCGCGAATATTTCCACATCTTGCGCACGGGCTGGGATCAGCTCGATGTGTCCCACGCGGAGTCCCTCCTAGATTTCCCCGCCGACACACCCATCAAGCAACTCAGCCTGGGCCAGCGCCAACTGCTCATCGCTGCGGCCGCCCTCGCATCGGGCAAGGATGCATTGCTTTTCGACGAACCCTTCAACGGCCTCGATGTCGAGCACCGCACCATGTTGCGCCGCATGCTTATCGACGCCGCCGAATCGGCCGACATTGTGGTCACGTCGCAGCACTCCCAGGATCTCGCAGACCTGGTGGACACCTTGATCGTCATGCACAAGCAGGATGCGTACGGACCCTATGACGTCGATAAGCTGCGCACTACCCATCCTGTGCTGCGCGGCTCTGCGGACCTCGTGACGCAGGTGGCCGGCTCGGTGCTCGCTAAGAAAACCCTCGGCGAGCGCTGCGAGGCGATCCTGGCTGCAGCGCTCAGCCCGTCGACCGTCGCGCATGCCCGCGCCCTCGGTGTTGAGGTGAGCTACCTCGACCCCGCGGCCCTCATCGACCTCGCTAGCACCTCCGCCTACATCGAAAGGAGCAAGAAATGAGCACCGGGGCTTTCATCGCAACCAACAAGAAAACCTTCTTCGGCGTCGCCGGAGTGGCCATCCTGTACTCGGCTTTCGGGCGCATGCTCGTGGGCAGCGGCACCGGCAACACCCTGCTGGGCATCATCGCGCTGGGCATCCTCTTCCTCATCACCGCCCAGCGCTCGGTCACCCTGCGCGACTACGGCGTGCGCACCGCCCGCTGGGTGCGCTCCGCAATCATCGCAATCTTGGGAACATCGCTGGTGGCTACCGCCTTCATCGTCGCGGCGATGGTCACCGAACAGAATAAGTCCGGTTACTACCGGGGATTCGATAGCTTCATTGTCACCTCCGGACCGGCCCTGTTCCCGGACACCAACGGGGCGATGTACATGATCGAAGACTCCGGCCAGAACTACACCACAATCCTGCTCACCGCCCTGTGCGTCTTCTTGAGCTTCCTCATGGCCACCGTGGCGGGCACCGCGATTGGCACCGTCGTCGGCGCGAAGGGCGCTCGCGCGGGGTCGATCACTATCGGCCTGGCACTGGTCGCACTCTTCCTCTTCAGCTTTCTGCTGGACGCGACCGACTCCATCCCGGGAGCCCCCTGGCCAGCTGTGCCGATCTTCGCCTCGCTCATCACCGTGGTTTCCGCGGTCGTGATGGCCTGGGCCTTAAAGGAAGACAAACGCCCACTGCCCGACGTGCGCCCCGCCTTCGCCGAGGCCTGACAGCCAAAAAGCTCCCCCGCGGGGGAGCTTTTTGTGCGCAGCTTACGGGCCGAAAAACACGGGCTGCAAATGTGAAACTGTGCAAGTTTATGACACTTTCAGGCTATTTTTCGGACCATTTCTGCCATAAGCGCAGTCAGTAACTCGCATCGCTCATCGATCCGCTGGCGCCAGCCATAAACGCGGCCGCTACCAACAGGCAGCTAGATAATCAGCAGGGTTCGTGCAGCTGTTCCATGCGCTGCGCAATCGACACGAGCAGGGACTGCCAGGAATCCACAAACTTCTCCACGCCCGCGCGCTCCAGGACAGCGAAGACATCGTCCAGGTCGATACCAATCTCGCTGAGCTGGGTCATAACGGCATTGGCTGCTTCACCCTGACCGCTGACGGCATCACGAACCTCGCCCTCAAAGCCCGCGGCAGCACGCAGCGTCTTCTCCGGCATGGTGTTTACAGTCTGCGGGGCAGCCAGCTCAGTGACGTAGAGAGTATCCGGGTAAGCCGGGTTCTTCACACCGGTGGAAGCCCACAGCAGGCGCTGCGGCTTAGCGCCGGCGTTCTCCAACTGCGCCCAACGGATATTCTGCGAGGAAAAGGTCTCTTCGAACTTAGCGTAAGCGGCGCGGGCGTTGGCCAGACCAGCCTTACCACGCAAAGCCAAGGCCTCTTCCGAGCCAATCTTTTCCAGGCGAGCATCAATCTCGGTGTCAACACGAGAGACGAACAGTGAAGCAACTGAGTGAACCGAATCCAGGTCCACGCCATTGTCCTTTGCACGCTCGATTCCCTCGACGAAGGCATCGATAACCTGCAGGTAACGTTCCACCGAGAAAATCAAAGTGACGTTCACGGAAATACCCTCGGCCAGGGCCTGAGTGACAGCAGGTAGGGAAGCATCGGTCGCCGGAATCTTAATCATCGCGTTGCGCTTGCCGACGCGTTCCCAGAGCTTACGGGCTTGCGCAATCGTGGCCTCGTAGTTGTCGGCGTAGCGAGGATCGACCTCGATGGAAACGCGACCATCGACACCGTCGGTTTGTTCAGATACACCAGCGAAAAGGTCGCAGGCGTCGCGGACGTCGTCGATTGCCATGGCGAACACAGCATCTGCCGGGTTCGCGCCCTCTGCAGTGAGCTGTGCCAACTGAGAGTCGTAGTCCTCACCGGCGGTCATCGCCGAAGAAAAGATAGCCGGGTTAGTAGTGACACCGACAACCCGCAGCTCTTCAATAAGACTCTTCAAATCGCCCGAGGTGAGGCGCTGGCGCGAAAGATCGTCGAGCCACGCCGAGGTTCCTACTTTGGCGAGTGCTTCCATCGTGGTGTTTCCCATAGTGTTTAACGCCTTTCTGTCTATACCGCTTCGTTGTCTAAAGACTTCTCTAAATACTGTGTGTCTTTAAACTACTGTGCGCCACAAACAATACTGGCGCTACCGGAGCTCGGTTCGGTTTTCACAAATCCCGTACCGACAGCGGCCGATAGCGCCAGGTTTAACAAACTTACTTAGCAGCCTCGATGGACTCCTTGGCGGCATCGACAACAGCCTCTGCGGTGATGCCGAACTTCTCAAACAGCTCCTTGTACGGAGCCGATGCACCGAAGTGCTCCAGGGAGACAGCACGACCCGCGTCGCCCAGGTGGCGGTACCACGGCATAGCAATACCAGCCTCAACCGAGACGCGAGCGCGGACGGCCTTTGGCAGGACCTGCTCGCGGTAGGCCTCGTCCTGCTGCTCGAACCAGTCGAGACACGGAACGGAGACAACGCGGGCGCTGACGCTTTCCTCAGCTAGCTTCTCAGCGGCCTCGACAGCTAGGTGAACCTCCGAGCCGGTACCCATGAGAATGACGTCCGGGGTCTCCTTGGAGCCGTCGACAAGCACGTATGCACCACGACGGACACCCTCGGCGGCCTTTTCCTTCGTGCCTTCCAGAACCGGAACGTTCTGGCGGGTCAGAGCCAGAGCCTTCGGGCCTGCCTCGCCTTCGAGAACAGCGGCCCAAGCCTGAACGGTCTCGTTAGCATCAGCCGGACGGACGGTGGACACACCCGGGATAGCGCGCAGTGAAGCCAGCTGCTCAACAGGCTGGTGCGTCGGGCCGTCTTCGCCCAGACCAATGGAGTCGTGGGTCCAGACATAAATAGGGGAGATGCCCATCAGCGATGCCAGGCGGACAGCCGGGCGCATGTAGTCCGAGAAGATGAGGAAGGTGCCGCCGTACGGACGGGTGCCACCGTGGAGCAGAATGCCGTTGAGAATTGAGCCCATGGCGTGCTCACGAATACCAAAGTGCAGGTTACGGCCATACGGATCGGCGGTCCAGGTTCCGGTGGTGATGGACTTCGGGCCGAAGGACGGCTCACCCTTCAGGACAGTGTTGTTGGAGCCAGCCAGGTCGGCCGAGCCACCCCACAGCTCCGGCAGGGCCTTACCCAGTGCCTGCAACGCGGCCTCAGAAGCCTTACGGGTGGCAACACCCTTCTCATCCGGCTCCCACGTCGGCAGCTCAGCGTCGAAGTCCTCTGGCAGCTCGCCGGCGGTCAGACGATCCAGCAGAGCCTTGCGCTCCGGGTTGGCCGCTGCCCACTCGTCGAACTTAACCTGCCACTGCGCGTGAGCCTCAGCACCGCGCTCAACCAGCTTGCGGGTGTGCTCAATGACCTCGTCAGCGACGTCAAAGCTCTTATCGGTATCGAAGCCGAGAGCTTCCTTAATGCCGACAATCTCCTCGCCACCAAGAGCAGCACCGTGCGAAGCACCGGTGTTCATCTTGGTCGGAGCCGGGTAAGCAATCACAGTGCGAACGCGAATGAAGGTCGGACGCTCCGTGTCCTTCTTGGCTTCTTCAACGGCAGCCTCGAGTGCTGCGACGTCCTCGCCGCCGTCGACCTCAATGACCTGCCAGCCGTAAGCACGGTAGCGGTCCGCCACATTCTCGGTGAAAGCAATAGTGGTGTCGTCCTCGATGGAGATGCCGTTGTCATCCCAGAAGACAATCAGGTTGCCCAGCTGCTGCGTACCGGCCAGCGAGCAAGCCTCAGCAGTGACACCCTCCTGTACGTCACCATCAGAAGCAATGACGTACACGTAGTGATCGAACGGGGACTCACCCGGAGCAGCTTCCGGGTCGAACAGCCCACGTTCCCGTCGTGAAGCCATGGCAAAACCGACAGCCGAAGCCAGACCCTGCCCCAGCGGACCAGTGGTGATTTCCACGCCGTCAGTGTGGCCGTACTCCGGGTGACCCGGGGTGAGCGCGTCCCACGTACGCAGCGCCTTCAGGTCACCGAGCTCCAGGCCGAAACCGCCGAGGTAGAGCTGGACATACTGCGTCAGAGAGGTGTGACCACAGGAGAGAATGAAACGGTCACGGCCGATCCAGTTCGTATCCTTCGGGTCATGGCGCATAACGCGCTGGTAGAGAGAGTAAGCCAGCGGTGCGAGGCTCATAGCAGTGCCCGGGTGGCCCGAACCTGCTTTTTCCACGGCGTCGGCTGCCAGCACACGAGCCGTATCTACGGCCTTCGTGTCCAAGTCAGACCAGTCCGAGGGGTAGTTGCGAACAACCCGTGCTTCATGCTCAGTCGACAGTGTCACGTAAATGACTCCTAGTATCCAAATGGATTAGTAAAGATCTCTTCCATACTAACTAGGAATACGTGCGCCCGGTTTAAACCGGGCCGAATAGCTCGAAGGTAAGTATCAGAGGGCGCGCCGCACATGCTTTACGACGGTCATTATTGGAACCGTTATGATTATCGGTAAACTGATTGCCTGCCCCTCATTTTATTTTGCGGAAAAACTCGTCGGGAACTTTCCGACCGTTGCATCCGACTATCTGTAGACGGGGGGCTTTGTTTATGGCGCGTGAAAGGGACATTGCTTTGTTGGAAACAGTCAAGGCGTATATTGCACTGACTAAGCCAAGAATTATTGAGCTCCTGCTCGTCGCGGCTATTCCCGCAATGCTTCAGGCTGATCGCGGTCATGTACACGTTGGACTGATTCTTCTCACCCTGTTCGGTGGTTGGATGGGTGCAGCGGCAGCGCACACCTTCAACATGGTCATGGATTACGACATTGACCAGAAGATGCGCCGCACTCGTCGGCGCCCGCTCGCGCGCAACCAGGTTAGCCGTCGCGCGGCAGCAATTTTCGGCACCATCTTGATGATTGCGTCGTTCCTCTGGCTGTGGCTGCTATGTAACTCGCTGCTGGCCGCCGTTTTCATTCTGATTACGATTGCGTTCTACATCTTCGTCTACACGTTGTGGCTGAAGCGCCGAACTGATCAGAACGTAATCTGGGGTGGCGCTGCGGGTTGTATGCCGGTGATGGTTGGCTGGGCCGTCATCACCGACAACAACCCGGAGATTACGGGGCTCGCTCACTGGTGGCAGGCTTTCATCCTGTTCCTGCTCATCTTCTTCTGGACTCCGCCGCACACCTGGGCGCTGGGGCTTCGCTACAAGGAGGATTACAAGGCCGCTGGCGTGCCGATGATGCCAGTGGTCAAGCCGGCCATCGTCGTTTCCAAGCGCATTATTTACTACACTGCTGCAACCGTGATTACCACTCTGCTGTTGGTTCCGTACGCTGGTTGGATTTATCTGATTGGCTCGGTTGGCGCTGGTGCCTGGTTCCTGTGGGGCGCCATTGACCTGCACCGTCACGTTAAGACCGGTGGCAAGATTAAGCCGATGAAGCTGTTCTTCATGTCGAACAACTACTTGTCCATCGTGTGTGTGGCGCTTTCGCTGGATGCTGTACTCGGACTGCAGACAGTTTCGAGCATGTTCTAGGGTAGCTGCGTTCTAGGGTAGTTGCGTTGGGAGCCAGACCCGGCCCTTTCCCCAGTTAGCTGTTAATCCTCGAAGAGGCCCTCCCCAATGCCGGGGAGGGCCTCTTTGTGTGTGCAAACGGGCTGCAAATGTGAAACTGTGCGAGTTTATG
>NZ_KV836254.1:0-58926 GCF_001838285.1 Corynebacterium sp. HMSC074C03 | reverse complement strand
GCGAGTTTATGACACTTTCAGGCCATTTTTCGGGACATTTTTGTCATAACCGCAGTCAGTAACTCGGATCGATAGGTGGGCAGCCCGCCCCTCGCACCGCTCCTAGCATCGCTCACGCCGCCCGCTAGCCGCGGGGAAAACACACATCCGAGCACACAAAGCCAAACAGACAGCAAAACCGCCTAAACACGCACTTTGATTTGCGCGTGTTTAGGCGGTTCAAGCAGTAATCAACAGCCGGTAACCACAGTGGTTAATACAACCGCTAACCAGCAGCTAGCTACGCGGTAACCTCAACGTTCTTCTCCGAAGCAACAGTGGCGGCAGCCGCATCGCCTTCAAGAGAGCCAGTGACTACTGCGCTACCGCCAATCGTGCGGTAACCGTGCTGGAAAAGTACTGCAGTCAAAGCGGTGCAGATACCAGATCCGGCAACGTGAACCGGCACCAATGCCTCCGGTACACCGGACCAGTACTGAATCATTCCAACTACACCCTGAGCCAAAATGAACACAACGAGTGCGATGGCAACCTTACGCACAGGTGCAAAGGCTTCCGAGGCCAGCAGCCCGAAAATCAGACCGATAACCAGGCCAAGGTAGAGGTACATAAAACCAGCGTGGATATGCGCCAAGTCAACAATCGGAAGCTGGAGGCGATCCTCCGGGAGCACCGAGGCATCTCCAGCATGTGGTCCCGCACCGGTGACCATAGTTCCGGTAATCAGCGTCATCGTCAGGGCCAAACCGGAGGCGGCGGCCAGATAGCGCAGATAGCGCGGGTACATACGGGTAGCAGTGCCGTCGTCAGGCTCAGAGATCTTGATGAAAAGCATGCCCGCGAGCCAGACCAGAATCATCGAAGGCAGGAAGTGCAGGGCTACGGCGTACCACTTCAGGTCAACCAGAACGGAGATGCCGCCGATGACAGCCTGGACGATAACGCCGAGACCGTTGAGGAAGGCCAGCAACTTGATTTCGTTGCGGCGGCCAACACGCATAACCGAAAGGAAGAGCAGAAGTGTCAGAGCAACTAGCACAAAGGTGAGCAGCCGGTTGCCGAACTCAATAACCTGATGGAGCATCTCTGCTTGCCCCGCGACAGGCACGAAGCTACCCGGGTGACATTCTGGCCACGAAGCACAACCGAGACCTGAACCAGTAACTCGGACGATAGAACCGGTTACCGCAATTGCCGCCTGTGCAATCAATACGAGCAGGGCATAGAGCTTCTGGCGCCTGATCGGTGTCAGCGGCAAAAACGATAGGGGCAAACTTCGATCTGCAGTATTCACATTAAGAAATTCTACCCATGCTGGCGGAAAATGGTAAAAAGCGAAACCCCTGCGTTGGGCTGCGCTTTTCTATGCAGATTCCCCGATAGATTCCTAGTCATTCGGCATATCAAAACGGAACCAGCGGACCGCCAGTGCAGCGCCAAGGACACCCCACACGATCAGCACCCCGACAGCTGACCAATGGACGGACATGGCCAATGCCGCGGAGATCACGTCGGTAAGCGCGACGGACGGCAAGAGGTGCAGCAGTACAGAGCTGATGCCATCTAGCGACGGTGCGACGGCCACATAAGTAGTAGCACCAATAAGGAGGAACCAGATCAGGTTGGCGAGACCTAGGATTAGCTCGGCCCCCAACGTGCCGCCCATGAGCAAGCCCAATGAAGTAAAAACGAACGTTCCCAGAAGCATCCCCACATAAGCCAACAGCCAGCCGCCAATCGAGAGCTCTGCGCCAAGAGCGAGCCCCACGAGGCTGAACAGTATGTATTGCAACGTGACAGTAGTGCAGACCGACACAATCTTGCCTGCAATAATGCCCCACGGTGGCACGCCTGAGGCACCGATGCGCTTCAGGGCTCCGTAACGACGGTCAAAGCCCACGGCAATTGCCTGCCCCGTAAACCCTGCAGACATGACGGAAATCGCCAGCACCATGGGGAAGATGCGCTCGAGCGGATCATCGAGTTCCAACACAGGCACCATCACCAGGCCGATGAGCATCGCCAACGGGATAATGATGGTGAGGAGCATTTGCTCACCGTGCCGCCAGAAGAGCTTCGTCTCCAACCACGCCTGCGACATGACCAACGTTGCCATGTCCGAACGCTGCGGCGCCGGGGCGAAAGTGTCCTTAGCAAAGCGGGAGGCATCAGACCTCGGTGCGGTAGTCATTAGCTCCTCATCTCCGTTCCAGTGATCTGCAAGAAGACATCTTCAAGCGATTGTGTCGCCTTATTCAACGAGGTGATCAACACCTCTTGTCGCTCGCAACTCTGCGCCAAGACAGTCAGGGCGCGCGGTGAAGCCTCACCAATCAGTGAGAACTCTCCACCGCCAGAACGCTGCAGACGCTGCGAAAGACCAGACTCGCTAAAGCTGCGGTTAACCTCTTCGAAGTCAAGGCTGCCTCGAACGCTGACCTTCATAGCAGTGCTTGACGACGTCCCATGGAGCGCCGATGCGCCTGCGCTAGTGATTTCCTCGGTGGTGCCGGCCACAACTAAATGGCCTCGGTCGATAATCGCAACGTCGTCGGCAAGCGATTCAGCCTCGTCCATCAGATGCGTTGTCAGGACTACGGTGACTCCATCCCGGCGCAGCGACGAGATGAGATCCCAGACGGCTAGACGGGACTGGGCATCGAGGCCTGCTGTCGGCTCGTCGAGGAACACCAGCTCCGGACGTCCGACCAGGGCGCATGCGAGCGACAGTCGCTGCTGCTGACCACCCGAGAGCCTGCGGTAGTTCGTCTTACGATGGCGTTCTAGGCCTACGACTTCAAGGAGCCAATCAGTGTCCAGTGGATTTGCGGAGTAACTGGCAACGAGGTTCAGCATTTCGCCAACGCGAACACCGGGGTAGGCACCTCCGCCCTGGAGCATGATGCCAATGCGGCTGCGCAGTGCTGTGGTTTGAGTGACCGGGTCGAGATCGAGAATGCGAATTCGCCCTTCATCCGGCTTGATGAAGCCCTCACACATTTCAACGGTTGTGGTCTTACCAGCGCCGTTGGGGCCGAGAAGCGCAAGAACCCTACCTCGATCCAGGGAAAGCGAAAGGTCTGATACAGCCTCAACGTCATCGAATTTCTTCGTTACGTTCTCAAGGCGCAGAGCAGGAGAATTGGCAGCGTTATTCACGGTTAGTCAGTCTAATCTCACAGTTTTAATGAAGGCGAAATACCTTAGATCGCGTCGAGTACGCCAAGATGACGAGCATGACTGCGACGAAGAATACCAACGCCAGTAGGTAAATCTGAGCGACGGTGCCCGGAGGCAACCCCAGGCCGCGTGGTAGTACTACAAAACTGAAAATTGCCGAGTACAGAACCACGGCAATGCGAAATTGTACCCGGTTGGCCCAAGCGGACAGCGGCACGATGGCCCATAGCAGGTACCAGGGGTGCACGACGGGGAAGAGGATTACTAGAGCGAACATCGCCAGGCCGTAGCCGCCGAGCGGGTGAATGCGACCACGGAACGTCGCTAACAGCATGCGTAGGAGCCAGGCAGCCACTAGCGCTACACCAATGCCGCGGGTAAACAGCAAAGCACTGTCGCTGATATCGCCGAGCCCCAGGAGCCTCCCGAAGAAACCAGCGATGATCCCGAGCAGGGTAGTTAGCGACATCCAACTGCGCACCGTCGCGGCGCCACCTTGCGCGGTGATCCAACCAAAGCCCAGACCAGTTCCTAAGGAAACAACGACTGCCGTGACGACGGTTATTGCGCCCGTCACTACTGCGGAAAGAGCAACGGCCTTCCAGGTGCTGCCGAATTTTCTGGCCAGCCACATGCCGGCAAAGCCGAGCGCCACGAAACCGGTAACTTTAACCATTCCGGCGAGGCTGATGAGCACAATACCGCCTACATACAGTGCCCATGATCTTCCTCGGCTTTGGTTCTCGTGTCCGATTGGTCCGGGTTCTGGCAGCTCATCGGGCTCCATCGATTGCGCAGGACCGTGGATAGCGCGTAGACACAGCTCGAGGCCAACGAGCAGGAGTGCAAGCAGCAGGGCCTCGTTGTGGATACCCCCCACCAGGTGCAGCAATACCAGCGGATTGAGCGTGCCCAGCCATAGGGTGAACTGAGAGCTAACTCCGCAGCGGCGACCAAGCTGCACCAGCGCCCAGGACACCACGAGAAGCGAAACGATGGCGACGAGTCGGTGTAGAAAGACGGAAGCAATCACCCCGTCGCTGGTTATCTTGGCGATACCCCATGCCACTGCGAGGGCTGTGGGGCCGTATGGGCTCGGAGAGTGCGACCAAATCAATGGCACCGATCGGGCCAGTGGGTCGTTGGCTCCCAATAGGTCCACAGGTCCTGCGAGATAGGGATCCATACCCCGCTCCACAATTGCAGCCTGCGCCAAATAGGAGTAGATATCCTGCGTAAACAGGGGAGCGGTAAACACCAAGGGCAATACCCATGCGGCGTAGGTGCGTATGAGCATCGGAGTGGTCACCGCGGTGACGCGAGTCCGCGCACCGGCCAGAACGAAAGCTCCGACACCCAACCAGGCTGTGACTAACATGCCAATCCCCACGAAGGTGACGATTGTCGTTGCCACCAACATTCGACCGAGGATTAGACCGAGTGGTGTACCCCAAAACTCATTTCCAACCACCGGTGTCGCGCCTGCGCCAATCCCGGCGACCATAATAAACACCGACCCGAGAGCACCCAGCCAACGCAGCCAGGTGAAGCGTCGGAGTTCGCGGTAATTGATGCGGTGTTGGAGCGGCTGTTCTGAGCCTTGGTGGAGGGTTGCCGACCTGGAACCGGCCAGACCAATTTTCGGAATGGCGTCACGCACCCCGAGAGCATCGTCGAAGGTGGACGAGCGGCGCAAGGCGGGTCGGTTAGTTTTCACAAGGTCACATAGTAGACGATTCGACACGCCGAAAGGGCGTTCTAATCAGCGACGTTGCATTGATATTTAAATGCGTTGGACTTTATGCACCAATTACGACACAATTGTGTTGTCTAATACACCAGCGGCGCAAGTGGGATATTTGCCTCGCTGAGCCACCTAGACACCTTTTTATAATCCAGCAGTCCAATCGCAGGAGGTGACTCACCAGTCATGGCTGATCGGAAGCCGACCGTCAATGACGGTGATACGCGCAAGCGCATTCTCCAATTGCTTCTGGAACACAACCCGGCGTCCGCGACTTCTATCGCTGACACCCTGGGACTATCCGCTGCAGGAGTCCGTCGCCATATTGACATTCTGGTGGACGAAGGTCTCGCCGAAACCGCTCCGGCACCCAGTACTGGCCCCCGGGGTCGAGGCAGGCCAGCAAAGTCCTACCGCCTGACAGACCGGGGCCGCGCTAGATTCGGACACGCTTACGACGATCTTGCTAGCGCAGCTCTGACCGCACTGCGCAAGGCCGGCGGTGAGCAGGCAGTTGCCCAGTTTGCCCGTCAGCGCATTGATGACATTCTGCTCGGCGTCACCCCTGTGGGGCAGAACGCGGAGAAGGAAGAGGTCGTAGAGGCCGTCGTCGATGCTTTCCGACGGGCCGGATACGCGGCAACTATCAACCAGAACACTGGCGGCGTGCAGATTTGCCAGCACCATTGCCCAATTAGCCACGTAGCCTCCGAGTTTCCGGAGCTCTGCGCGGCGGAGCATGAAGCCGTTAGTAAATTATTAGGGCAGCACACCCAACCGTTGGCGACTATCGCTGATGGAAACGGTATCTGCACCACAAATATCCCACTCACTCCCGTAACAAAGACACTTACTGAATTGCCACATGAAAGGAGCGGACAATGACCCTCGCCCATGAGAACTCCACCGACGTGGCTGAATCCACGAAGGCTGCCACTCCGCAGACTGACGAAGAGATTATTGAGTCCATTGGTGCCTACCAGTTCGGTTGGCACGACCCGGATACCGCTGGCGCTTCCGCGAAGCGCGGCCTATCTGAAGCGGTCGTTCGCGATATCTCGGCTAAGAAGAACGAGCCTGAGTGGATGCTTGAGCGTCGCTTGAAGGCTCTGGAAATCTTCGACCGCAAGCCGCTGCCCACCTGGGGCGCGGATTTGTCGGGCATCGACTTCGACAACATTAAGTACTTCGTTCGCTCCACCGAGAAGCAGGCCCAGACCTGGGAAGACCTTCCGGAGGATATTAAGAACACCTACGACAAGCTCGGCATTCCGGAAGCGGAGAAGCAGCGCTTGGTCGCCGGTGTCGCCGCTCAGTACGAATCTGAGGTTGTCTACCACCAGATTCGCGAGGATTTGGAGAGCCAGGGCGTTATCTTCCTGGACACCGATACTGCGCTGAAGGAACACCCGGAGCTATTCAAGGAGTACTTCGGCACCGTTATTCCTGCTGGCGACAACAAGTTCTCTGCGCTTAACACCGCAGTGTGGTCGGGCGGTTCCTTCATTTACGTCCCAAAGGGCGTCCACGTGGACATCCCGCTGCAGGCATACTTCCGTATCAACACGGAAAACATGGGACAGTTCGAGCGCACGCTCATTATTGTCGACGAGGATGCCTACGTGCACTACGTCGAGGGCTGTACCGCTCCGATTTACAAGTCTGACTCGCTGCACTCGGCTGTTGTGGAGATCATCGTGAAGAAGGGCGGCCGCTGCCGCTACACCACAATTCAGAACTGGTCGAACAACGTCTACAACCTGGTTACCAAGCGCACCAAGTGCGAAGAGGGTGCAACCATGGAGTGGATTGACGGCAACATCGGTTCCAAGGTCACCATGAAGTACCCGGCAGTGTGGATGACTGGTCCGCACGCCAAGGGCGAGGTGCTGTCCGTTGCTATGGCTGGCGAGGACCAGTTCCAGGACACCGGCGCCAAGATGGTGCACATGGCTCCGCACACGAGCTCCAACATCGTGTCCAAGTCCGTGGCCCGCAACGGTGGCCGCGCTGCCTACCGCGGTCTGGTGCAGGTCAACAAGGGCGCTAAGCACTCACACTCCAACGTCGAGTGTGACGCACTGCTGGTCGACACGATTTCGCGCTCGGACACGTACCCGTACGTGGATGTCCGCGAGGACGACGTCACCCTCGGCCACGAGGCAACGGTTTCCAAGGTCTCTGACGATCAGCTTTTCTACCTGATGAGCCGCGGCATCGAAGAAGAAGATGCAATGGCCATGGTCGTGCGTGGCTTTGTCGAGCCCATTGCCAAGGAGCTCCCGATGGAATACGCCCTCGAGCTCAACCGCCTCATTGAACTGCAGATGGAAGGTTCGGTCGGTTAATACCTATGACTACGACGATTAACAACGAAAACCAGGCTGCTCATAGCCGCCGCGTGCTGGCGAACAAGGGCGACGTTTTCTCATCTTTCAACGTGGAGGACTTCTCCGTGCCGCATGGCAAGGATGAGGAGTGGAAGTTCACACCGCTGCGCAAACTTCGCGGTCTCCACAACGGCACCGCCGCCGATCCGGTTGCAGCCTCGATTTCGGTCGAGACTGCCGGTCAGGATGGTGTCGCTGTGGACGTCGTCAAGCGTGACGACGAACGCCTTGGCCGCGCCGGTACCCCGACGGATCGCGTGGCAGCACAGGCGTACTCCAACTTCGACGATGCACACATCGTGACCTTCGCGAAGAATTCGGTTTCCAAGGAACCGGTCGTCATTGACATCGATGGCCCGGGCGAGGACAACGTTTCCTATGGCCATATCGTCATTGATGTGCAGTCCCACGCCGAGGCCGTCTGCGTGATTAACTACCGTGGCAGCGGCACGTTCGCGGACAACATTGAGTTCGTAATCGGCGACGGCGCCAAGCTGAGCGTCGTGACCATGGTGAACTGGAACGAAGATGCAGTTCACGGCTCTGCTCACCATATTCGCGTCGGCCGTGATGCCACGCTGCGCCACACCGTCGCGACCTTCGGTGGCGAGGTTGTCCGTATCGTTCCGCGCGTTGCATTCACTGCTCCGGGCGGCGACGTCGACCTGCTGGGCGTGTACTTCGCCGATGGCGGTCAGTACTTCGAAAACCGCATGCTGGTAGACCACGCTGTGCCGAACTGCCGCTCCAACGTCATGTACAAGGGCGCGCTGCAGGGCGAGCCGAATGTCGCTCATCGTGAGGCCCGCACCGCGTGGGTGGGAGACGTGCTCATTCGTGCAGAGGCCACGGGCACCGATACCTATGAGCTGAACCGCAATCTGCTACTCACCGAGGGCGCGCGTGCCGACGCAGTTCCGAACTTGGAAATCGAAACCGGTGAAATCGCTGGTGCTGGTCACGCTGCTACCGTTGGTCGCTTCGACGAGGAACAGCTGTTCTACCTGCTCTCCCGCGGTATCCCCGAAATGGCAGCCCGCCGTCTGGTGGTTCGCGGCTTCTTCAGCGAGGTCATCAACCTGATTCCGGTCGAGTCCGTTCGCGAGAAGCTTGAGCAACTCGTTGACGAAGAGCTCAACACCGCTGGCTTCTAACCGCTTATCTTCTTTCTCACCCTATTTCCGCCCTGTCACCCCGGTAGCACCGGGGGAGCAGGCCACTTACACCGATTAAAGGAAAAGATTTCACTATGAGCACTTTGGAAATCCGTAACCTCCACGCGCAGGTGCTGCCGACCGACGAGTCCGCTGAGCCCAAGGAGATTTTGAAGGGCGTCAACCTGACGATCAACTCTGGCGAGACCCACGCTGTGATGGGGCCGAACGGCTCCGGTAAGTCCACCCTGAGCTACACCATCGCAGGTCACCCGCGTTACGAAGTCACCGAAGGCGAGATCCTGCTCGACGGCGAGAACGTGCTGGAGATGAGCGTCGATGAGCGCGCTCGGGCTGGCCTCTTCCTGGCGATGCAGTACCCGGTTGAGGTCACCGGCGTGTCCATGTCCAACTTCTTGCGCTCTGCAGCAACCGCTGTCCGTGGCGAAGCTCCGAAGCTGCGCCACTGGGTCAAGGAGGTCCGTGAGGCAATGGCTGACCTGGAGATCGATTCGTCGTTCTCCGAGCGCTCCGTAAACGAGGGGTTCTCCGGTGGCGAGAAGAAGCGTCACGAGATTCTGCAGCTCGACCTACTGAAGCCGAAGTTCGCCATCCTGGACGAGACCGACTCCGGCCTTGACGTCGACGCTCTGCGCGTCGTCTCCGACGGCATTAACCGCTACCAGAACGAAAACGACGGCGGCATCCTGATCATTACTCACTACCAGCGCATCCTGAACTACGTGAAGCCGGACTTCGTCCACGTCTTCCACGATGGTCGCTTCATCACCTCCGGTGGCCCGGAGCTCGCAGACGAGCTGGAAGAGCACGGCTACGAGAAGTTCATCAATGCCTAACGCCGAACTACTCAGCCCATCACTCCGCGAGGACTTTCCGATTCTGTCGCGCACTGTCCGTGACGGAAAGCGGCTGGTCTACCTGGACTCCGGAGCGACCTCGCAGCGCCCGAAACAGGTCATCGATGCTGAGGTGGAGTTTCTAACCCACCACAATGCCCCGGTGCACCGCGGTGCCTACGAGATTGCTGAGGAGGCCACGGACGCCTACGAAGATGCCCGCGAAGCCATTGCAGGCTTCATCGGCGCTGACTACGACGAACTGGTCTTCACCAAGAACGCCACCGAAGCGTTGAACACAGTGGCATTCGTGCTTGGCGACGACCGCGCAGGTCAGTACCAGGTCGGCGAAGGTGACGAGATTGTCGTCACTGAGCTGGAGCATCACGCGAATTTGGTGCCGTGGCAGGAGCTGGCTCGTCGCACTGGTGCCACACTGCGTTGGTATGGCGTGACTGAGGACGGCCGCATTGACATGGACTCGCTGGAACTCAGCGAAAAGACCAAGGTTGTGGCCTTTACCCATCAGTCAAACGTCACCGGTGCAGTCACCGATGTGAAGGAGATGGTGCGCCGTGCTCGCGAAGTCGGCGCGCTGGTAGTCCTCGATGCCTGCCAGTCGGTGCCGCATATGCCTGTCGACGTCAAGGATCTCGATGTGGACTTCCTGGCGTTCTCCGGCCACAAGATGCTCGGCCCCAACGGGGTCGGTGCGCTCTACGCTCGCCGGGAACTGCTGGAGGCACTGCCACCGTTCCTCACTGGCGGCTCGATGATTGAGGTCGTCACCATGGAGAAGACCACCTTCACAGCGCCTCCGCAGCGCTTTGAGGCGGGAACCATGATGACTTCTCAGGTCGTCGGCCTTGGTGCTGCGGTGAAGTACTTGGATGCCATCGGTATGGATAAGGTGGCGGCTCATGAGCACCGCCTGACCGCGCTCGCGCTGGAAAAGCTGCAGGAAATTGACGGCGTGACCATCATCGGTCCGACTACCCCAGAACAGCGTGGCTCTGCCGTGTCCTTTAAGGTCGAGGGCATTCACCCGCACGATCTTGGCCAGGTTCTCGACGACCAGGGCGTGTGCATCCGCGTCGGACACCATTGCGCGTGGCCGATTCACCAGATTCTCAATGCACAGTCGACCGCCCGGGCATCCTTCTACATCTACAACACGGAAGAGGACGTTCAGGCGCTTGCCGACGCAGTGCGCCACGCCCAGAAGTTCTTCGGTGTCACCCCGTAACTTTAAGAAAGGAGAGGGACATGAAGCTCGAGCAGATGTACCAGGAAGTCATCCTGGATCACTACAAGCATCCGCAGCACGCGGGTTTGCGGGAGCCTTTCAACGCGGAAGTGCACCATGTCAACCCGTCGTGTGGCGATGAACTCACGCTTCGCGTCACCCTGAACGACGACCTCACCGTCGTCAATGACGTCTCCTATGACGCCGTGGGCTGTTCTATCTCACAGGCCTCCACCTCAGTTATGGCTGAGGAGATTGTCGGCAAGACTGTCGACGAGGCCATGGCCAAACTCACCGAGTTCGAGAAGATGGTCACGTCCCGCGGCAAGATTGAAGGCGACGAGGACATTATCGGCGATGGCATTGCCTTCGCTGGTGTCTCTAAGTACCCTGCCCGCGTGAAGTGCGCACTTCTCGGTTGGAAAGCTTTCCAGGCCGCAACCGCTGAGGCTCTGGCCAACGCCGCTGAAGGCAACGGCGTTGGTACCGCGACTGTAACTGTTACCGCTGACGAGGAAGGCCACCAACATGACTGAACCAAACGCTATTGACGCCACCTCGCCCGCACAGCCTGACGCTGTCGACGAGGACACCATGACCACTGGCGCTCCAATCGATGAGGGGGATGCGTACGAGTCCATCACCGTCCCGCCGGCGCCGGAGCAGACCGAAGCCGATAACAAGCTCGCCATCCAGGTTGAAGAGGCTATGTACGAGGTTGTTGACCCGGAGCTCGGAGTCAACGTCGTGGACCTGGGCCTGGTTTATGACATCTGGATTGAAGAAGGCGACATTGCCGCTATCTTCATGACACTCACGTCCCCGGCCTGCCCGCTGACCGATATGCTCACCGACCAGACTGCCTCTGAGGTCATGAAGGTCGAGGGTATCCGCGACTTCCGCCTCAACTGGGTCTGGTCCCCGGCATGGGGCCCACACATGATTACCGAGGAAGGCCGCGAGCAAATGCGCGCTCTCGGCTTCTCGGTCTAGACGATCAGTGACAGCGGTGATTAGGGAACCGCTACGTTAAAAGTGCTTGGCGACGAGCTCCTGGCTCGGTCAGCTAGGCACTTTTTCGTTTGTTTCTGAGTTACTGACTGCGTTTATGTCAAATATGGCCCGAAAAATTGCCTGAAAGCGTCATAAACTCGCACAGTTTCACATGTGCAGCCCGTATTCTCACGTGTGGCCCATATTTTTTTTAGGGTTGTCCGATTTAGAGTTAAAAAGCGACCCCACCTGGCGCTAAAAGAGTGCCAAGCGGGGTCGCTATTGTCTTCGACTGCTAATCCGAGTCGTGAGAGTTCGATGCGAGATGCATTAGCTATTCACAACTATTCACAACTATTCACAGCCATTCGCAGCTATTCGCGACTCATGTCTGCGGTGGCCGGGTCAACGAGCTTAGAGCCCGTGGCCTTCTTATGGATGAACCACAGCAGGACGAAGACCGGAATACCCAGGTACGGAGTGAGGATAGCGAAGATATTCTCGCCAGTGCGAATCGGGTCAAGTGCCTGTCCGGCCACCACAAAGAAGCACATAATCAGTGCCAGCACAGCACCTGCGGGGAAAAAGTTCGCCTTGTAGGGAAGCGAATCCAACGGGATATTCTGGGCCTTCAGACACTTGCGGAAGCGGTAGTGGCTGAAAGAGATACCAAACCAGGTGATAAAACCCGCGAGCGCAGAGAGCGTCAGCAAGAAGGTGTACGCCGCACCATCGCCTACCAATGAAGTAATGAAGCCAGCCATACCGATGACAGCGGTGGCGATCAGAGCGCGCAGCGGAACGCCGTGCCCGGAAAGCTTGCCGAAGTAACGCGGAGCCTGTCCCTGGCGAGCCAGGGAAAACAGCATACGAGTGGACACATACATACCGGAGTTACCCGCAGACAACACCGAAGTCAGAATGACGGCGTTCATCAGGCCAGCGGCAATCGCGATACCTGCGCGTTCAAAGACCAGAGTGAACGGTGAAATGGAAATGTTGTCCTCAGCCGCGTTCAGAAGATTCGGGTCAGTGTACGCAATAAGGAAACCAATAACAGCGATGGCACCGATGTAGAACAGCAGAATACGCCAGAAGATAGTACGAATCGCGCGGGGAATTGTGCGCTCAGGATCCTCAGCCTCACCTGCTGCTACACCAACCATCTCGGTGCCCTGGAAGGAATAGCCGGCTACGACGAAAACGGCCAGCAGTCCCATTCCGCCGTTGACGAATGGGGCATCGCCCGTGGTCCAGTTTTCAAAGCCGGGGGAGGACCCACCCAAGATGCCGAAAATCATGCCGACACCAAGAACGAGGAAGACGATAACGGTAATGACCTTGATGGTCGCAAACCAGAACTCACCCTCGCCGAATGCACGTGCGGACAGGGCATTCAGCCCGAATAGAATCGCGAGGAAGAGCGCGGACCAGACGATTGAAGGCACATCCGGGAACCAATAGCGCATCACCAGTGCAGCAGCGACGAGCTCTGCGGCCACAGTAATCGCCCAGTTAAACCAGTAGTTCCAGCCCATGGCAAAGCCGAAGGATTCTGAGACGTATCGGCGACCGTACTCCTGGAAGGAACCGGGCACTGGCAGGTAGGCGGCCATCTCGCCGAGAGACTGCATAACCAGCCACACCATGATGCCGATAAGGGCGTAAGCGATGAGCGCACCGCCTGGACCGGCCTGCGAAATGGTCGCACCGGAGGCAACAAACAGGCCCGTGCCAATGGCACCGCCAATGGCAATCATGTTCAGGTGGCGAGCTCTCAGCCTGCGCTGAAGCTTATGGTTGTGTGAGGAATTCTCCTCAGATTGCGTCGAAGTCATTCACTTATCATAAGCGTTTCCACTCCGGTGAATGCAAAAACCACACCGCTTTAATTGTTGGTATCACCCCACAAATCGGCTGATGAATATGCTCCCCGTCAACGATTTCTCCATCTCCCAGGTCCCCGCATAAACCCTGCGATGAGCTTTCCGCACGTTCGCGGACTCTTTTTCAGCAAAGGCACTGCCACTTTCGCCATAGCGCGAAGCGTCGTCAGTGGGGATGTCCCTATCAAATAGGCAAACACGTCCTTCTCCGGCAACGAAAAGAACGCCCGAAAAAACGCACCCGTCTGTCGTGCATCGAACCCCAGCAGCGCCGCGAGTCCACGTTCGCGTAGCCATCGCTGCAATCGCATGCTTAACGACGTCCCCAGCGTCCGGCTTCCCTTCTTTTCCATATCGGCCAAGAAGCGGTCGACATCTTCGATAACCGAACCCACCGAGTAACCAGTGGCAGGATGCATCCAACCACCAGCAAAGCCGAAGAGAGTGCCCATGGATGGTCCACTGTGCGTGAAGTTACCGCGGCGAGAGGGAAAGTTTGCCAGTAGGGGAAAGGACACCACTTCTTCGTCAATGGCCAGATCTTCCGAGAGCTCCAGGGACTTCAACCGTGCTTTTTGGCGTCTCCGCAACAGCTCTAGAAGTACGGAGTCATCGGCCTTACCGCCGGTGCCGACTGCCGCACCGGTTTCGTCGAGATGCCCGGCAACCATAGGAGTCGGAGTAGCGAGGATGGTCTCTTCAATGAGGAAGGTCCTGTCATCCAAGAAAATGCGATAGGAGAAACTAGCCGGCTCTGTCTCTGGGGCATTCAGGTCTGCTGGAGTGAAGTCTATGAGGACTGCGCGGCGGTGGGCGCTAGGGACGTCGTCAAGCGAAAAGATGTGCCCGATGGCGAGCTGCCGTACCTGCCCACCTCGCCCGGCTGCGGCGTGTGTGCGCCCGGTGGTGACAATCGTGATGTCCGTACCCGAGGTTTCGGAATCGGTGAGCACGCGGCGTTCGATGCGGAAACCGCCAAGTGTTTGCAGGCAGTCCTTGTTAACAACGCCGTAAGCGCGGGTGAGCCGACGTTCGGTGCCGTCGACAAGAATGACGCTGGGTTGAAAAGTGGCGGCGAGGAAATCGCTGGGCAACCAGTCGGGGAGTTGGTCGCACCAGAGACCAATCGTCGAGGGCAGTGTGCCACCGGCGGGGTCGTAAGCAGTGACGTCCCAGCCGCGAGCGGATGCGCGGTGGGCGGCGATTCTTCCGGCGGGCCCGAGGCCGACGACGGAGGCGGTCACGGGAAATGAAGTCATAACTGGTAGGCTACTCGTTCGTGATTGTGACCCATGACCTTGAAGTCCGAGTCGGCGCCCGTACCCTGCTCACTGCGCCGGGTGAGCAGCTGCGCGTCCAGCCGGGAGACCGGATTGGACTCGTCGGGCGAAATGGTGCTGGCAAAACGACGACTATGCGTATCCTCTCCGGCGAAACTGAGCCCTACGGTGGCTCCGTAGTGCGCTCTGGCTCGATTGGTTACCTGCCACAGGACTCACGCGAAGGCAACATCGACATCTCCGCCCGCGACCGTGTGCTGTCGGCGCGAGGCCTTGACCAAATCCGCCGGAGCATGGATCGCCAGCAGGAGATCATGGAGACCGCGACCACTGACACGAAGCGCGATGCGGCGATTCGGAAGTTTTCGCGTCTCGAGGAGCGCTACCACGATCTCGGCGGCTACGAGGCGAACGCTGAGGCAGCCCGCATTTGCGACGCGCTGGGGTTGCCGGAGCGTATACTCGACCAGCCTCTGAAGACGCTCTCGGGTGGTCAGCGCCGCCGTGTCGAACTTGCTCAGATTCTCTTCGCCGCTACCGAAGGCTCAGGCAAGTCCGCCACGATACTGCTTCTCGACGAGCCGACGAACCACCTCGATGCGGATTCGATTACCTGGCTCCGCGAATTCCTCAGCAAGCATGAGGGCGGCTTGATTATGATCTCGCACGATGTCGAGCTGCTCGAGGCCGTGTGTAACAAAGTCTGGTTCCTCGACGCGGTGCGCGCCGAAGCTGATGTGTACAACATGGGCTGGAAGAACTACCTGTCGGCACGCGCGACCGATGAGGCTCGACGTCGCCGCGAGTTCGCTAACGCGGAGAAGAAGGCCAGCGCACTGCGCAAGCAGGCCGAGAAGCTAGGTGCGAAGGCGACGAAAGCCCGTGCGGCCAAGCAGATGGTGGCTCGTGCTGAGCGTATGATGGATAGTCTCGACGAGGTCCGCGTCGAGGACAAGGTCGCCCACATTTCCTTCCCAGAGCCGGCGCCCTGTGGCAAGACTCCACTCAACGCCACGGGACTGACCAAGATGTATGGCTCGTTGGAAGTCTTCGCCGGTGTGGATCTTGCGATTGACAAGGGTTCCCGCGTGGTTGTCCTCGGTTTCAACGGTGCTGGTAAGACGACGCTACTGAAGCTACTCGCCGGTGTGGAGCGCACCGATGGCGAAGGCGGCATCGTCTCCGGCCACGGCCTGCGCATCGGCTACTTCGCCCAGGAACATGACACGATTGACCCGGACAAGACTGTCTGGGAAAACACCGTCTACGCCTGCCCTGACGTCAACGAGCCGGAACTGCGGAGCCTACTCGGTGCCTTTATGTTCTCCGGCGATAAGCTGCAGCAGCCAGCGGGTACCCTCTCCGGTGGTGAGAAGACACGTCTAGCGCTGGCGACGCTGGTTAGCTCCCGCGCAAACGTCCTGCTTCTCGACGAGCCCACTAACAACCTCGACCCTCAGTCCCGCGAACAGGTGCTCGACGCACTGCGTACATACACCGGGGCCGTCGTACTGGTTACCCACGATCCAGGTGCGGTCAAGGCGTTAGAGCCCGAGCGCGTCATCGTGCTTCCCGACGGCACGGAAGACCTCTGGAGTGACGACTACATGGAAATCGTCGAGCTGGCTTAAGACGGATCCATTGGCCCAGGCAGGTAACCGTCCTGCTGGGCGAGCCTATACATCTCCGACTTGTTAAGGCTGTTCTCGGCCCGGCCAGCTGCCGCATACTTGGCTCGAATGCGGCCCAAGTAGTCCAACACGGTGTTCGGTGTCAGCCCTGTCATCGACGCGACTCGCTTCGTCGACTCACCGGAGGCGTAGAGCTCGAGTACCTCACGCTGGCGTTCTGACAAATCGACAGAATCGAGCAGGGGATCAGAGTCAACTACCGATGCCCATTCCGTAGTCAGCGCGCCCTTGCCAAGCGCCGCCAGCCGTACTGCAGACACGACTGTCTCCGGGGTTTCCGATTTCTGAACAACCCCCATCACTCCGGTACGCACTGCCTTTCGGACAAGGTATGGGCTTTCAGCTGACGAGAGAATGAGCACATGGTCGGTGACCAATTCCAGCGAGAGCACGTTCTGCGCTGGATCTGAATTATCCGCCAGCCGCAGATCCAGCACGACCACATCCAGGCGATCATCAGTGCCCACATCAGCCAGTAGTGCCGGCACAGTTTGATAACAGCCGACGAGCTCAAAGTCTGGCTCTGCAGACAGCAGGGTTTCGAGCCCCTGCAGCGTCAAGGCATGATCATCAATCGCAGCAACGCGAAGCAAACGATCCGACTGCACGCTGTAATCTCCGATGTTGTCGGAGTCAATTGCAGCCGAGACGTCGATGGAAGCATTGCTCATTCCCGCAATGTTCTCCCTAGTCACGTGACATCACTATCCTCTCACCGGCTTCATCAAACCTTTGCACTCCATTGTCATCAGAAATGGATGCAAATGCACGTCTGCCCGGGGGCAATAGACGAATTGTTACCGATCCTTCTTCGGCGTTATCGATCGCTTCGAGGAAGCTCGGCATCAACTTAGCCACCGCGGAATCATCGTCGACAAGCGGAATACGGCGCACATCGGTGCTACCGGAAACGGCCTGCGTGTGATTGCGGTCATCGAGGAGCCGGACATGAACGCCTCTGGCCCGCGCGTCCCACACAGCTTGGTGAAGTGACCCGACATTTAGATGTGGCGAACGTAGAACGTCTCGGAGAAGCTGCTCTGTGAGACGCGCACGCAACTGCAATCGCGGGGTCGGTTTATCCAAAACTGCAGCGGCGCTAAATATGGGACCGACCCGACGCTGCAGCCATTCGTAGTTGCTCTGGCTGCTGATTTCGTACTCTTTGGCAGCACCGGCAGCGTACAGCGCACGATTATAATCCTGAATAGACTGCGGAACGGTACGCATAAAGAAGCGGACCATGATGGACGTCAAAATTCCAGCGACCAGCATCACGGAGCGAACTAGCAGGTCGACTCCAGAGATACTGATGTGGGTGGAATCCGAGGGGGCGAAGGGGAAGAACTTGAGTATCTCCACCAGGATTGCGCCACCGAGCACTGAATTCAGTGCAACCCAGGGTCGGCCGCGGATGGCGAGCAATGCAGACGCAAAAGAAATTAAGCTAAAGTGCCAGAAATACGACCATTCCAAATTGTTTGGAATGGGCTGGTAAAGGCCAACCCCAGCTAATACAACAATTGCGACACCAATTACAAATGCGCGATTCAACGGCAATTGTGAATGGCGGCCATACATAATCAGCCCGAGAAGACCGATCGCTAATGCCAGACTGATTTGCCCTGCGGTGATAAATAATTGTCCATTACTGACTAGAACCATGAACAATACACCGACGATTGCGCCGTAGAACTGCCAGGAAAAAACAATTGACATTCCCATGAGGTCATACAGCGATGTCGTATGAGCCGAGGAATCGACTACATCTTCCTCTTCTACAGGAGAGGTATTACCGTGCCATTTGAGAATAACCTGAGTACCTTTCCCAGGCTTTGATTTAACGAGGGCATCTCCACCGCGGAGGGCCTCCATTCGCCCTTTAACGCTCAACCGAATACCTGCACGATGCGGGTCAATTCCCTCGGGGTCGAACCCGCTGCCATCGTCACGAAAATCAATGGAGACCTCGCCAGAGTCAACACGAATGTGGCACTTCTTTTCCGCCGTAGTACCTGCATGACGCTTGGCATTATTTGCCACCTCAGTTGCAGCTAATAGGAACGTGTTAGCAACTTCTCCTGGGAGACGAACTGGACCGCCTTCTTCGCTGGTATCTAGCGTTACCGAAATGTCAGAGCTCACCGACAGCAATTGCGCCCGTACAGCCTCCGCAAAAGTTCGACCGCTTACTGTTTGCCGAGGCGAGAAAAACAGCCCAGTCTGCTCGTCTAGCGAGAAGTCAATCTTAGAGCCCTTACCAATTGCAGACAGTGCGGCTAATACATAGTCATGAACATAGGCGTTGAAGCTACTCATTGCCTCTCCGCGGACACGCATACGCTCCGCTCTCTCATTGACCTTCCGAGAATTCTCGTAGGTGTAGTCAATAAGCCTTGCGACGGGTTGTGCAGAGCCCGCGATAATCACAAATGGAAAAGTGTTGATGAGATTGAATCCGACATCCGACAACATGTCGAGCCAAAAAGTGTGCCCCAGCAACCATGAATTAATGACGGCAATCAGTCCGGGAACAAATACCATCACGGACAAACTGATGTGGAGTGGCACCGTCAGCGCAAATGCAGCGAGGGCCAAACCTGAAAATGGGCTATACCAGAGTGCATTTCCAATGGAGTTATGAGGCAGATCCCAATAGGTTGAAACCAACATCAGGAAAACCAACATGATGTACATCGGTACACGCAGTGCGGCAATAAGGCCTCGCCGCGTATTATTGACCACCGCCCAAATCAGCAACATATCGCTGAGAATGAATATGAGCAGTGATGCAAAAGGGAACCAGTGGCTCATAAAGTTTTCTAAGGGGACAGAACGAATAGCCGATTCAATCTGCCACAAAAATCCGGTGACGGCAATAATAATCGCACCGGATCGCAGCACAGACATTTCAATTGATGGTGACTGTCCGGCAAGTGCCGAATCGGGATTCCACCTCTCCATGCGACAATCACATTCCTTTTGCTTATTGCCACTAGATAAAACTAATCAGCCTCTACAAGCGGTATGAAGCCGGACGAAATTCTGAAGAATTCGTCCACTTCGTGCAACATCCAACTGCCGCGCGGCCGATACCGCTTCAAGATCTGTTCCTGGTAAATAGTATCCCTGATTGGCGTAAATCAGGAGACGCTGGGCAAACGTGTTGGCATCTAATTCCGGGTGGAACTGCGTCGCATATGCATTGTGGCCCAACCGGAACATCTGCACTGGACAGTCCTTTCCAGTTGCCAGCAATGTAGCGTCGCCAGGAAGCTCTTCGATGGCCTCCTTGTGGCCTACGATGGCGTGAAAACGGGCTGGCAAACCTTCAAGAATTGGGTCTGTTTCTCCATCCGGCGTTGCAGCTACTTCGATTACAGCTGCCTGCTCCCCGTGCTTGCGGGAGACCCGGCCATGACCAGCAGTACCGAGCAGGCCGACACCATAACAAGCTCCGAAGAAGGGGAAATCTCGCTCGAGCACTTCTGCCAGCAAATCCTCAAACCAGGTCTCGACCTCCTTTTGTAGATAGCTCTTATCGTCGTCGGAGGCGTTAAAGGGACCTCCGCCAACGATTACTCCTGAGTAGTTATCAAGATTTAGATTGGCCGGACGAGACTGTTCCAGGCGAATTTGATGCAACTTTGCCGGCGCCAACCCACATCTCCTGGCAAATGAGAGATGTTCTGCGTGAGCTGCGGCATCTTCGCCGCGCGTGGAAAGCAAGAGGAAGGGCTTGGCGGAGGTAGACATATGTGGGAAAAGAATTTCGTAAAAAAGGGGAGCTGGAAGGGACAGAGATTACTGCACCATTAGCATGCTCGGATTGGCAGCATGCGTACATACGTGCATAAATCGGGGGATGATTGACGCAACGGCCTGGAGGTTTACATCAGATACCTTTAGTCGAATCGCGTCGACTTCCTCCGGGTCAAAGTAACCGACGTCGGTGTAGAAAGACATTCTGCGGAGCAGTCCGTTAGCATTCATCTCCGGATGAAATTGGGTAACCCAGTTATTCGACCCGATCGAGTACATCTGCACCGGACAGGTTGGGCCTGTGGCAAGCAAAGTTGCATGATTGGGAAGCTCCGCAACGGATTCCTTGTGGCCAGTCAACGCATAAAAAGCCGGAGGTAACACCGAAGCTATTGGATCCTGAGTAGCAGCTTCGGTGAGCTCTACCCGGGTAGAACCCGCTACTTCGCCGTGACGCAGGTTAACCAAACCACCCGAAGTAAAGGCCGTGTAGCTAGCGCCGTAGCAGATAAGCAGTGCGGGGACAGGACTCCTAAGTACGTCGTAAAGCACATCGTGCGAATACTTCTGCAGACCCGAATGCTCTAGGTCGGTGACGTTAAATGGGCTGCCACCGACGAATACTCCGTCATAGGAGGTCAGGTCGGGTAACTTAGCGCCGACAGCGTCGATGGTAAACAGATCCAACTGGCTGGGCTCAAGCCCGGTGGAATCCAGAAAGTCCTGGTACTCGGCTTGCCCCGCGCCATCTGCGGGGCGGAGCGCCACCAACAAAAACTTACCCACACTCATAAATAGACAGCTTAGTCCATATTTAGTGAAATCTATGCATCTTCACCGGTCAAACGAGATAAATCCACGATAGAAAGCCGAAACCCGCTCCCGTTTTAGGGGAGCGGGTGGTACGGAACGCTTTCAGGCCTAGCCTAAGTGGCTAGTCCTTGCGCCGTAAGCTGTCTTCAACTAAATCAAGCACGGAATCCAATTCGTCGACAGTGCGACCAGATGCCAGACGAACGATGATGCCATCGAGCATCAGCTCGAGAAAAAGCTGCATCGTGCGAACCGAATAATCCGACCGTAGAGAGCCGGATGAAGATGTCTGGGTCAATCGGTGGGCAACAGCGTCATCCAATTGATCCTGATGGCCCAACCATTGGCCCTTAAACTCCGGGTCGCTGCGAAGGCGACGGGCAATCTCAAGGCGAGTTCCCAGCCAGCCATGCTTGTC
This sequence comes from Corynebacterium sp. HMSC074C03, assembly GCF_001838285.1. Taxonomy (NCBI): domain Bacteria; kingdom Bacillati; phylum Actinomycetota; class Actinomycetes; order Mycobacteriales; family Corynebacteriaceae; genus Corynebacterium; species Corynebacterium sp. HMSC074C03. Next base: position 37,512 of record NZ_KV836254.1, on the reverse strand, counting down.
TGGGTTCGCCACGATATCACGCATTACTTCCACTAATCCGGAAGACTCCGCGACTTCCGCCATATTTGCGGCATCTTCTTCGGCCAATGCTAAGAACAGACCTTCTTTGGATCCGAAGTGATGGAAAATAGCACCGCGAGACTTACCGGTAGTGGCCTCCAAACGAGAGACCGTTGCGCCGTCGTAGCCGAATTCTGCAAAGCACTGCCGCGCGCCGTCGAGAATTTCGTGCCGCCGTTGAGCTAAATCCTGGTTACTCACTTTTGGCATAAGGAAACTCTTTTCTTGCCGGCGACGCCCAGGGGGCATATTTCACTGCATGACGTGGCAACGCCGTTCCTATACGTCCCAAGCCTCATTTTGGTTGGGGTAGAGAAACCCGAGGCCGGCAGGGCGCTAGTCCGTGGGGTATGAATCCGCGGGCTAGCGCAACCTACCGGCCTCTAGAAGCGCTGCTTACAACAAGCCCTAGCGCGCACGAGTCAAAGGGAAACTAGTTGCCCTTGATCATGTTGCGCAGGACGTACTGCAGAATACCGCCGTGGCGGTAGTACTCAGCCTCACCAGGGGTATCGATGCGGACCACAGCGTCGAAGTCGAAGGACTCGCCGTTTTCCTTGGTAACCGTGACCTTGACGGTCTTCGGAGTGGAACCGTTGTTCAGCTCCTCCAGACCGGCAATGTCGAAGGTCTCAGTGCCATCGATGCCCAGGGACTTCCACGACTCACCCTCCGGGAACTGCAGCGGGACAACGCCCATACCGATGAGGTTCGAGCGGTGAATACGCTCGAAGGACTCAGCGATGACAGCCTTGACGCCCAGCAGCAGGGTACCCTTAGCTGCCCAGTCACGGGAGGAACCGGTGCCGTATTCCTTACCACCAACAACGACCAGCGGAGTGCCAGCCTCCTTGTAGTTCATGGCAGCGTCGTAGATGAATGCCTGCGGGCCACCCTCCTGGGTGAAGTCGCGAGTGTAACCACCGGTGACGCCGTCAAGCAGCTGGTTCTGCAGACGGATGTTAGCGAAGGTACCGCGAACCATGACCTCGTGGTTACCACGACGAGAACCCAGGGAGTTGTAGTCCTTGCGCTCAACGCCCATGGAGTCGAGGTACTGAGCAGCCGGGGTGCCCGGCTTAATGGAGGATGCCGGGGAAATGTGGTCGGTGGTCACCGAGTCACCCAGAGCTGCGAGGACGCGAGCACCCTTGATGTCGGAAACCGGTGCCGGCTCCATTTCCATCTCGTCAAAGTACGGTGCCTTGCGGATGTAGGAAGACTTGTCGTCCCAAGCGAAGGTCTTACCCTCCGGGGTCGGCAGGTTCTGCCAGCGCTCGTCACCAGCAAAGACGTCCTTGTAGTCCTCGTCGTAGAGCTCGGAGGAGATGGAAGCCTCGATGGTGGCCTCAATCTCTTCAGTGGACGGCCAAATATCACGCAGGAAGATGTCGTTGCCCTCTGCGTCCTGCCCCAGAGCGTCGGTCTCGAAGTCGAAGTCCATGGTACCGGCAATAGCGTAAGCGATAACCAGGATCGGGGAGGCCAGGTAGTTCATCTTCACGTCAGGGGAGATGCGGCCTTCGAAGTTACGGTTACCGGACAGAACTGCGGTAGCAGCCAGGTCGGCCTCGTTGATGGCAGAGGAAATCTCAGCCGGCAGCGGACCGGAGTTACCGATACAGGTTGCACAACCGAAGCCGGACAGGTAGAAGCCCAGAGCCTCGAGATCCTTCCACAGGTCAGCGCGCTTGAAGTAGCCGTTGACAACCTGGGAACCCGGAGCACAAATGGTCTTGACCCACGGCTTTGCATGCAGGCCCTTCTCGACAGCCTTACGTGCCAACAGACCAGCGCCAACCATGACCGACGGGTTGGAGGTGTTGGTACAAGAAGTGATGGAAGCGATGGCGACCATACCGTGGTCGAGCGTGTACTCGCCGCCCTTCGGGGAAGTGACGGTAATTGGGGAGCTCGGGCGACCTTCAGCGCTGTCAGCAGCGGACTCGCCGTGACCCTCGCGGGACTCGTTGTAGTCTGCAGCCAGCTCGGAAGTCGGTGCGGAAGCCTTGACAGCGCCCTTGATCTCGCCGTCGGAGTAGTTGTGCAGGTCCTTACGGAACTGTTCCTTGGCGGAAGCCAGCTCGATGCGGTCCTGCGGACGCTTTGGACCAGCGATGGACGGAACGACGGTGGACAGGTCCAGCTCGAGGTACTCGGAGTACTCAGCCTCCGGAGTGTTCTCGTCCAACCACATACCCTGAGCCTTGGCGTAAGCCTCGACGCGCTCCAGGGTCTCCTTGTCGCGGCCGGTCAGGGCCAGGTACTTGACGGTCTCATCGTCGATCGGGAAGATTGCGGCGGTGGAACCAAACTCCGGCGACATGTTACCGATGGTCGCACGGTTGGCCAGCGGCAGCTTGGAGACGCCAGCGCCGTAGAACTCTACGAACTTGCCGACGACGCCGTGCTGGCGCAGCATGTCGGTAACGGTGAGCACAACGTCGGTTGCGGTAACGCCCGGCTGAATGTCGCCAGTCAGCTTAAAGCCAACGACGCGCGGAATGAGCATGGAAATCGGCTGGCCGAGCATTGCAGCCTCAGCCTCAATACCACCAACACCCCAGCCCAGGATGCCCAGGCCGTTCTGCATGGTCGTGTGGGAGTCAGTACCAACACAGGTGTCCGGGTATGCCAGGCCGTTGTTCTCGAAGACAACGCGAGCCAGGTACTCGATGTTGACTTGGTGGACAATACCGGTTCCCGGAGGAACAACGCGGAAGTTGGAGAATGCACCAGTACCCCAGCGGAGGAACTTGTAGCGCTCATCATTGCGCTGGTACTCAATCTCGACGTTCTTAGCCAGAGCGTCTTCGCTACCGAAGGCCTCGATGATGACCGAGTGGTCGATGACCATCTCGGCCGGGTTCAGCGGGTTAACCTGATCCGGGTCGCCGCCGAGAGTCTTAACAGCCTCACGCATGGTAGCCAGGTCAACAACACAGGCGACGCCAGTGAAGTCCTGCATAATAACGCGAGCAGGGGTGAACTGAATCTCGATCGACGGATCAGCGGAAGGAACCCAGTTGGCGACAGCCTTGATGTGCTCCTCAGTGATGTTGGCGCCATCTTCGTTGCGCAGCAGGTTCTCACCGAGAACCTTCAACGAGTAAGGCAGCTTCTCCATACCCGGCACAGCATCAAGAGCGAAGTAGTCATAAGACTTGTCTCCGACCTCAAGCTTGCGCAGGGCGTTGAAAGAGTTCTTGCTTTCAGCCACAGTCAGCTCCATTTCTATTCGGGTGAATTGTCGCCTTAGCTGAAGAGACCGGCACTCGAATTTCGGCCCTCCACAAGGCATAGGTGCGATCACGCCGCCCCTTATCAACCAATTAAAGCAATAATCACGATGCGGGGCACACGAGCCCACGCACACGTTTTTAAGGAAGCGTTACCGTCCTTGCATCAACAATAACAGTACGAACGTTCTGTATGTAGATTACCCGCGGCGCGCCGAGTCAAGCTACCCCCGTTCACGTCCAAGACAGGCCATTATAGAGGGGACAAACGAAGCAGCATCTCCGCCAAATTGGGGCGCGTGGAAACCATTCTCACGCAAAACAGGAGCACGATACGGAAGGCAGTTAATGCATACGCCAGCAGATTCACAGGCAGCGAAAGAAACCGTCGAAAAGGCGGTCGCTCAGCTACGCACCGACAACATCGTGACAAATAACCCACAGCTCCGAGAAGCGGTCCAGCCAATTGTCGACGATGCCGCAAATCGGGGGGTTCCCAATTTCAATATCATCTACCTGGATAGCGAGAAGATTTACCCCGTTTCCGAACAAAAGAATACGGACATCTTTTCCTTTGCCCGCCAAGTGGCAGACCAAGTCGGCGGAACCACTGTTGTGCGCACGCCAGGCAATGTGGCCACCGCATCTGCCGATTTTCCCCGCGCAGCTATTGAACGCGCCGACCACGCAATGATGGAGACCCCGCGAGACTATCCGGCGGGCCTAGATGCCTACTTGCACGAACTTACTAACTACGTCGTTCCATGGACTCTTTACAGCCTGATCGCAGGCGTAGTTATCGTCGCACTCTTCGTTGGACTGACGTTCTACTGGCTACGTACACGCCCAACCACCTAAGGGGTCGCTTTACGACGGGCATTGAAGCTTATCAGCCCCACCGAGTAGATTCACCGCCCCGGTTTTCCATCCCCAGGCAAGAGATAGGGTAAGTGCCCCACAAACTGGTAGCAGCGAAGAAACCAGGCTCCACCTAAATTGGATAACACTGTTGCAGTCATCGTAATGATGTCAACGACTTTACATAGGTCAAGCATCATCGCTTGACCTTTTTTCATGCGCGTTACCCCGAATAACTACCTGCAATGCTTCGGCACGCCGACAGGCTATCGAATAGTGACATAATTCACACGCAAAACTAGGGTCCGACATAACCGCAGGCCACGACGTATAACGAAACGGTTACGAAGCAGGGGACGGTTGGTAATTTTGTTACTTATGTTTTTTTAGAGCTTTTTGACCCGTAAAGTGCTCCGTGATGCCAATAGTGGACTCAAGGGTCCAGTATTGACCAAAGAAAACTCGCGGGAGCGCCGCTGTTGCTTTTGGCTCCGGTTTCGGTTCGTCATTTTTCGAAGTTCCACCCAAGACCTGGAGGCAACAACGTGAAGATATCCAACGATGGGGAAGTCGCTGGTGTCGGACCTGAGGCGTGAACGCACCCATAGGAGAAATGTAGGAGTAACGCGGTGCCGAGTAATCGCAAAGTCCGTTCATCATATTGGACTCGTCCAATTGCCGGTATTATCACGGCGGGTCTTTTGGCGACGAACACCCAGGTTGCAGTTGCACAGCCACTAAATCCGAGTGACGCCCAGATTCGCCAAGCGCGCGAGGCGGCCTCTAACGCCGAGTCGTACTTGCAGTCCCTGGTCGCCGAGGTGACTTCTAGCGAGCGTCGAGTATCTGACCTCGAGCTACGCATGGGCACTCTCCGCGAGGATGTCAACAAGGCCATGGTGGACCTTGAAAACGCCCGGGATGCCGCTAACCGTGCACGCGACGCGGTCAACGAGGCTCGCGCTCAGCTCGACCATTCTCGTACTGAGCTCGCTAGTGCACAAAAGCAGTTCGACGAACTGGCACGGACAATCATGCGCCAGGGACGTTCCAGCGGCTCGATTCTTGAGGGCGCGCGAGACGCATCCGATGCTATTAATCGCCTGTCCGCGTTGCGTCGCGAAGCCGACCGTCAAGAGCAGACCGTTGACTCTCTGGATAAGAATCGAACTGAGGCTGCCAACCAGGAGTCGGCACTTCGCAAGAAGAGTGACGAGGCTCAGCAGGCGGAGGCCACCGCAAACCAGCGAAACACCGATGCTCAGAACGCTTACTCCGAGGCAAACCAGGAGCTTCAAAAGGAGCAAGTTGATTACCAGCAGGCGCAGGTTGACCGCGACGCCGCAAAGGCATCTTTGGACGCAGCTCGTAACGCGGTCAACGAGCTGAATTCCCAGCGCCAGAATTATGAGAACGAGCAGGCCCGCAAGGAAGCGGAAGACGCCGCTGCCAAGAAGGCCGCTGAAGAAGCTGCAGCTAAGACTCGTGCCGAGGCCCAGGCGAACCAGACCGAAGAGGATTCCTCGTCTGAGTCCACAGATGAAAGCAATAGCTCGACTGGTTCTAACAGCTCTACCGACTCGACTGGCTCCACCGGCTCGACAGGTTCTAACAGCTCCACTGGTTCTACGAGCTCCACGGGTTCTAACAGCTCCACTGGCTCGACTGGCTCCACCAGTTCCTCTGAGACGACCGAATCTACCGGCTCCTCTGAGTCCACCGAGACTTCGGAATCGTCTAGCACCGGCAGCTCGTCGTCAAGCGGCACCCCAGCACAGACTGTGGCGCCGAAGAATCCGGAGACCGGTCAGAGCACCTCGGGTTCTTCCAGCCAGAAGGTTGAGACTGTCATCGCACGCGCGATGGGGCAGCTCGGTGTCCCATACGCATGGGGTGGTGGCAACGCCAACGGCCCTACCAAGGGAATCCGTGACGGCGGAGTAGCTGACTCCCACGGCGACTACAACAAGATTGGTTTCGACTGCTCGGGACTGACTCTGTACGCCTACGCGGCTGTTGGCATTGACCTACCTCACTACACCGGCTACCAGTACCAGCGCGGAAAGCACTACCCGGCATCTCAGATGAAGCGTGGTGACCTGCTGTTCTGGGGCCCGAATGGTCACGGCCACGTCGCTATCTACCTGGGCGATGGCAAGATGATTGAGGCACCACAGTCCGGTTCTGTGGTTAAGATCTCGCCAGTCCGTTATAACGGAATGACACCGAACGTTGTCCGCCTCGTCTAGTTTCTAACGACGTGTTCTACAGGTCGGGCGACCGACCTAAAGAAGGGTTTCTCTGTGACCTACCCAACGCCCACTGACCACACGGACCTCGAGCGCGCATACGCGGAGCTGGGGAAGGTTGTGGTTGGCCAGGAGCACCTGATCAAGCAGCTCTTTATCGCTATGCTCGCAGGAGGTCATGTCCTGCTCGAAGGTGTTCCGGGTGTTGCGAAAACTCTGGCAGTGTCTACTTTTGCCAAAGTGATGGGTGGTTCCTACTCCCGCATCCAGTTCACTCCGGATTTGGTGCCATCGGATATTGTCGGCACCCGAATTTTCCGCCAGGACACCTCGGAGTTCATTGTCGAGCCCGGCCCGGTCATGTCCAATATCGTGCTCGCTGATGAAATCAACCGCGCACCGGCGAAGGTGCAGTCGGCACTGCTGGAAGTCATGGCAGAGCACCAGGTGTCCATCGCAGGGGAGTCCACGCCAGTACCGGAGCCGTTTTTGGTCCTGGCCACGCAAAACCCAATTGAAAACCAGGGTGTCTACCCACTGCCGGAGGCTCAGCGGGATCGTTTTCTATTCAAGGTCCTCGTGGGTTACCCCACTCCGGCGGAAGAGCGGGAGATTGTCTACCGCATGGGAGCCACCCCTCCAGTCGCGCAGCAGATTCTCACCCCAGAGAGTGTCCGGGAACTGCAGCGCGCTACCCGCGAAGTCTTTGTCCACCACACACTGATTGACTACATCGTGGCCGTCATCGAACTCACCCGTAATCCGATGCGGGCGGAATTGAAGGATGTCGACCGCTGGCTTTCCTATGGCGCATCGCCGCGTGCAACTCTTGGTGCTGTCGCGGCTGCCCGCGCCCACGCGCTGTTTTCCGGTCGCGACTATGTCGTGCCGGACGATGTGGTCTCCGTGCTTCCCGACGTGCTGCGTCACCGCCTGGTCCTGTCCTATGAGGGCCTGGCCGATGGCGTTACTCCCGAACGGATTATCGACATCGTGTTGTCTCACGTGCGCCTTCCCCAGGGCGCGGGCACTGGCTCCGATGAGGGCACTGCCTCCTAATGTCAGCTCGTGAAGACGATCTTGCACGCGTCCTGGCGTACTTAGAGCTAACTGTTACGCGTAAGCTCAACGGGCTTTTGCGCGGCAGCTTTCTTTCCACCGCTACTGGAGATGGCTCTGAGCCGCTTGGCTCCCGCGAATATGTCATCGGCGATGATGTTCGCCAGATGAACTGGGCAGTGACAGCCCGTACTGGAGTGCCTCACGTTCGCACCTCCGAGGCCGAGCGCGAGCTGGAGTGCTGGATCGTCGCCGAACCCGCCGCACGTTTGTCCACGGGCTTGGCCGATACCACCAAACGACATCTGCTCACCGCCGCTGCCGGCGCGGTAACGATGCTTAACGACGCCCCGGGGTCCCGAACTGGATTAATCGCCGGTGGCACTCCAGTGCCCGCGGGCCAGGGCCGTGCCCACAGCTTGATGCTGCTCAAGCACTTGGCTGACGCGACCGCTGAGCACAATCTCGCCGCGGATATTGACACAGTAATGACCCAGGCTCCGCGCGCTGGATTATTGGTTGTCATCTCGGACTTCCTTGGATCACTCGATTGGGCGCGACCGCTGCGCGTTGCCTCGGCCTCGACAGAGATTATGGCAATCCGCCTGGTCGATCCAGCCGATGAAGCCTTACCCGGCGATGGCCCGGTGGTCATGGCGGATTCAGCAACTGGTGAAACCATTGAACTCAACATCAACGACAAAACCCGCGCCGAGTACGCAGCTCAGGCTAGTGCCCACCACGAGCGTGTAATCAATGAACTGCGCAAATGCCGTGCTCGCGTTATTACCTTGCGTACGGATTCCGATTGGGTACTGGATTTTGCCCGACAAATTGGCCAACATTAGCGTCTGAGTAACCGCTTGTTAGTGCTATTTTTAGGCCACCGACTAACCGGCTATAGCCACTGGTTTATACGCGACTGTTTAGGCGACTGGATGTGAGGAAACTGATACCGCGATGACGTTCCTAAACTCAACTTTTGCGCACCCAGGTTGGCTGCTCGCGCTCGCTCTGCCTCTCGTGGCAGCCGTGGCCTATTGGATCAGCACTAAGCAGCGAAAGCAACGTGCCATTGCCTTTGGCAACTTCACCATCGTTGGGTCACTGGGGAATAAGTCGTCGGCACGCCTACGCCATGTCGTGGCTATCAGTGCGCTGTTGTCTCTAGTTCTGGTCATCATTTCGTTGGCCGGCCCGATTTCGGAGACCAAAGTCGCCCGCAACCGAGCGACGGTCATGCTGGTAGTCGACGTTTCGCTGTCCATGTCGGCCACGGATGTTGCGCCCGACCGCATCACTGCCGCTAAAGAAGCCGGCCAAGAGTTCGTGGAGAACCTTCCCGACGACCTCAATATCGGCCTGGTGACGTTCTCTGGCCGCGCTCGCACTGCGGTCAGCCCGACTACCAACCATGACACCGTGAATCGAGCCCTTCAGGCTGCTGAGTTAGATCAAGCGACTGCTACCGGTGATGCCATCGCTGCCGCGCTCGATGCCATCAATCAGTTCAGCGACTCAGTCCAGGGCGGGGGAGAAGGCGCCCCACCAGCGACAATTGTGCTGCTTTCCGACGGCAAACAGACCGTCCCGCAAGAGCTCGACGATCCCCGCGGCGCGTATACCGCCGCCGCCGAAGCCGCCAAGGCCGGGGTGCCTGTCAACACGATTTCGTTCGGTACCGCGCAAGGCGCAATCACGGTTCAGGGCGAGTTAATTCCAGTGCCTAACGACGACGATTCGCTGCGAGAAATCGCACGTCGTACAAAAGGTGAGTTCTTCAGCGCCGGTTCCCTCGAGCAGCTCCGGGATGCATATGGCTCGCTGGAGGATGATATCGGTTACGAACTCAAGCGGGCCGAGAATCCGAGGCCCTATCTGATTGCAGCCTTCGCGATGCTGCTAGTGACCGTGGGCTCACTGCTGGTGACCAATCGTCGAATTCCGCAATAGGGCCGGGTTAGGGTGCCGTCGTAAAGCAATTGGATGGAACCCAGCAGGCAGGAGACCATGGGCATTGAGCAGTCGTCTTATGGTGTCCTCAGACTGCGCTACTAACATGGTTGCCTATGTCTTCTGATAATTTTGACGCTATTTTGTTGTTGTCTTTCGGAGGTCCCGAAAAGATGGCCGATGTGCGTCCCTTCCTGGAGAATGTCACCCGCGGCCGCGGAATTCCGCCGGAGAGGTTGGACGAGGTCGGTGCTCACTATGCGCACTTCGGCGGCAAGTCCCCGCTCAACGATTTAAACCGCGAAATTGTCTCCAACCTTAAGGCTGAGCTCACTCGCCGTGGCTATGACTTGCCTGTTTATTTCGGCAATCGCAATTGGCATCCGATGGCTGAAGACACCGCGGCAAAGATGGCTGATGACGGCGTTAAGCGAGCGCTCGTTTTCGCCACTAGCGCCTGGGGCGGATACTCCGGCTGCCGCCAGTATCACGAAGACATTGCTCAGATGCGCGAATCTCTGGGCGACCGTGCTTTTGACATGGAGAAAATTCGGAGCTTCTACGATCATCCGCTCTTTATAGAAGCCTATGCAGATGCCGTGCGTGAGGCGTTTGCCAAGCTACCGGATGACCGTCGTGACGAGACCCGGCTTATTTTCACCGCTCACTCTATTCCGGTCTCTGCGGACAAGGCATCTGGACCGGTAGAGCTCGGCGGAAATCTTTACTCTCGCCAGGTCAACGAAGCAGCGCGGCTCGTCGCCGATGCAGTCGGTATCACCAACTTTGACGTCGTTTGGCAGTCCCGCTCTGGCCCGGAGCACGTGCCGTGGTTGGAGCCTGACATCGTCGACCACGTTGAAGCGGAGGTCACCCAAGGCCTTCGATCCGCAGTAGTGTGCCCGATTGGCTTCATCTCGGACCATGTTGAGGTCGCCTGGGATTTGGATGCTGAGCTACAGGATGAAATGGCTCATCACGACATAGTCATCGAGCGTGTCGCAACACCTGGCCCGACGGCTACTTTCACTGACATGCTCGTGGAGCTCATCGAAGAGCGCATCGCAGATGCCGAACCCCGCCGCCTGGGAAGTGAACCGCTACTCGGCTCGGCCTGCAACGGCGCCCCCTGCGCCGCATCCTGTTGCACCCCGGCAAAGCGCCGCCCACACTGATTCCCTTGGCCTCAATTGGACCGCAGGGCAAGGCAAACCTCTAGCGGGTCCACTCCTGAATCGCGTATTCCACCGCGCTCATCCGCGCCTGCCGAATCTTTCGCCACAGCGGGATGAGCTGCGCGTCAAACGCGGCGCTGCCGTGCCCCGACTCGCTGCCCTGTGCCACCGCCAGAATCGACGACACCCGATCAGCTCTGGCGAGCACTCCCAGTGCACGGCGTGGCACATCATCCGGAACAAAAGCCATGTCCAGATGATCATCAAGCATGCCGACCATCAGCCGGGGATCCACCTTCGGGGTACCACTGCTTGACGACGTCAGCGGTGAACGCGGCATCGCCGCAATAGTGGCAGCCGCAACTCGCGCCGCATCCGCCAGCTGCAAATCCGCCTCGCCAGGGGAGAGATAAGCCGGCTCCGGGATGTGTCCTTCGAGCGTATACCAGTGCCACTGCAGCAGACCGGGCACCGGCGATGTCACTGGTACGAGCGCATGGTTCCAACCCGGCTCCGCATCCGCAATCACAATGGCTGAGCCTGCTGCGCGTGCGGCCTCAGCGGCGTCGGTTCCCGCAGGCAGTGCAGGTGCGTCACCGGGTCCGGAGAGAATAAGGCGGACGAGGGGACGATGGTCACTGTGCCAATCTCCCGCGTCAGTAACTGCTCGAAGAAGGCGGAGCATGTCGCTTCGATCGAGATCAGCGTCGCAATCGATGACATTCGGAACCATGGCGTCGGCAAGCACGAATGTCCCCGGAACTGACGTGGGCCCGCCGAGCGAGTCAAGAGCATCGAGGAGATGATCGTAGTTTTCCAAACCCGACAACCATGCGCCCAGCCAAAGGGCGATGTGCTGAGTTGGACTCCAGACCTGGTCGAGAACACTGCGCTGCATAGTGCAGCTCATCCTAGTGCAGTGTGTCGCCGGTTCCGTAACCCATGCTGTTAATCTCAGTATCCATGAGCTTTCAAGACCCGTATCGCAATCAGGACGTGTTTGCTGGCGCACGTGGCCACCGCCGTCGTATCCCGCAGCCGGCACGCGAGGTAACAGCAGAAAATGGTGTTGTCGTCGAGGCGTCCTATGACGGATTCGTCGGTGCGATTATCGGGTTAGAGAAAACTTTTGACGGCTGGTGCGTTCGGCTGGAGGACCGCCACGGAAAGTCGCGGCTGTTTCCCATGCACGAGCGCGGTTTTCTCATCGATGGCAAACCTGTGACTCTGGTACGGCCGAAGGCACAACCAAAGAAGCCCTCGCAGGATCTGTCGGCATCGGGCTCGCGCAAGGTCCACAACGTCAAGGCTAAGGTTGCTCTACCCAGCCGTATCTGGGTCGAGGGTATTCATGACGCGGCAATTGTCGAGAAAGTATGGGGCCACGATCTGCGTGTTGAGGGCGTAGTCGTCGAGTATCTGGAGGGCTTGGACAATCTCCCGGAACGCTTGGCCGAATTTGGTCCAGGTCCGAAGCGCCGCGTCGGAGTCCTGGCAGACCACTTGGTGGAAGGCAGTAAAGAAAGCCGCATGACTCAGCAGCTCGGCCCGCATGTGATGGTCACTGGCCACCCATTTATCGATGTCTGGCAGGCGGTCAAGCCCTCGTCGGTAGGCATTGAAGAATGGCCGGAAGTTCCTTACGGGGAGGACTGGAAGACAGGAATCTGCCGTCGCTTGGGCTGGGGAGACGACCCCAAGGAGGGCTGGCGACGCGTCTACGCAGGTGTACACACCTACCGTGATCTGGAGTCGGATTTGATTGGTGCAGTTGAGCGCCTGGTCGACTTCGTCACTGAGCCACATATGCAGTACTGATCCCGAAATACTGGCTCCACTCGCCCCACATTTGTTCTGCAAAGTAGGTAGGGTGAGGGCGTGATTTCTCTCCTTTGGCTCGGAGCAAGCCTCCTACTGGTTCTCGGTGAACTCGCGGTCGGAGATTTAGCACTGTTAATGCTCGGAGGTGGTGCGCTGGCAGCGTCCGGTGCGAGCCAGCTTGGAGCGCCGCTTTGGCTGTCAGTGGTTATCTTCGCCGTTGTGTCCGCCGCACTTGTGCTGACAGTTCGCCCTGTGTTGCGCAGGAAGATGGCAAAACCGGACAAGTCCGCCGAACTGGAGTCGCGTCCGGAACTGCTAGCGGGCCGTCATGCTGAGGTCATCGAGCCAGTTTCCTCGTCAGCGGGTCTGATTAAGGTCAACGGCGAGTTGTGGAGCGCGCGCAGTCTTCTGACTGCACAGACCTTCGATGCGAAGGAAAGAGTCACGATTGTAGAGATTTCGGGCAATACCGCAGTAGTGGACAAGCTGCTCTGAGCAGTCAACTCACTTAAAGGGCGCTCGGAGCACTCTTAGTTACTGACCATCAAATAACTGACCACACAGTTTCTAGCTACGAGGGAATACCATGGAAGGCTTTATCATCCTCGTCGTTTTCATTCTCGTGGTTGTTACCTTGGTTCTCAAAGCGATTGTGCTGGTCCCTCAGGGTGAAGCGGCAATCGTAGAGCGACTGGGACGATACACGCAGACACTGAATAGCGGCCTGAACTTCATCATCCCGATTATTGACCGAGTGCGCGAGAAGGTTGATACCCGTGAGCGTATGGTTACCTTTCCGCCACAGGCAGTGATCACCGAAGACAACCTGACTGTGGCTATCGATACCGTCGTGACCTTCCAGGTCAACGAACCGGATCGGGCGATTTACGGTATCGACGACTACATCTTCGGTGTCGAACAGATCACTACCGCAACGCTTCGCGACGTCGTGGGTGGTCTGACCCTGGAAGAGACACTGACTTCCCGTGACTACATCAACCGCCGTCTGCGCGGCGAGCTGGACGAGGCCACTGCCAAGTGGGGTCTTCGTATCGCTCGTGTGGAGCTGAAGGCTATTGAGCCGCCACCGTCGATTCAGCAGTCAATGGAAAAGCAGATGAAGGCCGATCGCGAGAAACGCGCCATGATTCTGACTGCGGAAGGTACCCGCGAAGCCGATATTAAAACTGCTGAGGGCCGTAAGCAGGCACAGATTCTGGCCGCCGAGGGTAACAAGCACGCAGCAATTCTGGCTGCTGAAGCTGAGCGTCAGGCAACCATTCTGCGCGCTGAGGGTACTCGCGCCGCTACCTACCTTGAGGCACAGGGTAATGCTCGCGCTATCCAGAAGGTCAACGCCGCTGTCAAGGCTTCACAGTTGACACCTGAGATCCTTGCCTGGCAGTACCTGGAGAAGCTACCTGAGCTGGCAAATAAGGACGGCAATACTGTTTGGATGATTCCGTCGCAGTTCGGTGACAGCCTCGAGAGCTTCGCTAGGGCTTTCGGCAAGAAGGATGCCGACGGCGTGTTCCGCTATGAGCCTCCGGCCGTGAGCCGAGAGACCAAGGAAGAAGCTGAGCAGGGCCGCGATGAGAACTGGTTCGACATGTCGACCAACCCGGAGTTGGCTCGTGCGGTTGCCGCGGCGAACGAGGTCGCTAACCGCCCGGTTGATGATCCGGTAGCTGCAGCAACTGGTAATGCCCCTGAGAGGAAGAAGAACCGCCGCGCTGAGTCGGCTCAGCCCGCTCAGCCTGAACAGTTGGGTGGCCAGAACCGCCCGGCAGCGGTTGAACCTGCAACACCGGATGCACCGGCTGCACCGTCAGTTCCCTCCGGCAAACGTGACCTGTACTCGGCTCCTGGTACCGGTAATACCACTGCAGGCGGCGGTGCCCACTCCACCGATCGTCCAGATTTTTCAGGATGGTCACGTGACCCTTACGCCCCAGAAAATGGGCAGTAAGTTTTTATAACTCGTCAGCTCGCTGAAGCAGGTGGACGGCCAGGTCCCACCCGGCCAGCTCCGCCTGCCAGCCAGCTGCTGCGAGGCGCTGATTGACGGCCTGCTTAGAAACTCCCAATTCTTCCGCGGCCTCCACCTGTGAATAACCAGCGCGAACCAAACCAGTTGCCTCGCGCCCTTCGGGGGACCTGCGAGAGATAACGTGGTGCAGCAATGTGAATGCTGCACCAATATCCTCGGAGTAGTCCTTACCGCGCGGATTGTTAGTCCGAATGCGGGTTTTTACCGTGCCAGCTCTGCCTCCCTTACCGATGACTGAGCTCGATGCCCGATGCGCTTGCTCAATGTTGTCCTGAGGACAAACACCGATACCTACTGCCCAGTCACCTGCGGCCAATAGCGCCAGCACAAGCGTGGTGACTCCCACAGCATTATCAGGAGCTGCGCGAAGCTCTTCGATACCTGCAACCTCAACAGTTCCTACGCCTTCCAGGCCGGAAAGTGCCTGCGCAGAGGCCTGAACGTGATCTGCCCTGCGAGTAGATCGACCGCGATACCTGGCAAAGACTGAGTACATACGTTCTAGTCTAGCCCCACCCCTTGACAGTTGGGCTAAGACACGTTCATTGCCTCTGCAAACTCACGGGCAACCAACACCAGCCCGCCGAAAAACTCACGTCTAGTTCAAGAGCGCTAAGCGGTGTTTTAACGTTTCGAAGAACCGGTTACGACAGGGAACTTGGCGTCCGCAAGAAGCCCCAGCAGGCCAAGCACGAGCAGAATTCCCGTGGCCACCGCAAAGCGCACGTCGAAGCCGACCAACAGCGCGTCGCCAAGCAAAACGACGGCGAGTGTGTTCGGCGCCGAACCTAGGGCAGTGGCGATGATATACGGCACGATGCGTATCGACGACAGCCCACAGGCGTAGTTGAGAAACGAAAATGGCACGCCAGCAATCATGCGCAAGCTGAGCACTGTGAGCCAGCCGCGTTGTTCCAACCGATGGTCGAGACTGAGGAGACGGCGGTTGGTCAGGTGCGTGCGAAACCAGTCGCGTCCCAAAAACCGCACAATACAGAGGGAGAGAAGGGCAGACACCGTGGTCGCAGTAATTGCGAGCAGGAAACCGAGCATTGGTCCGAAGAGGATTCCGGAAGCCAAAGTGAATACGGTGCGGGGGATTGGAAACTGAGTCAGTGCAACGTATGCGAGAAAGTAGAGGAGAGGGAACCAGTCACCGGCATCGATGGACCACTGCCGGATGGTAGCGACGGTGGGAACATCGACGTACAGCGTGACGACGACCCCCACACCTACGGCTAGCACCAGCAGAACCTTTTTGAGTGTAGGGGTAATTCGCACATCGGATACGTTCACCCATTTGAGGTTACCGGGGATTGCGGAGAAGCGTGTGACCTGCGAGTTGGAGGCCCTGCAAGGAGGGCGATTCAGTGGCTAAAGGCGTTTGCCCTTTATTTCACTAGGATGGGAGTCAAGGTCACTATGCCTTGGCTCGAGCACTTGACGTGCCCGTCAGCACAAAACCGAACGTAAGGGTATTGCACAAGTAGCTGAAAAGTTCAGTGCACGGACACTCGGGTGAGTCTTAGCGTCTGACTAGTGGCTCTTATTGACTATTGGAGGAAGCCAACGCCTTTAGATCCCTTTTCGTCGCGGAGAATTCGGAAATTGTCGCAGCCGAATATCCTCGGCCATGGATTGATGGGGGGCGTTGCTTAGAACATGTAAGGGAGAAGGTCTGTCGTGACTGACCGAACGACCCCCGAATCACCTTCCACGCTGCCGTCAAACTTCGAGGAATTGCAGAATTCCTGGTATCAGGGCGTGGCCAAGGTATTCGCGCGGGTGCACAAGCAAGACGTTGCAGATGTACCGCTCGATATTTGGAAACGACTGATTCAGACCACCTACGACGGTGTCGATGTCCGTCCGCTCTACACCCGCGCGGATGAGCATGCGGAAAGCCCAGCTCCGGGTCAGTTCCCATTCGTCCGTGGCGCAAAGGTCACTTCGGACAACACCAACGGTTGGGGCGTTCGAGAGACTTTCGGTCGCCAGTACCCGGGTGAGGAAGCCCTTGACCCAAAGGCCGTCAACGAGGCTCTGCTGACTGCCCTGGAAAACGGCACCACGGACATCCGCCTGGACTTCACCGGCTCCCTCGAAGCCGCTGACGTGCCAGCTCTGCTTAACAACGTCTACCTCGACCTTGCTCCGATTGCCGTACATGCTGGTAAGAAGACTGCACAGGTTGCGGAAGCACTGACGTCCTACATCGAGCAGGCAAACCCGACTAATCCGGACAACATCGCAGTAGAGCTTTCTGCAGCTCCGCTGACCTCTGCTTTTGCCGGTATTGATGATGTTTCTCTCGACGAGGCCATTCAGCTGGCCGTCAAGGCAGCTAAGCAGCCGGGCGACGTCCGCGCCCTGCTTGTCGACGGCGTTGTTTTCTCCAACTTGGGCGCAAACAACATCCAGGAGATCGGCTACAGCCTCGCCGTTGGTGTCGCCTACCTGCGTGCGCTGACTAAAGCGGGCTTGAGCGCTGAAGAAGCGCTCGGCCAGATTTCTTTCCGCTTTGCCGCTACCGACGACCAGTTCGACACCATTGCGAAGTTCCGCGCCGCTCGCGTTCTGTGGGCCCGCGTTGCTGAGGTCATCGGTGCCCCTGAGTCTGGCCGCGCTCCGATGCACGCCGTGACAGCCCCAGTCATGTTTAGCCAGCGCGATCCGTGGGTCAACATGCTGCGTGTAACTGTCGCCTCCTTCGCCGCAGGTGTCGGCGGTGCTTCCTCAGTTGAGGTTCTGCCGTTTGATTACGCAGTTGTCGGCGGCATGCCGAACGTCTCCAAGACTTTCAAGGCTCGCATCGCTCGCAACACCAACCTGTTGCTGCTGGAAGAGTCTCACCTTGGTTACGTCGCCGACCCAGCAGGTGGCTCCTATTTCGTCGAAGACCTGACCGAGGAAATGGCTGACAAGGCGTGGGAGATCTTCTCCGGCACTGAGGCCGCCGGCGGTTTCACCTCCGCAGAGGCCGGTATTCGCGCCGCCCTGGACGCTACCTGGGAAAAGCGCCGCGCCGATATCGCACATCGCCGCACCAAGGTCACCGCTATCAACGAGTTCCCGAACCTGGCTGAAGCCCCACTGGCTCCCGAGGCTCGCCCGGAGGGCGATCCGATTCGCCGTTGGGCACGCGACTTCGAGGCGCTGCGCAACCGCTCCGATGACTTCCTGGCTGAAAAGGGCAACCGTCCGCTGATTGCCATGCTGCCGCTGGGTCCGCTGGCCAAGCACAACATCCGCACTGGTTTTACCTCCAACCTGCTGGCTTCCGGCGGTATCGCCGTCGCTAACCCCGGCCAGGTTGTGCCGGGCGAGGCCGGTTTCGAAGAGGCAGTGAAGGCCTCTCCGATTGTCGTGCTGTGCGCAGCCGACAGCGAGTACGAGGCCTCGGGCCAGGACGCTGTCAAGGCCGCCCGCGCCGCAGGCGCTAAGCAGGTCCTGGTGGCCGGCTCCGAGAAGAGCTTCGCTAATGCCGCTGAAGACGCTCGCCCCGACGGATACCTGAACATGACCATCGATGCTGTCGCGGAGCTGTCCCGACTGCTGAACGAACTGGGAGCGTGAAGGAAGTAATGACCACCATCCCAAATTTCGCTGACATCTCCCGCAACACCGACGACGCGGCAGCTGCCACCAACAAGGCAGCTGCCGCGGAAGCTGGTGAAGTGTGGACCATTCCAGAAGGCATCGACGTCAAGCGTGTCTACGATCGCGCTGACCGCGACGCCGCAGCTGCCGAGGGCCACCCGGTAGATTCTTTCCCGGGTATCGCCCCATTCATGCGCGGGCCGTACCCGACCATGTACACCAACCAGCCGTGGACTATTCGCCAGTACGCTGGTTTCTCCACCGCAGCTGAATCCAACGCCTTCTACCGTCGCAACCTCGCGGCCGGACAGAAGGGTCTTTCGGTCGCTTTCGACCTGGCGACCCACCGCGGTTACGACTCGGACAACCCGCGTGTGTCCGGCGACGTCGGTATGGCCGGTGTGGCAATTGACTCGATTTACGACATGCGTGAGCTCTTCCAGGGCATTGACCTGGGCGGTGTCTCGGTGTCTATGACCATGAACGGCGCTGTGCTGCCGATTCTGGCCTTCTACATTGTCACTGCTGAAGAGCAGGGCGTTTCGACTGAGCAACTGCGCGGTACGATCCAGAACGACATTCTCAAGGAGTTCATGGTTCGTAACACCTACATTTACCCGCCGAAGCCCTCGATGCGAATCATCTCTTCGATCTTCGAGTACACCTCGGCAAAGATGCCGAAGTTCAACTCGATTTCGATTTCTGGCTACCACATTCAGGAAGCCGGCGCGACGGCCGACCTCGAGCTCGCTTACACGCTTGCCGACGGCATCGAGTACCTGCGGGCCGGTATTGACGCTGGCCTGGAAGTTGATAAGTTCGCTCCGCGTCTGTCCTTCTTCTGGGGCATCTCGATGAACACCTTCACCGAGATTGCCAAGCTGCGTGCAGGCCGTATCCTCTGGTCCGAGCTGGTTGGCAAGTTTGGCCCGAAGAACCCGAAGTCGCAGTCCCTGCGTACTCACTCGCAGACCTCCGGTTGGTCGCTGACCGCCCAGGACGTCTACAACAACGTCGCTCGTACTGCTGTTGAGGCTATGGCCGCAACGCAGGGCCACACCCAGTCGCTGCACACCAACGCCCTGGACGAGGCCTTGGCACTGCCGACTGATTTCTCGGCCCGTATTGCTCGTAACACTCAGCTGCTGCTCCAGCAGGAGTCCAACACCACGCGTCCGGTTGATCCGTGGGCTGGTTCCTACTACATCGAGTGGTTGACCAACGAGCTGGTCAAGCGTGCACGCCAGCACATCGACGAGGTCGAAGAGGCTGGCGGTATGGCACAGGCCACGATCGAGGGCATTCCGAAGCTCCGCATTGAAGAGGCGGCAGCTCGTACGCAGGCTCGTATTGACTCGGGGCGCCAGGCTCTCATTGGCGTGAATAAGTACCAGGTCGAAGAGGACGAAGCCATCGAGGTTCTCAAGGTTGAGAATTCCCGCGTGCGCCAGGAGCAGATTGACAAGCTGGCTCGCCTGCGTGCCGAGCGCGACGAGGAAGAGGTTCAGAAGGCACTGTCCGCTCTGACCGATGCTTGTCGTAACCCGGGTGAACCGGGGGACCTGGACAAGAACCTGTTGAAGCTCGCTGTCGACTGTGCTCGCGCCATGGCCTCCATCGGTGAAATCTCCGACGCCATGGAAGAGGTCTTCGGCCGCCACCAGGCCGAGATTCGTACCCTCTCCGGCGTCTACAAGGACGAAGTTGGCAAGGAGGGTGCCGTGTCTAACGTCTCCAAGGCCATTGCCATGGCCGATAAGTTCGAAGAGCAGGAAGGTCGCCGTCCGCGTATCTTCCTGGCCAAGATGGGCCAGGATGGTCACGACCGCGGCCAGAAGGTCATCGCGTCCGCCTACGCGGACCTCGGCATGGACGTTGACGTGGGGCCGTTGTTCCAGACTCCGGAGGAGGCCGCCAAATCGGCAGTCGACTCGGATGTCCACGTCGTCGGTGTTTCTTCGCTGGCCGCCGGACACCTGACGCTCGTGCCTGCTCTTCGCGATGAGCTGGCAAAGCTGGGTCGCGAGGACATCATGATTGTCGTCGGTGGTGTTATCCCACCGGGCGACTTCCAGGAACTCTACGATGCCGGCGCCGCGGCTATTTACCCGCCGGGCACTGTCATCGCTGATTCGGCAATCGACATGATGACCAAGCTCTCTGCCGAGCTGGGCCTCGACATTGCCGTTGACGAAGAGTCCTAATTAACTACCGCATACGCGCTGAGCTGAGCGTTCAGCTCAGCGCGTTGTCGGAATTGAGAAGTAGCGATGAACGAGTTTCTTGAAGAAAACCTGGGCACCCTCGTCACTACCGCTGGCACGGTCGTTGAGGGCAAGACAGCTGTGGCCCCCGAAGTCGTCCGTCGTGCGCGACGACGGATCGATGTTGACGACCTCTTTGAGGGCGTGCGGGCTGGAAACCGCACTAAGTTAGCTCGGGCAATCACTCTGTTGGAGTCGACTGCTCCGGCGCATAAGGTGCTGGCTCAGGAACTACTGGTGAAGTTGCTGCCATTTTCCGGAAAGGCTATGCGTGTCGGCCTTACCGGTGTCCCCGGCGTCGGTAAATCAACCACGATTGAAACCCTCGGGCTGAAGCTGATTGAGGAGGGCCACCGCGTTGCAGTGCTGGCCATCGACCCGTCATCGACGAAGTCCGGTGGTTCGATTCTGGGCGACAAGACCCGTATGTCCCGGCTCTCGGCCGCGGATGAAGCCTTCATCCGTCCGTCGCCTTCTGCGGGCACGCTCGGTGGTGTCGCCAAGGCAACCCGTGAAGCCATGGTGGTGCTGGAGGCCGCAGGCTACGACATTGTCATCGTCGAGACTGTCGGCGTCGGTCAGTCCGAGGTCGCGGTGGCACAGATGGTAGATACGTTTGCGTTTTTGGCACTCGCCGGCGCTGGCGACCAACTCCAGGGCATCAAGAAGGGTGTGCTGGAAATGGCCGACGTGATTTCTATCAACAAGGCGGACGGTAAGAACCTGCGCCCGGCAAAACGCGCTGCGCGTGACCTGATGACCGCCATGAAGATGGTGCGTTCCTCAGATCAAGTCTGGACTCCACCGGTGCTGACTATGTCGGCATTGGAAGACGACGGCATCGACAAGTTCTGGCAAGCCATCGAAGACCATGTCGAGGCTATGCACGAGAATCATCTCTTCGATGAAAACCGCGCTAACCAGCAGATTAAGTGGATGTGGTCCATGGTGCACGAAACGCTCTTGCAGCGACTCAACACCAACGAGGCTGTGCAGATAGAGAGCTCCCTGGTGGAAAAACAACTCCGCTCGGGGCAGCTCACACCGACGCTCGCTGCCCAGCGCATCATGGAGGCATTCGACAAAGGAAGGGCACCGAACGCCGGGCTCGACGATTAGGTCCTGAACAACGTAGCTCCCACCAGCGAGTTCAATTCCTAGCCGCGCGGGTGGGAAACTAGCAGCGCCAAAGACAAGCAACCCCACGATCACCTATCGGAGTCTGTCCGGTTGGGTCGCGGGGTTTTCGTCGTAAAGCGAGCGTATCCGTGTGCGCCTACTGACCGCGGTGATGGGGCGGATTGCTGTAGAGCGTGTGTTCGGCGAAGTGGAGAGCGTTGATCACCAGGTTGGTGAGGTGCTCGTCGGGCTGCGAATAGAAGCTAGACGTGCCCTCCTTGCGGGTCTGCACCATATTGGCCATGCGCAACTTCGCCAGGTGTTGAGAAATCGCGGGGATGGGGCGATCGAGCGCACTAGCGATGGCGGTGACGGTCATCTCCCCGTCACGAAGGAGTGACAGGATGGAGAGACGCGTCTTGTCCGCCATCAACTTCAGTACGTTAGTGGCAACGTCGAGCTCGGTGCTCGTAGGAGCCTTCTCAGTCATTTGGAGGGGTAAGTCCTTTCGAAGTCGACATGCCAAACACTTAGTATGTTCAATAAGGTGAACATTACTACGTATTGATATCAGTATTCAATTTCAGATGTCACAATAAGCTGTCGCAAAAGAGGGGAGGGGCGCTTCTAAGGGGCAGCGACCAAAGATACTGAAAATTGCTTCAGTAATATCATCTGCATGGATTGGTTGATGAGCACCTTCCCATGGCTGGTGGAGGACTTAACGTGGTGGCAAGTACTATTCTTCGCACTCGACTACACGATTAAGTTCATCGCGATTGGATGGGTGCCGGAAAACCGAAGCCCATCGGCTTCGACGGCGTGGCTGCTACTGATTCTGCTGATTCCATTTATCGGCCTACCTCTGTTCCTCTTCCTGGGCTCGCAGCAGATCACGGGCCGCCGGCACGAGGTACAGGCACTGGCACAGGAGCTCATTGCGGAACGTACCGAGCATCTGCCCGACGTACCGGACGATGCCGAGATAGAAGATGACGTTGTCAACGTATTCAAGCTCTCGCGTCAGCTCACGGGAATGCCGGCAATTGCCAGCGCGGAAAAGGGACTTTTCACCGAATTCGATGCCTCCATTGACCGCATGATTGAAACCATCGATGCGGCTCAGAAATCTATCCACGTGCAGTCCTACATCTTTGCACTGGATTCCAGCACGGAGCCTTTCATACAGGCTCTCGAGCGCGCGCACGACAGGGGACTAGAGGTCAAGGTACTGGTCGATCCAATTGGTTCGTGGAAATACCCCGGCTACTACAAGCTGAAAAAACGCCTGAACCAGTCCAAAATCTCCTGGCACCCAATGTTGCCCGTGAGCTTACTGAAGCTCACCTGGCGCCGCCTGGATCTGCGTAATCACCGTAAGCTCGTAGTGATTGATGGCGACATTGTATTCATGGGCTCGCAGAATTTGATTGAGCCCGAGTACCAGAAGAAAAAGAACCATAAGATTGGCCGCCGCTGGGTGGACACATGGATTGAGCTCGAGGGCGATATTGCG
Organism: Corynebacterium sp. HMSC074C03; assembly: GCF_001838285.1. Classification (NCBI taxonomy): domain Bacteria; kingdom Bacillati; phylum Actinomycetota; class Actinomycetes; order Mycobacteriales; family Corynebacteriaceae; genus Corynebacterium; species Corynebacterium sp. HMSC074C03. The sequence continues at coordinate 14,549 of NZ_KV836254.1, read as the reverse complement.
CTGGCCTTCGACGCAATTTTTGCGGTTGATTGGACCAGCGAGCTATACAAGACCCCAGATGCCACCAGGAACTATTCACTCCACACCACTGAGGTCAACGACAACTACAACGTGGTCCAGGTGCTGCCATCGGGTCCGGGCTTCAACACGGAGCCGAACCTGCGCGTGTTCAATAACATGATCTACCAGGCGCACGAGCGGATTATCGCCGTCAGCCCGTACTTCGTCCCGGACGAGTCCATGCTCATGGCACTGACCTCCGCCGCATATGGAGGCATCGACGTTCAGCTCTACGTTAACGAAGAGTCCGATCAGTTCATGGTCGGCCACGCGCAGCAGTCCTACTACCAGGCACTGCTAACCGCTGGCGTGAAGATTTACCGCTATCCGGCGCCTGCCGTCCTGCACTCCAAGTTCATGGTTATCGACGACCGCATGGCCATGTTCGGCTCGTCCAATCTAGATATGCGCTCCTTCGGCCTCAATTACGAGATCACGCTTCTCTCCGCCGCCGGTTCCATCGTGGACAAACTGATCGCGCTTGCCGACGAGTACCGCGACAAATCCCTCCTGCTCACCCAGGAGGAATGGAATGACCGCCCCCTTCGCCAGCGCTACCTGGACTCTGTTTTCCGCTTGACCTCGGCGCTGCAATAGGGCAGTACCATAGAGGTCCCCCAGAAAACACAAAAATCCCGAGAGCTGCATTTACTGCAGTTTCTCGGGATTTATCTTGTGTCCGGAGGGGGACTTGAACCCCCACGCCCGTTAATAGGGCACTAGCACCTCAAGCTAGCGCGTCTGCCATTCCGCCACCCGGACCGGGTAGGAAGCACTTCCGTGCTGACCTGTGATACTGTATCCCGACTACATAATGAAACACAAATTGGCAGGTCATCAGGGTATTAAGGTGCCAAACCTGGGTGTAATTACATCTCCGTTGTTAGCCCCGCATCCGCCTTGGATTCGCGCTGAGAATCCGGCATTGAGGATAGGTAGTCTGGCGAAGTCCCTGCAGCGCGCTCATAAAGTAGGCACACTGGTAGTTATGACTACGAATTCCAACGACACCACAAACAACGCTACAAATAACACTGCAAATGCTCCGGTTTTCCCGGGCCCGGATCCGTACGCACCGCTGAAGGATTTGCCAACCTTCGAGCTGTCCTCGCCAGATATCAAGGACGGCGAGAAGATTGCGGATGAATTCCGCGCTCCGTCGAATGTTTCCCCGCAGTTGGATTGGGCCAATCTGCCGGAGGGCACGAAGTCCATTGCCGTGACCTGCTTCGATCCGGACGCCCCGACCGCTTCGGGCTTTTGGCACTGGGCTGTGTTCAACATTCCAGCGGCCGAAAAGGGGCTACCACAGGGAGCTGGCTCCGAAGACAGCTCTAAGCTGCCAGACGGTGCTATCCAGCTTGTCGGCGACTCTGGCATGCGTGGTCACTACGGAGCTAACCCACCGGCGCAGCATGCCCCACACCGTTACATGTACGCGGTGCACGCGGTCGACGTCGAGAAGCTTGATGTTCCGGAAGATGCGACGCCGACAGTGCTTGGCTTCAACCTGTATTTCCACTCGATTGCGCGTGCCATCATCACGCCGTGGTGGGAGAACGTCGGGGAGTAGGGGTACGACGCCCACACCGGCAACTCAACCGACCGGGCACGCTACTCATACAGAAAACCCCGGGGCCAGCGCCTTCATGGCAGCAGGACCCGGGGTCGCGTGTTTATTGGATTAAAAAGCCTCAACGGCTCTCAGCAGTTAACCACGCCACGGCAGACCACAGCCGACAGCCTCCGAAATGGAGTAGAAGCCCTGAGCTCGAATCTGGCGAGCTAACCCTTGGTGAATGTCACGAATCCAGTCTGGACCGCCATAGATCAACGGTGTGTAGCCCTGCAGCAGGGAAGCGCCGTTGGCAATCCGCTCCCATGCCTGCTCAGCAGTCTCGATGCCGCCGACGCTGATCAGAACAAGTTTGTCTCCGACGCGCTCGTGCAGCAGCTTCAGTACCTCTAGTGACCGAGCTGCCACAGGTGCACCCGAGACTCCACCGGCACCCATCTCCGCGACTTCATCCGCGGGCGTACGCAGGCCCTCGCGAGAAATGGTGGTGTTGGTTGCCACAATGCCCGCCAGCCCCAGATCAACAGCCAGGTCAGCAACTGCAATGACATCCTCGTCGGAGAGATCAGGAGCAATCTTGACCAGCACCGGCGAGTCGGTCTCCTCAGTCACCGCTGCCAGAATCGGCCGCAGGGACTCTACCGCCTGAAGGTCGCGCAGACCCGGCGTGTTCGGTGAGGAGACATTGACAACCACATAGTCCGCCAAGCCTCCGAGCTGGCTGGCCGATTCTCGATAGTCATCGACGGCCTCTTCGAGCGGAGTTACCTTGGTCTTGCCAATATTGATACCGATGACGTCGTCGCTGCGACGCGCCCGCAGGTTCTCCGCTACAGCGGCGGCACCGGGGTTGTTGAAACCCATGCGGTTCAAGATGGCGCGGTCTTCCTTCAGGCGGAACAGACGCGGGCGATCATTGCCCGGCTGCGGCTTGGCAGTCACGGTTCCCAGTTCCGCGTAGCCAAAACCAATGGGCCCCCAGCAATCCGGGGCAATAGCAGCCTTGTCGAAGCCCGCGGCGAGCCCCAGCGGACGCGGGAAGTCCACACCGAACACGGTTTGACGCAGCACAGCATCGTCAACAACGAGTAGCTTGCTCACCGCCCGCTGAAGACTCTCCGACTTCTGCAGCCCCTTCAGGGTCTTCGAGATGGCCTCGTGAATCTGCTCCGGCGGAACCTGGAACATTGCCTTTAGCGCGAGTTGATAGGACTTGGCGCGAAGTTTCGAAGGCATCTACTTAGTCTCTCCCTCGGAGTCGTCTGCTCCCTTGGTGTCACCTGCACCGGTCGGTAGTTTATCGGCTGGCTCCCGAACCGACATCTCCTCACGAATTTTCTCTGCATCCTGCTTGAAATCAGCAATTGCCTTATCGACGTCCGCGGAGTCAAAAATCTGAGCCCCGTCACCGGTAGCCGAGAAGACGCCAATTTGGCCATCCTCGGTGGCGACAACCGACTGTGGGTCTGCAACCGTGTTGATGTCCGCGACCTTGACTGGGGTACCCGAGCTGATGTCGTAGCCAGTCAGCTTGTTCACCTTCGTCGAAGTCACCCAGACAATTCCGCGCGATTCGTCGACCGCTACCGCCCACGGCGCCTCCGGAGCCGGAGCTGCTTGGTGAAGTCGGATGATGTCGGTTGCCGTGTAAATCAGTAGCTGGTTGCCCTTGGTGTCTGCGGCAGCGATGGCATGGTCACCGGACGCTACCTTGCCGACGCCAATGCCCGCACGCAGCGCAGAGCCAGCACGAGACTCATCGAGCTTGAGCTCATGCACCGAGGTCTCTGGACGGTTAACTTCCAAAAGCTTGACGTCAGCGTCACTGTCCGCATCCGGAATCTCAACAAGCTGCGAGCCGTTGTTCGCGGCCTTAAAGTCACTGGCCAACTCACCGTCAGCGCCGAATACATCGATGACATTGCTATCCGCATGGGCACCGATGATGCGGCCGCCTTCCAGGCCAACTGCGGCGGAGTAGTTGGTACCACGACCAACGACGGCCGCTTCCGTGGCCTGGTCAGTAATGACATGGATGCCATCTTCACACGGCAGCAGAGCAGTGGGGCCGCCCGGCGCGAGTTCGCCGCACTTGGCGTCCAGCTTCGTCGAACGCTCGATTGGGTTATTCAGCGGACCGGCAAAGATCTTGTCCCCGGCCTTCAGGACAACTCGATCGCCGACCAGCACTGCATCAGTGATGCCCTCATCAATCTTCTTGGCTTTCCCGATGCCAGTATCGGGAGCAGCGGGTGAAGCGGCCGGCACTGGCGTGGCGTTGCCCATTCCGGCATCGATGTCTCCTTCCACATCGGAGGAGCACCCTGCCAGGACCACTGCGCTAGCGGAAAGCCCCGCTAGAAGGGAGGTTATGACACGTCGACGACTGTTTTCACTCACGCTATAGAAACTACCACCCCGGCCGGATTACTTTGTGGACGCCTCCAGCCGTGGGAAGTTCTCGCATTCGTTGCGCTTTATAAGCCTTTATAAGAATGCGGTTACTGATTACAGCGTGACGTCGTCAAGCGCGTTGCAAATCTGCGGTGGCAGCGTGAGTTGTTCGGCGGTGAGGTTTTCGCGTAGCTGAGCGCGGTCTCGAGCGCCAACGAGGATCGAGGTGACGCCCGGCCGATCGCGCGCCCAGGAAATCGCTGCGACGGCAGCACTGACGCCGAGCCCCTTGGCTGCGGTGGTCAGAGCACCTGCGACCGTGACGCCGCGTGTGTCAAGGTAGTCCTGTACCTCTGCGTCCGCGTGTTCGGAAGCAGCGCGGGAGTCCTCCGGAATGATGTGCTGGTATTTGGCGGTCAACACGCCTTGGGCCAGTGGGGCGCCACCGATAAAGCCGAGACCCAAATGCTCACAGGCGGGCAGCAGCTCAGCCTCAGGGCTTCGCTGGAGCAGCGAATACTCATGCTGTGCAAACACCGGAGCGATTCGATTCGCGGCGGCATGCGTCACCGCTGCTTGCCATCCGCTGTATCCACGCAGTCCGGCGTAACGTACTTTCCCCGTGCGTACAGCCCATTCCAGGGTGTCGGCGACCTCTTCCGGTGGGGTCAGCCCATCCCAGTAGCCGGGCGACCACAGATCAATGTGTTCGACGCCGAGGCGTCCGAGCGTATCGTCGAGGTCCTTTTGCAGTGTCTTACGCGAGCAGTCCACGCGCCTGCCGACGGGCCGCTCGGGGTGTATGCCAGATGCGACCGAAAGCACCAATTCGTCGGCAACGCCGCGCTTTGCGATGACTGCACCCAGCATGTCGGCAACAGTGTCGCCGCCGTGGAGTGGGGAAGCGTCGACAAGGTTGCCTCCGGCGTCGAGGAAGTCCGTCAGGATGCGTCCGGCCTCGTCTTGCCTGGTACCCGCACCCCAGGTGGCCGTACCCAGCCCCAAGGCGGAGACGCGTAAACCGCTGTTGCCCAGAATTCGTTGTTGCACGATTTTTACTTTAGGACACCTGCGTGCGGTCGCGGGAAAACTTCCGCGGGAGAGGTCTCGCTACGGCCGCGCCGAAACCTCGCTATAGCCACAACACAAATCGGACGAGTAGCCTATACACCCGTGACTATCATGACGACACTAAGCGCCTCAGCGGATACTGCTGCCGATACCGCCGGCACCGGTATGACCTGGGCGCAGACGATCATTCTGTCCGTAGTGCAAGGTCTGACGGAATTTCTCCCGGTGAGTTCCTCGGGGCACCTGCGGATTGTCTCTGAGCTGCTGTGGGGCCAAGACGCCGGCGCATCCTTCACCGCTGTAGTACAGCTCGGCACCGAATTGGCTGTGCTGGTGTTCTTCGCCAAGGACATCTGGCAGATTCTCACTGGCTGGTTTGCCGGCCTGTTCAATAAGGAAGCACGCGGTTTCAACTACCGCATGGGCTGGATGGTGATTGTCGGTACACTGCCGATTGCCATCATCGGCGTGCTGGGGAAGGATCTCATCCGCGACAACCTGCGCAATCTCTGGATTACAGCCGCTGTGTTGGTGCTTTTCTCCTTTGTCTTTATCGCCGCAGAGAAGTTCGGCCGTCGTGAGCGCAACTATGAAGAGCTGACCATGCGAGATGCCATCGTCATGGGTTTCGCGCAGTGTCTGGCGCTCATTCCGGGGGTGTCGCGCTCGGGCGGTACGGTGTCTGCCGGCCTGTTCTTGCACTTGGATCGAGAGGTTGCAACGCGCTTTTCCTTCCTGCTGGCTATCCCCGCTGTTTTCGCTGCTGGAATTTTTTCGCTTCCAGACGCGTTTGACCCTGCGGCGGGACAGGCCGCTAGTGGTGCGCAATTGGCCATCGGTACGCTGATTGCCTTCGTCGTCGGTTATGCGTCTATCGCATGGCTGCTGAAGTTTGTGTCGAACCACTCCTTCGCTTGGTTCGCCGCGTACCGCATCCCGGTCGGTTTGATTGTTATGGTGTTGCTCGGCTTCGGCACGATCAACGCTGTTTAGTGAGGTAGTGAGTATTTAATGCATTCGTGGCCCCAACCACAGGTTCCCAGTCTCGGCGAGGCGCGCTTCGATGTGTTCAACCGCGCCAGCAATGCAGGTACGGCGCTTTCGCTTGACGACGAAAGCTCAACATCGGTACCCCTACGCCTCTACGACACCGCGGATCAGAAGGTCTCCCAGGTGGAAGCGGGGCCAGAGGCGACTATGTACGTGTGTGGCATCACGCCCTATGACGCCACACACCTGGGACACGCGGCAACCTACCTCACCTTTGATCTGATTTACCGTCAGCTGCTGGACAATGGGCACTCGGTGCATTACGTGCAGAACATCACCGATGTCGATGACCCGTTGTTCGAGCGTGCGGAGCGCGATGGGGTGGACTGGCGCGAGCTGGGCACCTCGCAGATTGATTTGTTCCGCTCGGATATGGAAAACCTGTCGGTGATTCCGCCACGCGACTACATCGGTGCCATTGAATCCGTCGGCGAGGTCGTGGAAATGGTCGAGAAGCTGCTGGAAAATGGCTCGGCCTATCAGCTCACCAATGACGAGTACCCGGATGTGTACTTCCGCAAGAGTGCCACCGAGAACTTCGGTTACGAGTCCAATTACTCGGCAGAGCAGATGGCGGAGTTCTTTGCGGAGCGCGGTGGCGACCCGGATCGCCCGGGCAAGGAGGACCCGCTGGACGCGCTGGTGTGGCGTGCCGCTCGGCCCGGGGAGCCAAGCTGGGAGGCTCCATTTGGTGCGGGCCGGCCGGGTTGGCACATTGAGTGCTCGGCGATTGCTACCAACCGCTTGGGTAAGAGCTTCGACATTCAGGGCGGTGGCTCGGACCTGGCTTTCCCACACCATGAGTTCTCGGCGGCTCACGCTGAGGCCGCTACTGGTTGTGCACGCATGGCCAGCCACTACGTTCACGCGGGCATGATTGCGCTAGATGGCGTCAAGATGTCCAAGTCGCTGGGCAACCTCGTCTTTGTCTCTAAGCTGGTGGCCGCCGGCGTGGATCCGAGTGCGATTCGTATTGGCGTGTTCGCCAGCCATTACCGCTCTGATCGCGATTGGTCGGACGAGGTGCTGGAGGCGGCCAAGGCACGTCTCGAGACCTGGCGTGCGGCTTGCGCAGCTACTGGGACCGCCACCGATGAGAAGGCGGTGAGCGCGGCAGCGGCACTGGTTGCCGATGTGCGCGCAAGCCTGGGCAATGACTTGGATACGCCGGCTGCACTGGACGCTATCGATGCCTGGGCTGCGGAGTGGTCCTCGGCTACCGGCAACAAGGCAGAAGCTGGCGCAGTAATCGGCGCAGCGGGTGCCGGAGAGTTCGTTGCCACCGCGCTGGACGCGCTGCTTGGCGTTAAACTTTGATCATGAGCAACTCAGACATGTCTGCAGTCGAAGTAACGAAAGAGAGCATCGATAAACTAGTTGCCGATTTGCGCATGTTTGCCACCGGCAGCTACCTGCAGCCCGAGGAACGCGAGTTCTGGGAGCCACTTTTTGACGAAGCGGTAGCCGACCAGGTCGGGGAAGTTCTCCGTGAGGCCGCCGCTGGTATTGATCAGGCGGCGGAGCTGGCCGTCGATAAGCGAGAAGAAGCCGCGACGCAGGCGGTAGAGAACTGCCTACAGCGCGTGGCTGCGATTGAGCATGAGCACGGCGGCTCGATTTTTGACGAGGAGCTCGACGAGATTCTCGCCATTATCAATTCCGCAACGAAGGCTGTCGGCTTGGACCTGCCTTCGGTGAAGGCGGAAAGCTACTTCGAGATGGAATAACCAGCCCGATTATCGGCGCGGTTATGAAAGTAGACTAAGGTGTCTACTTATGACTGATCGCCACTCTTCCGAGTTCCTCACCGCACTGCACAGCCGTGTACTCATTGGCGACGGCGCCATGGGTACCCAGCTGCAGTCTTTTGACCTCGACGTTGACGCGGACTTCCTCGGCTACGAGGGCTGTAATGAGATTCTCAATGACACTCGTCCCGACATTATCGAGACGATTCATCGACGCTATTTCGAGGCCGGCGCCGACCTGGTCGAAACCAATACCTTCGGCTGTAACTTCCCGAACCTCGCGGATTACGACATCGAAGACCGTATCCAGGAACTAGCGCACAAGGGCACCGCAATCGCCCGGAAGGTCGCTGACGAAATGGGGCCGGGGCGCGAGGGCATGCGACGCTTTGTCCTCGGTTCGCTGGGCCCGGGCACGAAGCTGCCGTCTTTGGGGCACGCTCCGTACGCTCAGCTTCGCGACGCTTACACGGAGGCCGGACTCGGCATGATTTCCGGTGGCGCGGACGCGTTTTTGATTGAAACCTGTCAGGACTTGCTGCAGGTAAAGGCGGCCGTCAACGGTGTCAAGGCCGCCATGCATCAGACTGAGAAGAAGATTCCGATCGTCGTCCACGTGACTGTCGAGACCACAGGCACCATGCTGATGGGCTCGGAGATTGGTGCAGCCCTGGCAGCGCTGCAGCCGCTGGGTATCGACATGATTGGTCTGAACTGTGCAACGGGTCCGGACGAGATGAGCGAGCACCTGCGCTACCTGTCCAACTTCGCCTCCATCCCGGTATCGGTGATGCCGAATGCGGGTCTACCAGTGCTGGGCAAGAACGGTGCGACCTACCCGCTGACCGCCCCAGAGCTGGCCACTGCGCTGCGCGGATTTGTTGAAGAGTTTGGCCTGGCGATGGTCGGTGGCTGTTGTGGTACTACACCGGAGCATGTTTCCGCTGTTCGCGATGCTATTACCGGTGCTGGCGCCTACGCTGAGCAGGGCCCAGCCGTTAAGGCAGCGCGCCCCTCGACGGACCCGGATGCGAAGCCCATCGATGAGGTCGCTTCTCTGTACTCGGCAACCCCGCTGACGCAGACGACCGGCATCACCATGATTGGTGAGCGCACCAACGCCAACGGTTCTAAGGCTTTCCGCGAGGCCATGCTGGCCGGTGATTGGGAGAAGTGCCTTAACACCGCCCGAGGTCAGGTCACTGATGGCGCACACATGATTGACCTGTGTGTCGACTACGTGGGGCGCGACGGTCGCGATGACATGGCAACCCTGGCATCTCAAATCGCCACCTCGGTGACGTTGCCGGTCATGCTGGACTCCACGGAACCGGAAGTTCTTAAGACGGGCCTGGAGCACCTCGGTGGTCGCTGTGCGGTCAACTCTGTGAACTTTGAAGACGGCGATGGCCCTGAGTCGCGCTACCAGCGTATTATGCGCCAGGTTGTTGAGCACGGTGCTGCCGTGGTCGCTTTGACTATCGACGAAGACGGTCAGGCACGTACGAAGGATAAGAAGGTTGCGATTGCCGAGCGCCTCATCGCCGACATCACCGGCACTTGGGGACTGCGCGAGCAGGACATTATTGTCGACTGTCTGACTTTCCCGATTTCCACTGGGCAGGAGGAAACTCGCCGCGACGGCATCGAAACCATCGAAGCCATCCGCGAACTTAAGCGTCGCCACCCGAACGTGCACACCACGCTCGGCCTGTCCAACATCTCCTTCGGTCTGAACCCGGCGGCTCGCCAGGTACTCAACTCGGTGTTCCTCAACGAGTGCATCGAGGCCGGCTTGGACTCCGCCATTGCCCACAGCTCCAAGATCTTGCCGATGAACAAGATCGACGACAAACAGCGCGAAGTCGCTCTCGATATGGTCTACGACCGCCGTCGTGAAGCGGGACATCCTGACGGGGAGTACGACCCACTGCAGGTCTTCATGGAGCTCTTCGAAGGAGTCTCCGCCGCTGACGCTAAGGACGCCCGGGCCGAGAAGCTCGCCGCCATGCCGCTGTTCGACCGCCTGGCGCAGCGCATCATCGACGGCGAGCGCACAGGTATCGAAGCTGACCTCGATGAGGGCATGAAGGAAAAGGAACCCCTAGCGATCGTCAACGAGGACCTGCTGCGCGGCATGCAGACTGTTGGTGACCTCTTCGGTTCCGGTCAGATGCAGCTGCCATTCGTGCTGCAGTCGGCCGAGACGATGAAGGCCGCGGTGAGCTACCTCGAGGGCTTTATGGATGCCGAGGATGCCACGGGCTCCAAGGGCTCGATTGTGCTGGCCACGGTGAAGGGCGATGTCCACGACATCGGCAAGAACCTGGTGGAGATTATTCTCTCCAACAACGGCTACACCGTCCATAACCTGGGCATTAAGCAGCCGATCGCTACGATTTTGTCCGCAGCTAAGGAACTGGATGTCGATGCCATCGGTATGTCCGGCCTGCTGGTGAAGTCCACTGTGGTGATGAAGGACAACCTGCTGGAGATTAACTCCGCCGGTGATGCCGCCCGCTTCCCAGTGCTGCTCGGCGGCGCCGCGCTGACGCGTAGCTACGTGGAAGACGACCTGTCCGAGCTCTACCACGGCGATGTCTACTACGGCAGGGATGCCTTCGAAGGACTGCGCATCATGGATGAGCTGATGGCAGCTAAGAAGGGCCTCGGCCCAGACGAGAATTCGCCTGAGGTCATCGCCGCCCGCGAGAAGAAGGAAGCTCGCCGCGCCCGCCGTGAGCGCTCCAAGCGCATCGCCGCGCAGCGCGCCGCCAAGGCTGCCGCCGAAGCCCCCGAGGTGCCGGAGCGTTCCGACGTCGCCAGCGATGTCCCTGTTGCAACACCGCCGTTCTGGGGAACCCGCATCGTCAAGGGTCTGCCTCTCGACGACTACCTGACCACCCTCGATGAACGCGCCCTGTTCATGGGACAGTGGGGTCTGCGTGGCACCCGTGGCAATGAGGGCCCGAGCTACGAGGAGCTGGTCGAATCCGACGGTCGTCCACGCTTCCGCGCATGGCTGCAGCGCCTGCGTGCGGAAAACATTCTCCAGCATGCGGCTGTGGTCTACGGCTACTTCCCGGCAGTTTCTGAGGGCGATACCGTGCATGTACTGCCGCTGCCTGCAGAAGGGGAGCAGCCTGACCCCACAGCGGAGCCAGTGGTGTCGTGGACCTTCCCGCGCCAGCAGCGCGGTCGCTTCCTGTGTATTGCTGACTTCATCCGCTCGCGCGAAGATGCCATCGCTACGGGGCAGACCGACGTCATGCCGTTCCAGCTGGTGACCATGGGACAGCCCATCGCTGACTTCGCCAACGATATTTACGCCAAGAACGAATACCGCGACTACCTGGAGGTTCACGGTATCGGTGTGCAGCTCACCGAGGCGCTGGCCGAGTACTGGCACCAGCGCATTCGCTCCGAGCTCGCGTTCTCCGACGGCACAAGTGTTGGCGCGGAAGACTCCGACGATACCCAGGACTTCTTTGACCTGAAGTACCGTGGCGCTCGTTACTCCTTCGGCTATGGTTCCTGCCCGGATCTGACCTTCCGTCAGGGCATGATTGACCTGCTGCAGCCGGAGCGCATCGGCGTGGAACTCTCTGAGGAGCTCCAGCTGCACCCAGAGCAGTCCACCGATGCGTTCGTGCTCTACCACCCGGAAGCGAAGTACTTCAACGTGTAGCTTCGCGTTATCCTTGCGGTCGCACCAGCAAGGTCTGCATGCTGCGGCCAATGGGGCCGTGCACATCGTAGAGCTCGCCCGCAGTCATGCCGATTCCGTCCGGACCAATGGAACCGCGGGCGGCGATGCCAACCCAGCCGCCGTCTTCCGGCTGCGACTCCGATTCCGCCGACTGCTCCGATGGGCCAAGCTGGGGGAGTCGGTGCAGGTGAACCACTAAGTCGGTATTCATAAACGCCCACTGATGCGGGCTCAGCGTGGCTCCGACACCGTTGGCGGTATCAGCTACCTGCATGACTCGCTCCACCGCAGTCGGCTCCTCCCCGAGCACGATTGGGTATGTCGCGCGAACCCAGTGAATCTGCGTCTCGGCCAGCTCTTCCGTCGCACCTGCGCGGGCTTCAATCGATTCGATGTATCCGCCACTCCAGTCGTCGGTAAGCGGAATGTACTCGGCGCTGCATTCCTCAGGCCCGGGCACCTGCTTGTCGAATGCACGCTCAATATCCCGCGTATCCGCAGTGGCCATCATCCACGCGGACGCGGTGGCAACGGGCCGCCAGGCACCCTTGACGTCGGCAAGCAATTCGGCTTCGACCTTGGCGATCTGCCGCCCCGGGCGCGAGACCCATGACCGCGCGCGCAGCTCCGTGTACGGTACAGCCGACAACAGATCCACGGCGATGCGAGTAATACGCATTCTCTCGCTTTCCAGGCGCCTGCGCTCCAACATGCGTGTCAGCAGCGCCGACGGTGGCGCACCGTGCTGAAACGGCCCCCACGCCCCGTAAGTGAAGCTGGTGGGCATGAAGCGCTCGTAGCTGAGCTCGCCTTCGGTGACCGCGCCGAGCGGAATAAAGTACGCCTCGGGCTGGTCGATTGCCTGGGCGAGTGAATCTTCAGTGGTTGTCATAGCGAGTCGATGCCTTTCATTCGCGCGGGGACACGTTCATGCGGTGGTTGCATGCAGCACCGCGACATACTTTCCTTTCTAAAACTCTAAACCCAAATCCGGCGGCTTTGCTGACATAATCGCCAAATGCTTGTTTGCCTGGCATAGTCGCATGGTGTGAAAGCAATTTTGTGGGACATGGACGGCAGCCTCATCAACACGGAACCCCTGTGGGAGATTGCCACGTACGACCTCTCGGAATTCGTAGGCCGTCGCCTGACTCCGGAGTTGCGCATGCAGTGCGTCGGCAACACGCTCTGGGACACGCTGTCGATTTGTGCTGATCATGCGGGACGCACGCTTGACGACGAGCTGTTTTCCTCGGGCTCCCAATTCGTCGAAAACCGCTTCACAGAATTGGTTCTAGAGCATGGGGTGGAGTGGCGCCCGGGTGTGCCGGAGATTTTGGACCAGGCCCGAGCTGTTGACATTCCGGTGGTGTTGGTGACCAATACTCGCCGACACGTGGCGCAACCCTGCATTGATGTCATGGGGGAGCAGCACTTCGCGGCAACAGTGTGTAGCGATGAGGTGGCCAACGGCAAGCCGGCACCGGATCCGTACTTGCGTGGCGCAGAGCTCGCCGGATTTGCGCCAGAGGACTGCCTGGCTATCGAAGACTCCTCAACGGGGGTGCGCTCTGCACTCACTGCGGGATGCACGGTGGTGTGGAATCCAATGCCGGATGTGAGCGTTTCGCAAGCTGATGTGAAGACGCTAGTACCCCCGGCGCGCTTCATTTCGAGCAATTTGGATACCTCGAATTTGGGCTTATTGCGGGCTGCTTTCGCGGGCGAGTAGACGACATGGAACAATAGACCAGGTGAAGAACTTTGATGACCTGTTTGCAGAGCTGAAGGAAAAAGCACAGTCGCGTCCCGAGGGATCGGGCACAGTCAAGGCACTAGACGCTGGTGTGCATTTCCAGGGCAAGAAAATTGTCGAAGAAGCCGGTGAGGTCTGGCTTGCAGCTGAGCACGAATCTGACGAAGCCCTCGCAGAGGAGATTTCGCAGCTGTTGTACTGGCTGCAGGTGGTCATGGTCGGTCGCGGGCTGAGCCCCGAGGATGTTTACAAGTACCTGTAGGAGAAATCAACACCATGCTGCGTATTGCCGTGCCCAACAAGGGATCGCTGTCCGAGGCGGCAGTCGAAATCCTGAAGGAAGCTGGTTACCCGGGTCGAGGCGACTCCAAGAGCCTGACCATCCACGACGAAGCCAACGACATTGAGTTTTTCTTCCTCCGCCCGAAGGATATTCCCATCTATGTTGGCAACGGTCATCTGGATTTGGGCATCACCGGCCGCGACCTGGCCGCTGACTCGCTGGCTCCGGTCGATGAGGTTCTGAATCTGGGCTTCGGCGCCTCGACTTTCCGCTACGCCGCCCCAGCCGATGAGGAGTGGACCGTAGAAGCTCTGGAGGGCAAGCGCATTGCCACCTCGTACCCGAATCTGGTGCGCGAAGACCTGAAGGCTCACGGCATTAACGCCACCGTCATTCGCCTTGATGGTGCAGTGGAGATTTCCATCCGCTTGGGAGTTGCCGACGTTATCGCCGACGTTGTCTCCACCGGCCGCACGCTGCGTAAGCAGGGGTTGAAGCCATTCGGCGATGTTTTGGTCAGCTCTGAGGCAGTTGTTGTCGGACGCAAGGGTGTGGAGGTCACCGAGGAGCAGCAGGTGTTCCTGCGTCGTATGACCGGCATTCTGCATGCCAAGACGTACTTGATGATTGACTACAACATCCGTGCGTCTGCGCTGGAAGAGGCATCCAAGCTCACCCCGGGTCTGTCTGGCCCGACCGTGTCGCCGCTGGCTAACGAAGATTGGGTAGCAGTTCGCGCGCTAGTCCCGAAGGCAGAGGCCAACCCGCTCATGGATGCCCTGGCGAAGATTGGTGCCGAGGCAATCTTGGCCTCGAATATCCGCATCGCGCGTATCTAGTGGAAGCTTGACCTGCTCGAGGGGTGAGGTGGGGGGGTGTCCCTATGTTTTTGTCAAGTGCCA
>NZ_KV836253.1:0-320 GCF_001838285.1 Corynebacterium sp. HMSC074C03 | reverse complement strand
ACACCAGAGATTACCTCCCGAGGAGTTAACCCGTCGAGTACTACTCGCGGCCGGTTATTCAGCAATGCTTCGGCCTGGGCGACCTCTTGGTCGGTGACATCGGTAAAGTTGGTGCCTTTGGGGAAATAAAACCGGATATCCCGGTTCATCCGCTCATTGCTGCCTCGCTGCCACGGCGAATGCGGATCGGCGAAAAACACCTGGATATTCTCCGCGACGGAAAACTCCGTGTGTTTGGCAAACTCCACCCCCTGATCCCAGGTCAACGTCGAAATCGTGGTGTCCATCGACTCTTTGAGCCGACGAATCATCCGCACCAT
>NZ_KV836252.1:0-437 GCF_001838285.1 Corynebacterium sp. HMSC074C03 | reverse complement strand
CCCTGCTGCCCTGGTTGACGCAATTTTCGCCGCCCTTGCCGAGCAAACTGTCACGGTATCCGGCACTGCGGCAGCAGAATAGGTCATTCCCCAGCTGGCGGCGAACATCAAAGCGCTTCAAGCACAGCGCGACACGATCGCCGGACAAGTCGAGGAGATGCTCGAATCGTTCCCTCTTGCCCAGATCTTGATGTCGATGCCCGGCGTAGGCATCAAGACCGCCTCCAACATCTTGCTGTCCATCGGCGACTGCCAGGACTTCGCCGATGCCGCGCACTTGGCCGCTTACGCCGGCATCGCGCCGACCACCCGGCAGTCGGGTACGTCGGTCCGCGGCGAGTTTCCCACCAGGGCCGGCAATAAACGCTTGAAAAACGCGATGTTTCGATCGGCGTGGATCGCGTCGAACTGCCATCCCGCATCGCGCGACTACTACC
>NZ_KV836251.1:3047-42722 GCF_001838285.1 Corynebacterium sp. HMSC074C03 | reverse complement strand
GGCATGCGGACACACTTTTCTTTACTTAACCCTTCAGGGACGCTAGACAAAAAGCGTGCCTGGTTCTCACGGTAGTGACTGGCCAGCCCCCACTGCGGCAGCACCACAGCCCGGGATTACGTGGCAAAACTGACAGCCCGAAAAATTACGGGCTGCAAATGTGAAACTGTGCGAGTTTATGACACTTTCAGGCCATTTTTCGGGCCATTTTTGACATAACCGCAGTCAGTAACTCGGATCGACTCAACGCCACCTGACATAAACGCAGTCAGTAACTCGAATTGGGGATAAGTAGCGAAGGTGCCCACCCGCCGACGCACCGTTCATCACTCGTTCCACTATTTTTTCGCTACCGGGTCCACAGAGCCTTACCCCACTCCCCCAAATGCCCCTTTCACCCCGCGTAGAGCAATTTCGTGGCTGTTAGTCTGTAGAGGTACGAACTTTTTTAACAGCAATGTGAAAGTAGCCCCCAAGTGACGCACCTGGCAGCAGCTCTGGCATCAGCCAGCTCCTTTACAGCCAGTCCGCCGTCGGCGACCGCACCACCAGACCAGACATTGGCTTCTGAGTTTGCGTCCGGCGGCGTATCGGCAACATTGAATTCTTTAGATTCCGTTCTTTCTGCCCCGGCAGCTATTTCTGCCCCAGCAACTATTTCTGCCCCGGCAAGCAGCTCCGCAGAGCACGCGACAACGCTCGCAGCCCAAGCAGCCCAAGCAGCCCAAGCAGCTCAAGCCACCCAAGCAGCCCAAGTCTCCGCCGACAGCCTGACCCTCCTTTCGGTCCCGCTGCTGGTCGCGGTTGCCCTGGCGCTGACCCCGCTGTTTGTGAAGCTCCTTGGTCGTCACGCAGGCTGGCCCATCGTCGCGTTTTTTCTCGCGTCGGTGGTCCAGCTTTCGCGTGTAACGGGCGATATCCTCGACGGCACCACCTTCACCTGGTCCCGCGTCTGGTCCCCGGAGCTAAACGCGGCGTTTGCGCTGAAGCTCGATCCTCTCTCCATGGTGTTCAGTTTCTTGGCGCTGTTGGTGGGCTCGATAGTCTTCATCTACTCCACCGCGTATTTGCCGCCGAAGAAATCCGCGATGAGCTTCTACGTCCTGATGACGGCGTTCATGCTGGCGGTTTTGCTCCTCGTACTTGCCGACGACATCATGCTCCTCTTCATCGGGTGGGAGCTGGTCTCGATGGCGTCGTTCCTGCTCATTGCAAGGTCGGGCTCGTCGGGCGAGTTGGGCTCGTTGCGCACACTCCTGCTGACCTTCACCGGCGGCCTGCTGCTTCTGGCCGCCCTCGGCGGTGCGGTGTGGCTGACCGGTTCCACGAACCTCACCGAGGTTTTGGCTTCGCCTGAGTGGGAGGCCAACCCGACAGCGCGTAGCCTCATTGCCGCGCTGGTGGCCCTAGGTGCTTTCACGAAGGCAGCTCAGTTCCCTTTCCACGCCTGGCTTCCAGAGGCCATGGCGGCAGCAACTCCCGTCTCGGCTTTCTTGCACGCTGCGGCCGTCGTCAAGGCGGGCGTTTACCTGCTGATGCGTTTTTCCACGGTCTTCGCAGACGTGCGCGTGTGGCAGTTGCTGCTGATTGTCATGGGTATGTGGACGGCTGTTGCCACGGCCTACTTTGCGCTGCAGCAGACTGACTTGAAGAAGCTGATTGCGTACTCGACGGTCTCGCAGTTGGGTTGGATTGTCGCCACGATTGGCGTGGGCACGAAGTTCGCCATTATGGCTGCGGTTGTGCACACCATTGCGCATGCGATGTTTAAGTCTTCGCTGTTCATGATGGCCGGTGTGGTTGATCACCAGGCGGGCACGCGCGACATTCGTCGCTTGGGTCCGCTGTGGAAGCAGATGCCGTGGAGCTTTGGCTCGATGATTTTCGGTGCGGCATCGATGGCGGCAATTCCGCCGTTCTTCGGCTTCATGTCGAAGGAGGGCATGCTGACCGCATTCGAGGGCGCACCTTTGACCAACACCGGTGTCGTCATCCTGCTGACAGTGGCGGCGATTGGTGCGATTGGTACTTTCGCGTACTCGGCACGTTTGGTGTTCGGTGCATTCGTGGATGGTCCGCGCAACGTTGACCACATCAATGAGGCCCCGATTTCGCTGTGGCTTCCGGCCGCCATTCCTGGCGTGCTGAGCCTGCCTGCAGCCTTCGCTGCCGGTGCTATTTTGAACCGTCCGCTGGACCGCGTGGCGGATACGGTCGGTCAGCTTCCGGCTGGCACGACTCAGGAATCGCACTTGAGCCTGTGGCACGGCGTGAATGTGCCGCTGATTATCTCTGTGATTGTGCTGGCTGTCGGCGTGGGCTTCATCTTCACTCGCGCCCGCATAGGCGCCGTCATGGCCGACCGCAAGCTCTTCCCGTTCACCGGCGTGGAGGCAATCAATGCGTCGCTGAGCGTCTCGCAGCGTGTGGGTCGCGTGCTGGCCAAGATGGCGCGTTCGCATCAGCCGTCGCGTCACCTGTTGCCGCTGCTTGGTCTGCTCGCGGTGTACGCCCTGGCCATCGCAATCGCTCCGGGTGTCGGCGGTGCTCCTGTGCTACCGAAGATCGACGACATCGACCACCTGACCGATCTGATTCCGCTGGTCGTTGTCCTGATTGGCGTGTGGGCCACGCTTCGGGCAAAGAACCGTCTGCAGGCGGCTGTGCTGCTCAGCGTCACCGGTGTTGGTGTCACGTTGCAGATTCTCCTGCTGGGCGCACCAGATGTGGCATTGACGCAGTTCATGGTGGAAATCCTGACTGTCGTGCTGATGATGCTGGTGCTGCGTTTCCAGCCGCGTGCGTTCTCTGAAACCACGAAGAACCGCCAAGCTTCCGCTGCGGTTGTGGCTGTTGCCGTGGGCTTGGCTACGTTTGGCGCGGTGTGGTTCCTCACTGGCCGTCGTCAGTTGCCTGAGGTTGCGCAGTGGTACATCGACAACACGGAGAAGGTCACGGGCGAAACCAATATTGTCAACGTGATCCTGGTTGAGTTCCGTGCTTTCGATACCATGGGCGAGCTGGCGGTTCTCGGTATGGCGGGTGTCGCGATGGCGGCAGTTGTCACGTCGATGCCTCGCTTCCCGCACCTGCTCGATCAGCCTTCCCCGCTTGCGGAGCCCGCTCTGAACTCCATCATGATGCGCTGGCTGGTCCGCTGGCTGTCGCCGGTCCTTTTCGTCCTGTCTGCTGTGGTTCTCTACCGCGGCGGTACCGCTCCGGGCGGCGGCTTCAACGCGGCGCTGATTGGCGCCGCTGCCGTCATGCTGATTTACCTGTCCAAGGACCGCGACGAGCTGGTCTTCGGCAAGAAGACCCCAGTGGCGCTCAGCGCTGCGGGTGTCATCACGGCAATCGTCACGGGCTTCATCGGTTTCGCCAAGGGGTCGTTCTTGGCACCGCTGTACGGCGAGTTCCTGGGCCAGCACCTCACCACGGCATTGCTTTTCGACGTCGGCGTGTACCTGGCCGTCATCGGCATTGTGGCAACCGCGCTGAATCTCTTGGGCGGCCCGAACCGTCCTGGTATGACCGGGTCGGACGATGTGCTGCAGGATCTCTACTCAGACCGCTCGAGCTTGCGAGTGCCGCCGGAGATGGGCGTGTTCGCCTCAGAAACGGAGAGCACCCCTGCCCCAGCTCATGCCACCGTTGAGGAGGCCAAGAAGTGATTATCGCCATCATGGCTGCCGTCCTCGCAGGCGGTGGCACGTACCTGGTGCTACAGCGCGGCATGTTGCGCACCATTATCGGTATGACTCTGATTTCACATGCCGCCAACCTGATTATTTTGTCCACGGGTGTCGGTGCCTGGCGCGGCGAGCCGCTGCTGGGCAACGAAGCCACTGCGGGCGCTGGCGCTGCCGAGCAGATGGCTGACCCGTTGCCGCAGGCATTCGTGCTGACGGCCATCGTGATTACCATGGCCGTGACCGCTTTCATGCTGGCACTGGCTGGTTTGGGCCGCGATGACGACACTCGTATCCATGAGGACCGCGAGGCTATGCGGCAGCTGTCGACGGCTGGTCGTCGTGTGGGTAAGAATGTTCCGGCGGACTCGGACTCCACGGTCACCGGTACCCCAGGGGTCTCTTCGGCTCCGAACAAGTTCCCGCGCGAGACTCCTTTCGGCGGTGACGAGAAATGGTAGAAGCCTCTGCAATGACCTCTGCAATGTCTCCTTCAACTCTGTCTTCGCTACTGCCACTGTTTGCGGCACTGCCGCTGATTTTGTCGGCAGTCACAGCCATCCTGCCGAAGCTGTGGATGCGTGCGACGATGGGTATCGCCGTTCCAGCCCTATCGTCGCTGGCTGCATTTTGGGTGATGTTCTACGTCACTGAAAACGGCCCGGTCGGCCACGGTGTGGGCGCGTTCCCCGGTGGTATCTCGATTCCTTTCTTGGCGGACACGTTCTCCATGCTGATGCTGGGCGTGGCCGCAGCTGTGGTCGCCATCGGTAACTGGTTCGCCCACGTCGCGGGTGAAAATACCTCGCGGTTCTTCCCCTCCCTGACGCTGATGATGCTCGCGGGCATGTCGGGCGCTTTCCTGACTGCCGACCTGTTCAACTTCTTCGTGTTCATGGAGGTCATGCTGCTGCCCTCCTACGGCCTGATTGCAGTAACCGGTACCTGGCACCGCCTGGCTGCTGGTCGTAACTTCGTGCTGGTCAACCTCTTGACCTCCACGGTGCTGCTGATTGGCGTCGCGCTGATCTACGGCTCGGCGGGCAATGTGAACATCGCAATGCTGGCCGACATGGCCAGCGAGGGCGGCCCTGGCGGCACGGGTGTGGTCGCGCTGGGCATTGTCATCATCGCACTGTGTGTGAAGGCTGGTTTGGTTCCGGCGCACACTTGGTTGCCGAGGACGTACCCGTCGACAAGCCCTGCGGTGATGGCGCTGTTCTCTGCGGTACATACGAAGGTTGCGGTGTACATGCTGTTCCGCATCTACGTCGTGATTGTGGGCATGAACCCCTCCTGGCACTGGCCGATCATTATCATCATGGCAATCTCGATGCTGGTCGGCGCGTTTGCTGGTCTCGCCGAGAACACCATGCGTGAGGTGCTCGCCTACCAGATGGTCACGGGTATGCCGTTCATTCTGATTGTGCTGGCGTTCACGGATGCTAACGACGGCCAGGGCGCCAAGGCGGCACTGGCTGCGGGTATTTTCTACGCAATCCACCACATGGTGACTGTCGGTGCCCTCATTCTGGGCTCCGGTGCGGTGGAAGAGACCTACGGTACGGGTACGCTGTCCAGGCTTTCTGGGCTTGCTCGCCGCGACCAAGCAGTCGCTTGGGTGATGGCGGCGATGAGCTTCTCCATTGTTGGCTTCCCGCCATTTTCCGGTGTGTGGGGCAAGGTGGGCATTGTCTTCGCCTCTGCTGCTACTGGCGATTCCCGTTCGATTGTTGCAATCACCGCAATCATCGTGGCCTCGCTGGGCTCGCTGCTGGCCATGATTCGGCTGTGGCGCGCGGTCTTCTGGGGCCGCCCCATGCAGGGCGTGGACGATTCCGTTCGCGTTCCGGGCGCGCTGGTTGCACCGTCCGCCATGCTGGCAATTGTTTCTGTGGCGATGTTCGTCGCGGTCGGTGCCGTCACTTGGGCAACTACCGGTGCGGCTGATGCGCTGCTGAATATTGATGGCTACCGCGAGGCCACTCTCGGCGGGGTTGAAAACGCCATCGGAGGTATTTACTGATGAAGTTCCTGCATGTTATCCGCTATTCCCTCTGGCTGGTCTGGCAGGTTGTTGTGGCTGCGACGGACGTGGTGCGTGATACGCTGCGCCCGCACCAGAAGCAGCAGCCGGTGCTCATTGGGCTGCCGCTGCGTGTGACGTCTGACCTTGAGGTCACTCTCTTTGCCGAGTCCATCACCATGACTCCTGGCACGCTGGTCTGCGGTGTCCGTGAGACCGATGCGGGGCGGTTGTTCATCATCCACGCAATCTTCGGTGCCGACCTGGACGCGCTGTACGACTCCCTCTACGACATGGAGGAGCACCTCGTTCCCAGCCTCCGCGATGTCCCCCGCCCGAAGGCTTTCGTCTTCGAGGAGTACAACGCGGACAAGTTCATTGACCCGGATGCCGTCGTCGGCGTTGCCGCTGAGATCGACCATGGTCTGCCGCTGCCGGATGGCATTGCCTCCAAAGGCGAAGACAAAGGAGCACGCTCATGAATGACACATTGATCGATCCCACCGCAGTACAGGTAATTAGCGGCATTGGCATTGCTCTATGTTCAGTGGCGCTGCTTGTGGGCGTGGTGCTGATCTTCCGAGTCAAGGGCAATGTCTCACGCGCAGTGCTTTCCGACGCTGCCTTCTACCCCATGGTGGGAGTGTTCCTCACAACTGCCATGCTGCGGACTACGGCCATCACTTTCGATATTGCAATGCTGGCGGGTCTGCTTGGCATTTTGTCGACCGTGGGCCTGGCCCGAGTTATTTCCCGTGGCCGCCGCTAAGACCGATTAAGGACGAATCGCAATATGAGTATCGCTTCAATTCTTGTAACTATATTGTTTGCCGTGCTGGTCATTGGCGGATCTTTGTACCTGCTCCTGGCGGGCGTGGCCATGTGGCGCTCTAAAGATGCCTTGAGCCGGTTGAACCAGCTTTCAGCCGGAATCATGGTGGGTATCCCCGCACTGGTGATTGCCAACTTGGTCCTAGAGGCCGACCAGGGCGATCTGACGTGGGGCAAAACCCTCACCGCCATTCTGGCCATTGTTGCTGTCCTGGTCGTCGCTACTGTCGCCTCCGAGGTACTTGGACGCGCGGTGCTGGGTGCCCGTGATGGCTCCGCGGAGGACTACGTGCCGGAGCGGTAGCTAGCGGCACGGGAAGCGTCCCGCATACGCCGCTTCCGGCGGGTTTCAGAGCAGCCTCTCAGTGCTCTCCAAGACCCCCTTTTGGCCACCCACCCTACCCAAAAGGGGGTATGTTTCCCCACACTTTTGGCCTCCCGCAATGTGATGTACCTCTCATGGGATATGGGTCGCTCGTTAATCCCGTTTATGCCCCTAAATTGAGTGGCAGTTTTTTCCGTTAACTAAACTTTGGTTTCCCTTAGTTAGGGAACCCTTGGTTATCATTTTTGTTGAATTCGCCGTTTGCCTGCACCTTTGTGACACCAAGAACAAAACAATCAATGCAATCCCGGTAAATATTAGGAAAACAACACTTTTGTCATCCGATATTCAGGCAGAGACCGGGGTCGTCCCGATCGACTCAAAACCGCCCTCTTTCCAATATTTTTAGACGAATTTGAGCGAGCTTCAGGGGACACAACCGACCGGAAGCGGACCGAGGCACTTATTTTTTCATTGCAGCCCCTTGCCCCATCGGTTAACTTAATTTCTGTGAGTCAGCCAAGAGCGACTCAAAATCTTTACCCCCGAGAACCTAAGGATTTTCTCATGTCCTGCTCTGCAGAAGATATCGCAACCATCCTCGAAGCCCTTCCGGCCGTCACCGTCGAGAGCCCGCTGCCGGCTTTCGAGCAGCTGGCTGGCAACGACATCAACTTCGCAAACGTTGGTGGCGACCTGAACCTGCCGTTCGGTAACGACTTCCTGGACATCACCTCCAACGACGACTACTCCACCCACGACTCCAACGACGTCACCGTTTCCGACTTCCTGAACCCGGAGACCCACGTCGACCAGCACAAGGACTTCGACTTCCTGAACCCGAGCATCACTGGCGTTGGCGCCGAATAAGCTCCCGGGCTTCATGGCAGGACAATAGCTCCGCCAATCCTTGACACAATAAACCGCCAGTCTCTAAAAAAGACTGCGGTTTATTGTTCAGTTAAAACCGATATTTTTCATTTCGTTACTGTCTAAAAGGAACACCAAAAATGGACGTCACTCCTATCGTTGAGGTTCTGGAAGCAATGCCTTCCGGCCCGACCGTCAACGTCACCTTCGAGATTAACCCGACCATCGATGGTGATCTGACCCTCCTGGAAACCGGTGACTGGAACGCTCCGTTCGGCCGCGACTTCATGGACATCAACATCACGAACGATCAGTCCACCCACAATGACAACTCCACCCACGTCTCCGGCGTTGAGGCTGACAGTGTCTCCGACGCTGCCGAACAGGGTCGAGAGGTGTCCGAGTCCGCCGAAGAGGCTGACGAGGCTGCAGCTGCTCCGAAGTCGTTCTTCAACGGCTCCCCGAGCCTGCCGGGCATCGGGGTCTAAAACAGCTCACACTTAGGGTTGTTCCTTAGCCGCCCCAAACCGGGTCGGCGTGCAGGCAACCACCAAGCCCGTGGCTGTCATGCACAGACAGAATTTTTAAATAAGCGTTAGCCCTGCAGATGGTCAAACGACCTGCAGGGCTAACGCTTTTCTATTTACTTTGATCTACCGCGTGGCTGTGCAGCTCTACTCTGCGGTTTTACTGCACAGCCCCGCGTAGCTGCCTTACTTCGTTGCCTTGAAGCGCTTTTCCACCTCAGCACCGAGCCAGGAATCAACGTTGGTCCAGTACTGGTAGACACGCTGCTCCACCTCTGGGGAAACGCCCTGCATGGCACCGACGATGTTGTCTGCCAAGCGATCGCGCTCGGCATCGTCCATCACGTTGCGAACAAGGTCGCCTGCCTGCGAGAAGTCATCATCCTCGGGGTGCTGGACGTACGCGCCGGCGTAGAACTCTTCGCCCACGCTTTCCCACTGGCCAAAGGTGCCAGCGTCAACCTGGCCCGCGTGACCGGAGTGCACTGGGCAGCCAGCGGCCTTGGCGGCAGCCGCTGTATCGGCCTCCGGGCCGCGTCCGGTGGCGTTGGAGCCATGAACCGGCAGGTTCGGGTC
Organism: Corynebacterium sp. HMSC074C03; assembly: GCF_001838285.1. NCBI lineage: Bacteria > Bacillati > Actinomycetota > Actinomycetes > Mycobacteriales > Corynebacteriaceae > Corynebacterium > Corynebacterium sp. HMSC074C03. The sequence continues at coordinate 33,878 of NZ_KV836251.1, read as the reverse complement.
CGCGTAGTGGTAGGTGCCGTAGCCATCCTGCGAGAAGGAATTCACTGGGCAGCGCGGCTGGTTCACCGGCAGCTGGTCATGGTTGACACCAAGACGGTAGCGGTGCGCATCAGCGTAGGAGAACACACGAGCCAGCAGCATCTTATCCGGGGAGAAGCCAACACCCGGGACGGTATTCGACGGCGCGAATGCGGCCTGCTCAATCTCGGCAAAGAAGTTGCCCGGATTGCGGTTCAGGGTGAAGTGACCGACCGGAATCAGCGGGTAGTCCTTCTGCGACCAGGTCTTGGTCAGGTCGAACGGGTTCACCTTGTAGCTGGCGGCCTCGTCGTAAGGCATAATCTGCACCTTGACGTCCCAGGTTGGGTAGTCGCCGCGCTCAATTGCCTCGAAGAGATCCTGGCGAGCATGGTCGGTGTTTTCGCCTACCAGCTCAGCGGCCTCATCATCCGTCAGGAAGTCCCAGCCCTGGCGAGTCTTAAAGTGGTACTTAACCCAGAAACGCTCACCTTCAGCGTTAATCCACTGGTAGGTGTGGGAACCGAAGCCGTCCATATGACGGAAGTCCTTCGGAATACCACGGTCACCCATCAAGTAGGTGACCTGGTGAGCGGACTCCGGAGAGGCAGTCCAGAAATCCCACTGCATATTGGCATCGCGCAGACCCGTATCCGGCAGGCGCTTCTGAGAGTGGATGAAGTCCGGGAACTTAATGCCATCGCGGATAAAGAACACTGGAGTGTTGTTGCCCACGATGTCGAGGTTGCCCTCTTCGGTATAGAGCTTCAGCGAAAAGCCACGCACGTCACGCCAACCATCCGGGGAGCCCTGCTCACCAGCGACAGTGGAGAATCGCGCCAGCATCGGAGTGACAGTGTTCGGCTGGAAGACGGCAGCCTTGGTGTACTTGGAGACGTCCTCGGTGACGGTCAGCTCACCGAAAGCACCTGCACCCTTAGCGTGAACAACGCGCTCCGGAATGCGCTCACGGTTGAAGTGCGCAAGCTTTTCCAGCAGGTGGACGTCGTGGAGGTTAATACCTCCCTGTAGGCCATTGGTTTGCGAGTGCTGCTCTGTAGGAACCGGCGCACCGTTGAGACGAGTGGTCGGACCATTGGAGCCTTCATAGAGATTCGACATGGGGGCGTTTCCTCCTAAAGACAAGGGCTAGATGACAGTCACAACATGCCCTGACGTTTTCCACCCTACACGAAGTTTCACCTTTTTTCCTATTAGTTGCCCGCGATTGATATGTGGACTTAATTATTAGTCCGATTAGGTTCGCTGTATCGGCGACAAACAACCGACCCCAAAAAGGACAGATTTCCCCAAGGAAAACCACACACAATGACCGTCGAAAAGCACTTACTGCGCTTTCAAGCAATACCTATCAGCAGTGAATAAAAGGTATAGCCAGCACTACCACTGCCCGCAGGCGTTGAGGGTAGGATTTTTCGCGTACCACGCTGTCAATTTGGATTTTGATCGGATACTTCTGCAGACATGAAAAAACAAGGGAGGGGCGCAAAAGCGCTCACAATCTTCAAGTACACGCTGGCGTTGCTGGCGACCATTGCGCTTCTCAAGATCGCATTCTTCCCCGCTAACGACGAGGACTTTGCGCAAGCAACCGGTGATTTCTCCCAACCCACCACGGAGCTATCCCCTCAGCGGATCAATAACACGCAGAAGCTGTCTGCCACCATCGTCCCGGATGAGCCCACGGTGATCCGCGCTAACGCGTCTGGTGAAATCACTGACGCCTTTGTCAACAGCGGCGGCAACGCCGTAGAGGGGCAAAACCTGCTCCAGGTGAAGAAGACCTCGGTGTCCGAGACTGCCAGCACCTCCGGCGGCGCGGATTCCGATGATGAAAGCGCCGCAGCCGCTGCGCCCGAAACCACCGTAACCTGGGGCAACATCACCGCTAAGGCTTCTGGCACTGTGCAGTGGGATATCGTCATTGGCCAGACGGTCGAGATTGGCCAGGAAATTGGCACCATTTCGCCGAATAGCTTCCACGCCGTAGCACCTATCAAGCCGAGCCAGCTGTACACGCTGGGAGACTCGATTAACAATGGCCGCCTCGCTATCACCGATGGCCCGGCACCATTTTTGTGTGATTCGGTGAAGACTGTCACGGGAAGTGGCGCAGGCTCGCAGAACACCGGCGCCGGAGAGGGTGCTGGCATGGGTGCCGCCGCTGCCGGTAATTCCTCGGGCGGCCCACAGCTGCGCTGCGATATTCCCGCAGATCAGACCGTCTACGAAGGTGTTCCCGCAACGCTGATTCTTGGCAGCGGCACGACCTCGGAGGTTCCAGCACTGCCAGTGACCGCCGTGGAGGGACGATTCCGCGAAGGTGTTGTCTACGCTCCAGCTAAGGATGGCGGCAAGCCCACCAAGATCAAGGTCGAGCTGGGCGCCAATGATGGCACTTTCATTGAAATCAAGCATGGTCTGAAGGAAGGCCAGCAGGTTTTGGAGTACGTGCCTTCCTACAAGAACGAGTTCGCTGGCGACGGCAGCGGCGACGGCACTGGCACCGGCGCTGGTGATGGCAGTGACACTGGCTTCGATGAGTCCGGCGATGACGCTGGCTCTGAAAAGTAGGCCCGCGCCATGCTTAGTTTGACCGCAGTCACTCGAACAGTGACGCTGCCCAACGGCGAGGAGCTGCCTATTTTGAAAGGCATCGACCTCGAAGTGCCACGTGGTGAGCACCTCAGCATTGTCGGCCAGTCCGGTTCGGGTAAGTCAACGCTGCTGAACATCATTGGCATGCTCGATTTGCCGGATTCTGGCACGTACACGTTCAACGGCACCGATATTTCCACCTTGTCGGACAGGAAACGCGCTGCGCTCCGGGGCGATAATTTGGGATTCGTCTTCCAGCAGTTCAACCTCTTCCCTTCCCGCACCACGCTGGAAAACGTTGAGGTTCCGCTGATGTACGACCGGGGCGAGAAGTTCTGGAATCGCACCGAGCTCGCCGCCGCAATGCTGGAGCGCGTCGGCCTGGGAGACCGCCTAGAGGCCACGCCCTCGCAGCTTTCCGGCGGCGAACAGCAGCGTGTGGCGATTGCCCGTGCGCTCGTGCGCCAACCGCAGCTCATTCTTGCCGATGAGCCCACTGGTGCGCTCGATGTCGACACCGGCAAGATCGTCATGGGTCTGCTCGAAGAAGTCGCCACGGAAAACAATGCTGCGCTGATTGTGATTACGCACGATTTAGAGGTCGCCGAGCGCGGCGATCGGGCACTTGAGCTTCGCGACGGTCAGTTGCACGCCGACTCCGTCCTGCTATCTGCCGCCAACGCCATGCACGGCTTCGAGGAGGTTGCTGATGACGACGAATAAAGAAACAGAACCGAAGTCACGGCCTTCCTTCCTCTATGCAGCAACGCCTTATCTCGGCGCTCTGCTGGAAGCGTGGCATGAGCTGCGCATTAACCGTGGCCGCATCATGCTGTCGCTGGTCAGTGTGGCCGCCGCAGTGTGGGCGATGACCACAGTCATTGCGCTTGGCAATATTCTCACCAGCTCTCAGGATGCGGTAACCGCGCAGAGCACGGGTATCGCCGGCACGGTCACGTTGACTGCCGGAGCGGGTAGTTCCGGTTCTGAGGATAGTGGAGACTTCGGCGATGGCGGCTTCGGCGGTGACAGCAGCGCCGGCACAATGGCCGATAGCTTCGGCAGCTTCGGCGGCGCGGGCGTCGGCGGAAACGGACCGGACGATTTGAGCGTCATCAATCCGGACGGGTCCATCAACGACGCTTTTTCCGCTGCCACGCATCGCCTGGTAGAGACCACCCATGCCAACTTGTGGTCGCGAGTTCGCATGCAGCCAGCCACACCTGAGCACAATATGGATGACTGCGCACCGGATGATTACGAGTGTTTTTCGCCAGGTACTCCCGAGCTGATTGCCGCTGACCCCGGCTGGTTCGATATCTATGCCCGCACCATCGTGCAGGGACGCCGCTTGGAAGATGCCGATGGCCAGCGCTTGATGAACCCCGTGGTGGTCAACGACCAGTTCTACGAGAGCCTGGGAAACCCAGCGCTAGCCGACCACCCAACCTTCACTTTGAAGGAAACCGGCAATACCACTTTCACCGTGGTGGGAGTGTATAAGTCCCTCGGATCGTGGGACGCCCCGAGCATTGTCACGCACTACGATTCCTTCCTCAATGCCGGCTACGAGGGGCCGGTGGGTGAGCCGCAACTTCTCGTCGCAACGCCTGAGGAGTCCGCGAAGGAGAACCAGAAGGCGCTGCACAATATTTTCCAGGCGGAGCTCGGTCCCAGCTGGAAGGTGAATACTTCCCTGTCGGAGAAGGACACGGAGATTTCCCAGGAGATGAATAACACCATCACTACGGCGCTGGGCATTATCGGTGGCATTGTGATCGCGCTTGGTGCGTTGGGCCTGCTCACGGTCTCGATTGTCACCATCGGCCACCGTGTCCGTGAGATTGGCATTCGTCGCGCAATGGGCGCGTCAGCAGGCAGGATTTTTATCTCTGTGTTCTTGGAGTCGATTGTCGCCACGACGGTGGCGGGTGTGGTTGGCGTGATTGCCTCGATCATCACGGTCAAGCAGCTGCCGCTGGATAAGATGCTGGCGTTGCCGCTGGAGACGGGCGCCGTGGCCTACCCCGTCACGGCCGCTGTAATCGGCGTGTTGGTCGCGACGTTCGTGGGCGCGCTGGCGGGTATTATCCCGGCCACCATCGCAGTCCGCGTCAAGCCCATCGACGCCATCCGCTTCTAGCATTTCAGCCCCTAGTTCGCCTGGCTGCGTTGCCGCCTGCTTTTTGCAGGTGAGGCCACGTGCAGCCAGGCGAATTATCTTTAGGTTTTAAGTTGCTAAGCTATTGCCATGACTCCCGCACGCCTCGTCTCTAATGACGAATACATCACGCAGCTGGCGCTGAAAGCCGGCCGCGGTGATCAGGCTGCGCTGACGGAGTTCGTGCGGCTGACCCAGAAGGACGTGTGGCGTCTGGTCGCACATCTGGGCGGCGTTGATGCTGCGGATGATTTAACGCAGGAGACGTATCTGCGTGTCATGGGGGCACTTCCCCGTTTTGCGGCGCGTTCTTCTGCCCGCACCTGGCTGTTGTCGCTGGCCCGGCGCGTGTGGGTGGATTCGGTCCGCCATGATTCGGCGCGCCCCAAGAAGTCTGCGGTGGAAGTGGAAAATGCTGCCGAGCAGTTTACGACCGGCGAGTCGTGGTCAGAGCTCGCTGACGCCCGCGTGCTGCTGGAGCAGCTGCCGGAGGAACGCCGCGAGGCACTCATTCTGACGCAGGTGCTGGGTTACTCCTACGCGGAGGCCTCGGAAATCGCAGGTTGTCGCGTGGGCACTATTCGCTCCCGTGTCGCCCGTGCGCGCCGCGATCTGGTTGCCGCGCTTGACGACGGCGACAGTGCCAGCGGCGACTCTGCTGCTGTTTAGGCCCGCTCCGACCAGGGCGCCTAGCTAGCCGTTGTAGGTTGTCTCCCCCGCGAAGCTGACTAACGATCCAGTTCGATTTTGTAGGTCGAGGCGATATCCGCATGCCCGAGGGCATCACGCATGTCACGCTCCGCGTTTTTCAGGGCAGCTACAACAGCGGGGAGGCTCGCCTGCGGTGGCATTGCCACAGTCACTTCCAAGGTGGGTATTCCATTATCCCGGTAGACCCGTGAATCCGCCTGGTTGATGTGGGCGTTGCGCTCTAGATCGGTGCACACCGCATCGGCAACATCGGCGACCGGCAGCGAAATCTCTCCTAGCTTTTCCTGTGATTCCGATGCGGAAACCGTGCTGAACCGGTGCGATCGCAGATTAGCGACCACCAGGCTGCAACCGACCACCGCTAGAATCGCTGTGATTACACCGAGGACGGGAACATACCAGCTTTGCTCAGGTATTTTTTCCCAGGATTCCATCCGCCCGGTGTCATGAAGCCACTGTGCAGGAGCGAGATCGAAGTAGCTAGCAATCGCCCATGTTGCTACCAGTAGTAACAGCGCTGAGAAGAGGAACAACACAATTCGGTCGAATACGCTTACTGATGTTTTCACTTGTCATCACCTTCGTATCCGCCGTGAGTTCCGGAAGCAAGTGCCGTGCCATTCTGGATTTCTTGGTAGTCAGACTCATGCATCCAAACTGGCAGGTTGCCATCGTCATCGACGCGTACATACCGGCGCGGGGCAGGAAGGAACACCGCGATGAGCTGTCCCAGCCCATAGATTGCAGCGAGGATTCCGACGAGGAGCAACACCCATGACGCGGCTGAGCCCTGTGGGTTGCTGAACCAGTCGAATGCTGGCTGTAACCATGAGGTGTCACCTGAGCTATTGGCGCTAATGATTGCTTCTCTACCTGCGACTACGGCCACTGCAATCATCAACAGACCGGTGAAAACTCCCAGCCCGCGGACCTTTGGTGATTGACGCGGGTCACGTCCCTGGCGAGTTTCGACTGACTCGTCCGAGACCACCGCGGCCGATAACCTCTCAGTCGGCGTCATAGGGTGTCACCTCAATCTTTTTCAGTGGGCGCGGCTCTGGCGTGCTTACCACCACGGTACGTGGCTGTGGCACGGATACCGGGCGCAGCTGCTCCTGTCGCGGTGCGCGAACTTGTTTCAGCCGAGTTGGACGCGGCATTTTAACCGGCCGCAGTAGCGCTGGTCGTGGCGTCTTAACGCTAATTGTGCGTGGCGACGGCACTCGTACCGGACGCAGCTTTGGTTGCCGGGGGACACTCACCTGTACCAAGGACGTCGGCTTTGGTGCTGTGACCTTTCGCAGCTGTATTGGCCGTGGAGTTGGTGTGCGACGCACCTGTACCGGCTTCGGTGCCGAGGTGCGAGCCACTGGCAGCGGCGGCGGCGCAACAATGCGACGGGCCGGTTGCGGCTTCGGTGCCTTAATAGCCACAGCTGGTAGCGGCTTCGGCGGGATGACGGAGTGCACCGGTTGTGGAGCAGGCGCTGGGACACTGCGTACTCGTTCCGGACGCGGCGGAGTAATGCTGCGTACCGGCTGCGGTGTCACCGGCTGAATGCTACGCACTGACTGCGGCTGCGGTACTGAAATACTGCGCACTGGCTGCGGCGTCGGCACGGCGATGGACCGCACTTCTGGGACCCGCCGCACCTGCGGAGCGGTCACTACCTGCTGGTTCACCCGGACAGGTGTCAACTGCGGGTGATCTGAAAAGTACGCTAAGTCCTGTCGGGTGACACGCACGTGCCCGGGTTCGACACTGTCGATGTCAACATCGACGGTGACATTTTCAAGACCGGCCATATCAGCGAGCCAGGCGGCGACGCTTGAACGAATGCGCACCGCAATTTCCGCTGTCGGCGCCGGCCATGATGCAACGGCGCGAACTGCGACTCGAACTGCACTAACGGCATTGGTCGTGGCAGAACTAGGGGCAATCTCACTATCGATAGAGACAATTGGATAGTCGCGCCCTAGCACACGGGATTGGTCGAGGGTGCCGGGAACCGCGCGCACGGCCATCTCTACGATGCGGCGGATTGCCTTTTCGCTTACGACGGTGGTGCCACGCGTTGCTGGAACGTGGATAGTCACCGTCGGCGGCCTCCTCGGTTGAACTTACGGTTGAGCTCGGGCGCATCGATTTTGCCATCGAGTACCGCACCGGCTGCACCGGCCAGACCTCCGAAGGCAATAACCGCAAGAAAACCCGTGAAACCACCAATCATTGCGGCGAAGCACAGGACAACGGCAATCGTCGCGAAGGTCTTTGTGTAATTATCGAACATGAAATTCCCCTTTATACGGGCTTAACTGCCCATCCTGCCCGGCCTCGACGCGCAATAGTTGTTAACTACTGAACGCGTGGCTGCTCCTTGGGCTCGTTAGCAGCCGCGATGGCCTTGCGCTGCTCTTCGCGCTGCTTAGCGGCCTCTTCTTCGCGCTCCTGCGGGGTCTGGTAGTCGGTGTGGACATCGGAAACATCGACATTGACTTCAGTGACCTCGAGGCCGGTCATACGCTCAACGGAGCTAATGACGTTCTGGCGGATAGCCTCGGCCAGCTCGTGGATGGCAACGCCGTACTCAGCGATGATGGTGACGTCGACTGCAGCCTGGCGCTCGCCGACCTCAACAGCAATTCCCTGGGATACGTTGGCGCTGCCGCCGGAGACAAACTCACGGACGGAGCCAGCGAAGCGATCCATGCCGCCGCCAAGGTCATAAACACCGGAGACCTCGCGGGTAGCGATGCCGGCAATCTTGGAGACGACGCTGTCGTCGATAGAAGTGTGGCCGTGGCCGGTTCCCTTATTCGTGGAAGTCGAGCCAGCCTGAGTTGCCGGGGTGTTCTTAGCAGTGTTCTTTGCGTTGTCAGCCATGATGTGCCGTTCCTGTTCTCAGTGTTGTAGACGAAATGTCTGGACAATGCCGATGCTATAGCCGCCACAGGCAATCTGCAGTACGGCTAGGTGTACATAGCTGCGTGAGACCCCCTCTAGTAGGGCTTTCGTTACAATTGTTTCTTGGAAAACTGGATTACAGACTAGATTTTCTTTCCTTCCCCGGTATCACAGAGAGCTCTGTAATTTCTAGATTATCCCTGCTTGACGGCAGGATATGACCTGCCATTTACTGTTCTGGCATTGCGAACGAGTCCTGCTTGCCAACCGCTTGCTAACAAATTCGACAACTTTGTATAACGAGTGGCAACTTACAGCGAGATTCCACGTTTCGGTAGTGAAATAATGCTGACCATGACTGGAACGATACGAGTTCCCTCAATCGTCAGTTGAGCGTCGCCCGCGCGCGCCGCAATCTGGTTGCCACGCTTGACGACGGCGACAGTGCCAGCGGCGACTCTGCTGCTGTTTAGTGCAGCTGTTTAGGCCCGCTCCCCCGATGGGCGTTGGCCTTTCTTCTACCCCATTTTTAGAACGCTATCGCGCATGATTGCTCAGTTCGGCGTAGGTTTTGCCTTAACTGATAGTTTTATACATTTCCTTATATTCGTGATACGAAACGGGTATATGAACTGCCCGGCACGCATAAGTTCCATCTTTTTCGACGAGATTAGCTTCGTTTTTACGCATCTTTGGGATGATTGGACGCTCGCTATGCGCGTTCGTATTCGCCCTCTAGGAAACCCAACCAGAGGAAATGCTTTTCAATGTGCGGCCTGAAAACGCCACAACCAGTTTTTGGGCCGCCACCGACCAACTCACTGAGGAGCAGATTTCCCCATGAATAGACCTTCATGGATTTTCACTGTCACTGCCGTTATCACCGCTACAACCGGACTACCGGCCTACGCGGCCACCATCAACCAAGGCGATCCAGTTGTCATCGTTCACGCTAATGGACCACAGGCTAGTGTCTGTACAGCCGGCTATGTCGACAAAACCAATTCGCAAATCTACACTGCAGGTCATTGTGGACAAGACGGAGACACAGTGACGGATGGGACCTTTCAGAAAATTGGAGTATTCCAACCGTCTCCCACCTATGACCATTCACTAGATACAGGAAACGACATTGGAGTTGTCTCGCTTGATGACCCCGCTACTGCCGGTGAGAATTCGTATTCAGGCGATTCGACTCTATCCCCCACAGATGTTCAAACTGGCGAGACAGTCTGCATATACGGAAACACTACGGGGAGAGTTTCCTGCGGTTTAGCCGCTGATCGCGAGGCATACCAAATCGAGGACAACGCTCTACAGGTTCAGAACGTACACGCTCAACGAGGCGATTCCGGTGGCCCTGTATGGGTTCCGGAAAAAGGCGCTGTCGGCGTTGTATCGACTACCTGGAACATCATCGATGGGAACGGGCAGCAGCTTGGTTCCTATATCACCGCTAACTCACCCTGGTAAAAGGGCTTTGTTTGCGTAGGGCTTCCTGATGGGTGGGACGCGAGTCTTGTTCTTTGTGCTGCCCAATGGGTTCTGTGCAGGCGACTGCACAGAACCCATTCTTGTTATTAGGACTGCTGGCGGCGAGTCCAGAACCAACCGCAGCTTGCGACTACCGCACCAAACAGTGTCCAGAGAAGAACTCCGTTTCCGCCGGTCTTTGGCAGCTTACCGGTCTTGGTGTCGGTCACCTGCATGATCATGAGTTCGCCGGAGCCTTCGGCCTTGATAAGCGGGCTGCTGCCACCTACCACTGAGACGGTGTACTCCTTGGTCTCCTGGTCAATTGAGATTTCAAAAGCTACTGGCTCTGGCAGCAGGCTAAGTCCTGCCGGTGCCATCGTTTCTACAAGGTAGAAAGTGCCAGTTTCAGTGATTTCAATTGACTTCTGAGCAGGCGTGATGGTGTAGACCGGTCCTCCACTGTAATCCGGCTGCCCACCAGCCGAGGGGTAGATATCGAAGGTTGCACCACCAAGTCCCGGTAGAATCTTGACTCCCTCACCATCGACGTACTCCGCCTTTTCCAAGGTCAGCTTGCCCGGCTTGGTGTCCGGCGCTTCGTAGTTATCGACGACACAGGAGACGGAAGACAGGACCTTATTGGATTCCGACATCTTTACGCGGAAACCGAACTCGCCCACATTTTCCACCTTGAGAGGTGAGGTTTTCCCGTCGCGGGTTTGAGTACATACGGCGTTGAAGTCACCGGTGGAATCCAAGGTGTCACCGCGGCGGAACAAAGTGAAGCCCTGCTTCTGTGTTTCAGTCAGAACCAGCGACTGCTCACGCTCGCTTTCAATGTTCCACGATGCAGTACCCTTGTCGGATTCAGAACCGGAGGTTACCTTCATCGACTGATGAACCAGCGGGCCATTACCAGAACCGATGACATTGTTATTTGCGGACAGTGTGAACTCCCAACCAGGGGCACCGTCTTCGAGAACCTTGCCGTTTTCATCGACAATCCTCTTCTTGACCTTCACTACACCGTTGCATCGTGTGGTTACGTCTTGGGCGATTGTTTTCATCTGTTCGGCAAGCTTGCTGTAGTTAGACACCCTCACCGTGTCATCAGTGCCCGAGATATCCTCGCCCATGGTCTTGACATCACGCGTACCGTAGGTCCACCTCGATTGATTGAGAGTGACCGTCTCTTGCCTCCCATTGGGTAGACGCTCATACACCTGCAGGGTCTGGCTGCCGGCCGCGTCGTACGCCATTTTCAGGTTCACCAAGATGTCGGTGCCGATGTAATTGGCGTGGCTAGCCTTCGGGTGGTCACTTCGAATTTTGTAGTACAAACCTGGACTTTGTCCCGGATCTGCTGTCCAGGCAATGCGCTTGGCGTCTTTGAGCACCAGATCATTCGTTACAACGGGGCGTTGGCTGCTTCGCCCGCCAAGAGTCAGGTCGACCATGAGCGGCACAACACGGGTACCGGCAGCTTTGAGTTCGTTGGATGCTTTGATTGCGTCGTTGAGAGCACTAGCCTGAACGAATTCACCACCGATGCCCTTGCTCTTGATTGTCGAGGAGGTCGTGGGCATACCATCAGTGATGAAGTACACCACGTCGTAGTCGTTATCCTTGACCTGCTTCAGGCCCGCTTCCCAGTTCGTAGCACTGTTATTTGCGTTATAGCTCCAGTTCTTAACTACGTCCTTTGCTCGCTGGACGCCCTGCTCCGACAGCATTGAAATATATGGTGGGTTCTGACCGTGTGTCGTTCCAGCCTGATTAGCCGGACCGCCACTTGCGAAGTTATAGATGCCGAGCTCGGCTGGGGTGCCCTGCAGGGAATCGATAAATGCATTCGCGGCCTTTTTAGATGCTTCGAAACCATCAGTATCTGCGTAACGGAGCGATGTCGAAAGGTCTGCTACTACGGCAATGCGCAGGCCACAACGCTGTGGCATCGGCGGGTTAGGGACTCGCCCATGCACCCACTTAGCTCCATCTGGTGGCGAAATAATCTCCGGTGGTTTTTGCTCGTCCTTTTTCTCTCCGTAGACATCCAGAGTGACCTTCAAATTCTTGTTCTGCGAGAGATTATTAGTGAAGGTGAATACCGCATCCTTCGGCACAACGGCAGAGTCAACCGGCTTCCCATCCTTTACCGGCACGACATCCATAGTGATGAAGCCGTTGCCAATATTGACGTTGCGCTTCTGCAAGGTGACACCTGGCTCGATCTGGTCCAAAGTGAGGTTGTACTTCTGCGGATCCAAGAAGGTCGCGTCAGTCTCGATACGCACGGTTGCGTACTTCATGTGAGATTCCTCAGTCACCTTAGCCGTAAAGGCATTAGGCTTCTTCGGATCTACTGGGTCAGCTTTAACTGCAAACTCGTGGCCGATGGCATCAAAGTGACGCCCTTCGACAGCCGGTGGCTTGGGATCTTCAGAAGAATTTGAGCAGTCTTTAACTTCACCACTTAGATTGAAAGTCCACTCGGTACGCGCGTTCGGAGCAAGCTTAAACCCCGGCTGTGCCACTGCAGTGACCTTGACTGTACCCGGCTTGTTCTGCTCGTAGACGTGCCGGCCAGCCGGCTTCTTCTCTGCGTTGAGGTAGTAATCAACACCCTTGGTGTCCGGGATATTGATGTACGCCTTCTCCACGCACTCCGGTGCAGTCGCAGTCGCGGGGTCGACAAGGGTTGGATCCGCAGGAGTTACCGTCCCTGGTTCTGGCTCCGGATTCTCCGGCTCCGTAGGCTCGGTGGGCTCAGTCGGATCTGTTGGCTCCGTTGGGTCAGTAGGATCGGTAGGTTCCGTCGGGTCAGTTGACGGATCTGTTGGCTCACTTGGGTCGGTGGGCTCAGTGGAGCCAGCAGGAGTACCGCGAAGGGTGACGGATACGCTGCCAGTTGCTTTTGGCTTAGTGAAATCGGGCGTCAAGACGACTTTATCGCCCGCCTTGACCATCTGGTTTAGCCCCTGGTGCTCAATTTCAAATGGTGCCTTTCGAGGAGAACCGCTCGAGGTGAACTGCGGCGTAATAGCCCTCCCATTAATTGTCAGGGTATAGGTCTGAACATGATCGGCACCGCCAACATTGAACTGGAGGCTATCAATCGTCGCATCCCGATCAACAGTGAACTCAAAAGCGGGATCGGGCCTCGCGTTAATCTCGTTAAACTCGTACTTCGGCGGAGACGTCGGAATGACCTCCGTCTGAGCCTGCGCCTGCGGCACGTTGGGAGCAAAAGCCTGACCGCTGACAACGAGAGCTACCGCTAGCAAAGCGGCCAAGAACATGCGAAGCGCAGTTCGCATTGAATCCGGCAAGCGGAATGTTGTCGAAAACATTAGTTCTTCCCACTTTCTGAGTTCTTCTTGCTAGCGGCGATAATGACGAATCCTCCGCCGATTAGTGCTGCAGCGGCAGCTACCAGGCCTGCTACCTGCACACCGGTGAGAGCCAAGGAGCCGGATCCTCCGCTACTTCCCGCGCTTGAGGATGATCCCGACGAGCCCGAAGGCTTCGAGGTCCCCGACCCGCCCGGCGGCGTGGAGGTAGTCGACGTGGTCGTCGAGGTTCCCGGTTCACCCGGAGTTGTCGGCGGAGTCTTCGGCGGGGTCGATGTTCCCGGCGTAGTCGGCGGAGTTCCCGGTGGCGTCGTCGGAGGGGTCTTCGGCGGAGTGGTCGGAGGCGTCGACGGTGGTGGCGTCTCCCCCGGCTTATGCGACTTCGCCACAATGACTCCCTCTACTGGCGTGGAGTCATAGTCCGCGCCATAGAAAGGCACCGATACCAAGAAGGGGTTGATCTCCCGGTAACTGTCGTTCGGAGCCGTCGAGGTCACAAGGTAAATTCCCTCCGGCAGGTCACTGAATTTAACAGAGCCGTTTTCGTCAGTGACCTGGCTGAAGTGGAGGTCTTTTGGCCACTCGGCAAGCTTAGCTGCGGTGGCGTTTTCCACCTTCTCGCGGTCCTGAGGACTAGACGGCGAAACTCCCTTGAGACGCTCCAGATGAATGGTCACGCCAGAAATAGAGCCCGACGCCGACGAATTATCATCGTCCGGGTTTCCTGGGCTTAAGGTAATTCGCACAATGTCAGTACCGCTTGCTGCTGAAACGCCCGGAGCGTCCACGCGTCCAACAATCCTGGCCGCGTTGGCGTCATTCGCGCCGATTGCACCCATCACTGCAACCAGAGCGCAGGCAGCTAAGAACGCAGCTATCCGGTTCCAGGTGGATGTCAAATATTTATTCATTGTCGTTTTCCCACCACGAAGTGTTGTTATTATCCTCGGATGCCGATTCGCTGCCGTCAGCGAGTTCATCGCTGTCTGCGTCGCCATCAGCAGTCTCGACGTCCGCGTTCTCAGCGTCGTCGTCAAGCTCTTCGTCGGCGTCGAGGCGCTGGCGCCAGAGCCACCACGCAAAGCCTGCGCCAAGCACAAGCACTGTTACGAGCAGGGCATACATCCACCACTGCCATCCAGTTCCGTGCGTTTGGTCGAAGACATTGCTTTCCGACGGATCCATCGGCACTTGGTGCCCACGCACTAGCAGACGATGCGTGTTAATCCCGTAAGGAGTGCAAGTGATGAGGGTGATGTAGTCCTGGCCTTCAACGGGACGAAGATCATCGGTCTCATGCGGAAGTACAACCTTGATTTGATCAATTTCGTACTTCAGCTTGTGACCTGCGACCTGGATATAGAAGGCGTCTCCCTCTTTTGCTTTCCGCAGGTTATCGAAGAGCGTTACGTTAGTAAGTCCGGTATGACCGGTAATGATGGAGTGGGTTCCAACACCGCCGACTGGAAGATCAGATCCGTATAGGTGTCCGAGCCCCTTAGCGAGCACCTCATCGCTGGTGCCGTGGTAGATCGGCAGGTCGGCCTTAATCTCTGGGAAGATTAGACGCGCCATCACGTCGGTAGCGTTTAGCTGATCGAGATAAGCGGCGTACTCAGGGTTGTGGTCATTAATTTCGTTAAGCCACGGGTCCAGAATCGGGCCGGTGGTGTGGCGCTCATTGTAAGAATGAGCACGCTCCCACTGTTCATCTTTAACTTCTTGGGGTACGGACTTCTCCAGCTTGGCGAACTCTTTGGCCGCCTTAGAGGTGCCGTAGTTATTCAATGCCGTGGAGACAACCGGGTACAGCATCACAAGCAAACCCACAATCACCAGAATTGCGGGGAGAACCATGCTGTTCTTTTTCGCCTGCTCAGGCTGCTCAGGCTGCTCAGCTGATGCGTCCCGCGTCAGAGTCAACGCAGAGTGTTTACCCACGGAGGAACTCCCAAGAAGTCAATCAAAAAGGGATGTGGCCTTTCTCTTTCTCACCGGCATGGGAATGCCTGCTGTTGAAAAAGAGCACATCGAAAGGCCGCAACAGTAATTTCAGTGATGCGCAAACTACAGGAATGGCGTGCGCTGTTGAACGCACGCTATTCCCGCAACACTGGAGCTAAAGAGCTCCAGTGACCGAGCCTTTACTCGGGTTTAGTTCTTGGAACCGCGGCGGGCGAACCATGCACCAGCTGCGACGATAGCTGCACCGATAGCAGCCAGGATGCCAACACCGGCACCACCGGTCATCGGCAGGTTCGGGGTAGTGTCGTCGGAGTTAACGACCTCGCCCTCGTTAGCACCGACCTGGACGGAAGCCAGCTTGTAGACGCGCTCCGGGGCAGTCGAGGTAGCAACCAGCTTGAACTCGAGTGCCTCCGGCAGCAGCTCCTTGCCCTTCGGAGCCTTGGTCTCAATCAGGCAGTAGTGGGACTGGTCATCAGCGGCAACCTCAGCATTGTCTTCGAAGTCGTTGACGTGAAGACCGGTAATCTTGACGATACCATCCTGGCCAGAGACGAAGGTGGTCTTAATTTCGCCGCCCTGCTGACCGTTTACCGGAGTCCAGGAATCCTTCTTGGTGGTGTCAATGTCGGAGCACTTCTCACCAGCAGCCTGACGGACAATCTGGAACTCAGCGCCTTCCAGACCCTTGCGCTCGCCATCGACCTTCGTGAACTGCAGGCCACCCCAGTAAGTCTTGACCTCCGGAGTCTCCTTCGGAGTGCTGTTCTGAGAACCATCCGGGTTGTTCTGTAAGACCAGAGCCTTGTTCGGCGCGATATCGGTAGCTTCCTTGAACTCAGGCTTCAGCGTGGTGGTGATGGTAACGACGACCTTGTCACCCGCGTTAAGGGACTTAGCAGTTTCCTTATTCAGGGCGACGTCGACCTTGTTGCCCTCGAAGAACTTCCCATCAACATCCTGCGTCGGCGGGATCTCCTTGCCAGCGACCGTCACCTTCACGTCGGTGATCTCCAACTTCGAGTCAATCTCGTCAGTGATCTGGAACTGGGTGCGCTCCGTGTCCGGCTTCAGCTGTCGCGCGGTACCAGTGACGGTGTAGACAAGGTTCTTATCACCAGCGTTCTGGTCCTTGTCCTTGACGGTCTTGGTCGGCTCTTCGTCCTTGTAGTTCTTCGGGAACGCGTGGACATCGTAGTTCCAGCTAGTACCCTGGTTATCCCCACCGTTATCCGCGGTCATCGGAACGAAAGCGATGAACGGAACAGCCGGGTCGTAGCCTTCCTTCGGGCCGGTCTCAACAACCAGGTAAGCACCGAGGTCAAGATTCTGGGAAACGACCCACTTGCCATCCTTATCGGTCGTTCCCTCTGTGACCTTCTCCAGGACACCCGCAGGCAGGTCACCCTTGAGAGCTGCGCCCTGAGAGAAGTCAGATGCCTTCAGCTTCGAAGCAGCCAGCAGACCTTCGTTAGTGGTGACATCAATGTCGGTAGCGCCATCTGCAGTCTTGTTGATCTTGTAGACGGTAAAGCCGACACCCTCAAGCTTCTGGCCACCGTTGGCCTCAACATCCTTGATATCAGCCTCGGTACCAGACGGCTGGCCTTCACCAGTCGGGTTACCGAACTTGTGAATGGTGAGCGAGCCCTTGGCGTTCTTATTCACCAGTGGGGAGTCGCCAGCAGCCTGGCTGATGGAGGGATTCTCCTGAGCGATTGCAGCCGGGGCGGAGACACCCATCGACAGACCGACGATGGCAGCGAAAGTTACCGAGCGGGCGGTACGGGAGAACTTATTCACGAAAACAGGTCCTTTACAGAAGTCCAAAATGAAGCGACACGCTTCAATACGTCTCGCGATTCACTCCAGACGGCGACACCAACGTTCCCCGACTTGCCAAAACTGAGATTTTCCTTAAGAAAAAGACCAGTCTGTCTAACCTTTTAAGCCTAAGCGTTATGAACTTTAATGTTTGAATGTATAAACATTACAGCTCAAGCTCATTGCTTGCTCGGTTAACAGCGCTCAGTGAACCGCTTATAAATAACTTAACCGCTTAAGCATCTGGCCGATACCCCAAGGAGAACGGGCCGCGACACCTGGGCATGAAAACCCTTCGCATTCACACTTCGTACTACCTCCGCGATAGCTCTTTGCACTGTTCGCGACGGGCTTTTGCTCATTCACCCAAAAAAGCGTAAAGATTTCCTCGATTTATCCCCCTCCCCCCAATCAGGGCTAACCAGTTGGTTTGTATCAATAGCTTTTACCCCCCTACCGCTATCGTCGCAGCGCACGCCGGGCAAATGAGGGCTCATCAACCTTCTCGTATTTGCTGTCACGACAACGTCGTCAAGCGAAAGCAAAAGGACACCATCAAAAACCAAGAAACGCCCCGCGACCCACCGCCTTGTGCTAGGACCTGTAAAAGCACAGAGACAGTAAGCGACACGGGGCGCGCTTCGGCGTCACAGGGGACGTTTAGAGAACCGCCCAGTAGTGAACATCGTTGTAGCCGTTGAGCTTGAGGACGTCACCAATCTGGTCGACCTTCTTCTTGCCCTCGGGGGTCATGCCATCCGGCATGATCTGCACGTCAGCGCTGTGATCGCCGGTGAAGGTGATGTTGACGTAGTCCTTGCCATCGCGATGCTCGAGCTCGAAGACATAGCGGTTGACGGCCAGCTTGCCCGAGTGCAGGAACCCGCCCTTGCCCGGAGCGACAACTGCAGTGTCAGCGGAGGTTGCAGGTGCAGCTACCGCCTGTGCGGCAGTAGCAACCGGAGCGGCAAGCACAAGTGCGCCCACACCCCAGACACCGATTTTCTTCAACATGCTCATAGGTACCTTCCTTATCTTCAGTGTTTCTGCAGTGTTTCTGCAGTGTTTCTGCAGATTTGTTCTGTGTTTTTCTGTGACTGTCGGCGCCGCCGTTGTTCGACGGCGTTCAACAGTCGCAGCCAATGAAATTGGTCAATTAGTTGAGGCTGCGTCCCAGTGCCCTAGTGCCTTAGCACACTGGATTAGCGCACTGGATTAGCGCACTGGAATGGCCTCGACGATGATGTTGTCGGCGTATCCCAACGTGCCGCCGACGAACTCGCCTCCGCAGGTAATGAGGACCAAGCGGTTCTCGCCAACTGCATCGTTGACGGACTCGGGCATCTGAGCGCCCTTGACCACCTGGATTGGATCCTTGCTGACGGTGAAGTCGCGGCTTTCGCCATCTACCTTCACCGTGACAGTGTCACCAGCTTTCAGGTCCGCGAAACGTGCAGCGTAGCCATCGCCCTGGTCCACCTCATTGACGTGACCGGTAATGACGGACGATCCAGCAGCACCTTCCTCACCGGGAATCGCGGAGGCGGAATACCAGCCAAGGCGCGAAATATCGGTCGGCGGAATCAGAGATCCCTGATCAGTCAGCTGAACGAAATCAATCGGAGCCGACTTACCATCAATGAGCATCTCCATCTCGTGCACAGCTCCCCGAGAACCCTGTGCTGGAGTGGGCAGATTCTCCTGCGCACCATCGAGCGCTGAATCATTGCGGTTCAGTTGGGCAATCACCAGTAGAGCGATAACGCCGATCAATGCAATAGCGGCGATATACACCCTTGGCTGCTTCCACCAAGGCACGTCTTGCAGGTCTTCGGTTTGACCGTCGGCCTGGTCTTCGTCCTGGTCAAACGCATCAACGTGGTCGGGTGCGCCGGTTTCGGCTTCCGCTTCGATGCTCGGTTCGAATCCTGGAGCATTTCCAGGTTCCTTTCCGGTCTCGTCCGAGCCAAACTGATCGGTCATGGAATCTCCTTAGTTTGTGGCTACCGTCGGCAGAGCGTGAGTAGCCAAACCGGTCGGGCCAGACGGAACCGAACTAATTGCACGTCGTTCGGAGTTCGGAGCCAACGGCTTTCCGTGGTTCTTCTGCTTATCCTGGCCAGTGCCGCCGATGATGGTGACGTTGGTGTTGTTCTGCTCCGAATGCTGATTAATCACAGTGTTCGGGGTGGCAGAGTCGCTGGTCGGTGCGGAGGAATCGTCGTTAGGCGTGTTCTGCTCGCCCTCATCCCTGGGCTGCTCAGATGGCGTGTTCTCTGGGGTCTTGCCATTCGTGACAGTCTGCTCTGCGGAGTTGATGTCCTTGTGAACAGCAACTTCCTTGCCCTTGGCATCGGTCAGAGTCTCGAAGGCAACCTGGGAAGCGCAGTCGCCGTCAGTGATGATGATCGGAACATCAACCGTGCCTGCGGATGCCGTCGGCACAAAGTGCAGGCGGCTCCTAGCGCCAGTGGACTTGCCCGTCTCCTTGCACATCAGCTCACCGGTCAGGGTGTACTTCGTACCCGGCTTCAGACCGGTGAAGTGCACGGTGTCGATGACGACAGCGCCTTTCTCAACCAGCCCCTTGCCGGCAATACCGGCAGTAGTCGTGATAGCCGGGTTGTCCTCAGACTGAGCTGGGGTGCTCGGATGGTTTGGCTTGCTCGGCTTCTCCGGGTGAGCTGGCTTGCTCGGCTTCTCCGGGTGAGCTGGCTTGGTCGGCTGGGCAGGCTTGCTTGGCTTGCTCGGCTTTTCCGGCTGAGCTGGCTTGGACGGCTTGCTCGGCTTCTCCGGCTGAGCAGGCTTCGTCGGCTTGCTCGGCTTCTCCGGCTGGGCAGGCTTGGACGGCTTGCTCGGCTTTTCGGACTCAGACTTAGACGGAGTTGTCGTCTCAGACGGCTCTTCCGGCTGTGTCGTCTCCGGCTGCTCGGACGGCTCATCCTCGCTCGGAGTTACCGGAACAGTGGACGTGGTCGGCTCAGTCGAGCTGGTCGCCGGTGCGGTCGTCTCCTCGGACGGAGTTTCGCTTTCCTCAGTCGGGGTGTCTTCCGGCTTCTCCGGGACCTCTCCAGTCACGGTCTGGCTTGCGTCATTGATATCTGCGTGGTCAGCGATCTCATTGACCTGACCAGCGCTTTCCTTACCAGTCGAGTCAACCTCATCAGAGGTCAGGTGCTCGAACACGACAGCCTCAGCAACAGGCGACTTAACAGAGTCAGACACCTCGAGAGTGACAGTCACAGTACCGCTTGCCGACGTCGGCTTGAACGTCGCCTCGCCATGACCAATTACAGAGCTATCAGCCTTGTTAACCAGTTCACCGGAGAGGGTGTAGTTCTTACCAGGCACCAAACCCTCGAAATGTACGGTGTCAACAACCTTGGAATTGGCCTCAATGCGGTTGCCCTCAAGCTCGGCTACCGTGCGCAGCTCCGGCTCCAGCGGCGTATCAGCGGGCTCGCTCGGCTTAGACGGTTCGGTGGTCTCAGTCGACTCGGTCGGCTCCGTGGTCTGCGACTCAGTGCTGTCAGTCGGCTCGGTCGGCTCCGTCGGGGCAGCCGGCTTCGTGGACTCGGAGGCGTTAGGAGTAGTCGTCGAAGAGCTCGGCTGCTCTTCGCTTTCCGACGTCGTCGGAGCCTCAGACTCACTGGTCTCAGAAGTAGCGGTCTCGCTGGACGACGGCTCCGTTGTTTCCTCGGTTGTCTCCTCGCTCGTCGGAGTCTCTTCGGAGGTCGTCGACTGTTCCGGCTTCTCGCCGTGAACGGTCTGAGCTGCGTCGTTAATGTCCTCGTGGGAGGCGATTTCTACCGGCTGACCATCGGCGTTGTCCTGGCCATCGGCGGTGACCTCTGTCGAGGTCAGCTTTTCAAATGCAACAGCAGCGGAAACCGGCTCATCCACATCATCGGAGACGGTAATCATGACAGTCTGTTCACCCGAAGAGGTCTCCGGAGTGAACTCGACGCTGCCGGTACCCAGAATGCGGTCGGCATTGGTCTTGTCCACCAGGGTGGCATCCAGACGGTAGTTCTTACCCGGAACCAGGTCAGTGAACTTCACGATGTCCTTAACCACAGCGCCCGCAACAATCTTGTTGCCGTTTAGGCGAGCCTGAGTGGAGATCGACGGCTTAAGCGTGGTCGGCTTCTCCGACTCGGACGGCTTGGTCGACTCGGACGGGGTCGTGGTCTCCGCAGGAGTGGTCGGAGTAGTTGGCTTTTCCGGTTCTGTTGGCTGTTCCGGTTCGGTCGGCTTCTCTGGCTCAGATGGCTTCGTCGGCTCTGCCGGAACTTCACCTGAAGACGGCGTGACATTATCAATCACAATGATGTCTTGTTTCTTACCATTGTTGAAAATGTAGCCAGTGCGGTTCGTACCGTCGACGGTGCCCTGACCGATGTTAGCCGGACCAGTGAGGTAGTCGTAGACAGCCTTCGTCGATGGGTTGTGAATGCCCTGGGAGAAGTCAATGTCATCGGAGAAGTGCCACAGAGCGAACTGAGTTGCGTTATTGGCATCCAGCACATTCAGACGTCCTTTAACTCCAGCTGCCTTCCCCAGTTCATCCAAACCAACAGCTGGCGAACCGTGGTGCGCAATCCAGTTGAGCTTCCGGTATCGGTCAAAGTCGTTCCGCAGCTTGTTATTGGTATCTGTACTGCGCGAGAACTGACTGAAGTTCTGCACACGACCGGTGTCATAAAGATCACCGCCGACGCTGGCCTCAATGCAGTAACCCATTTTGTGGCTACCATATGGAGTTGCAGCCTCGTCAAAGGCCGCAATAAGTGGCCCAAAATCACGGACATTTCCATTGGCTTCAACACCCTTAACTGTTCCAGGAACACTCAAAATCTTCTGGATCGTCAGGGTTTCGCCAGTGTCTTCTGCCTCCTGCGCATGCGCAATTATTGGAGATTTAGCGAAGAAAAGAGCGAGCACAGCCACGAAGCTAAAAAGCGCCAACCAGCGCTTCTCGTTTGTAAAACGACCGAACATGAGCCCTCCCCCTTCCTTCGATTTCAGTGCGTTATACACCTTTCGCTACCTTTCCAGCCTTCAATTAACAATCAATGACCACGCATAAGCGTCTCCAGCCCCCATCACAGGTAGCCCAGTTGACATCGCCTTCTAATTCTCATTTATAGCGTTGGCCGTCCCCGAATATAACAAATACATTTTATGTTTGTTGAGCCATTTAATTGCCACCCCTATTGTCTTTTATTTCAATGTCAATAATTGTTGTTTGCATATTTTTTCTGGGGTGGACATTTGGACACCACACACATGCCGAAGTTCCACCTTTCGCCACGACACCTAGCCATTCAACCCATAAAATCACGATTAACCTGCGCATATGAAGTTTTTTCAATGAATCCCCGACCATTAATTTGGGTTAGAATGTCTCCCATGTCACGATTTTCATAATTGTGAGTTACGGCACAAATGACACCCCACCCCCACCTAATGAAAATGCAAGCCAATAAATCTCTAAGAGCAAAAATGATGTCTCAAGACTATTTGCAAAAGAATCCCCGGACATCATTTAATAAGCCACATAATTGTGTGCTAATTGCGGCTGCATAAATAATCGCCTCTCCGCCCCAACCTCTCCATCCGCGGTTAATAGACAAAAATGGGTCTGATTCACGGCATTCCAACAGATCACGTTATGTAAAACGCGACTGAATAGGGGACTGCAAATGTGAAACTGTGCGAGTTTATGACGCTTTCAGGACATTTTTCGGGCCATTTTTGTCATAAACGCAGTCAGTAACTCGGATCGGCCCAACGTCGCCAGCTATAAACACAGAAAAGCGCCTCCCCACTCCACAAGGAGTGAGAAGGCGCTCGTGCGCTGTTACGTATTAATAGCTGCGAGAGCTAATAGCTGCGCAGTGTCGTTGTAGTGCAGTGCCTAAGTCAGCTTAAACGGCCTTAGATAGCCTTTGCACCGGTGAGGTCCAGGTCGACTGGCAGGTTGTCACCCGCACCGTCCTCGGCCAGCAGGCCACCCTGGTTGTTGCCGCCGGTCTGGGCACCCTGCTCCTGGCCGCCAGTCTGGAGGCCACCCTGGTTCTTACCACCGGTCTGGAGCCCCTGCTCCTGGCCGCCAGTCTGAAGGCCGTTCTGATTCTTACCGCCAGTCTGGAGCCCCTGCTCCTGGCCTCCGTTCTGCAGACCCTGGTCGCCACCGACGTTCTGCAGGCTCTGATCCTGGCCACCGGTCTGGAAACCGGACTGACGCTCACCAATCTGGCCCTTGTCGTTAACCTGATCGCCGCCGACCTTGTCGCCCTTGTCCAGCTTGTCGCCGCCAATCTGGTCGCCACCGTTCAGCTGGTCGCCGCCAGCGTTCTGGAGACCCTGGTTGCCACCGACGTTCTGCAGAGCGTTGTCCTGATTGCCGCCAATATTCTGCAGACCCAGGTTGCCGCCCTCAGTCAGAGAGTGGAAGTTCGGGAACAGAGAGTCGACCTGAATCAGCGGGCCCTCCGGGAAGTTCACGTTGAACTCAGGTACCGGCAGCGGAGCCGGTGCTGGCAAGCAGGAAATCAGTTCGCAGATATTGCACAGGTTATCCATGATGATCCTTTAGAAAAATGAAGTGTAGATAAATGGTGTGGCGCGATGCCCAGAGCTGAAGGTAAAGGGCTTCTCGCCTTCTCCTTTGCGGCCACTGCCGTGCTCACACGAAAACCGTACCGGTGATGAAAAACGGTCACAATATAGAAATTCGACCCACTTCAGCCAGGAAATTGGAAACAGAATAACGGCAAAATTTAACCTGCACTTATGCCCAAACGTCGCATGTCACGGGTCACACTGCTAGCCGTTTGGTCACCCCAAACCAGGCTCGCCTTTTCCAGCAGAAAAGCCTCGGCACCTAATGAACTGCTCCCCATTAGTTGGACTGAGAAATCAGTTACCGACTAGTGGGGAGTAGTTGTCATTGAGAGCACGAAGTTCGCTAAGTGAATATCAGCGCGAGCAATTGGTTGAACTATTTGAGCAGGGCATGGGCTATAGAGCCGCTGCTAATGCTCTGGGTGTCTCCAAACACGCTGTGCGCCGGCTCTATTGTCGGTTTGTGCTGCATGGCAGGCTATGTCTTGTGGAGAAACCGACTAAGCAGCAGTATTCGTTTGAGATTAAGAAGGAAGTTGTCCAACGCCACCTTGCTGGCGAGACAGCGATGGATCTTGCGCGTGAATTTGGCCTGTCATCACAGCAGCTGGTCCGCGGGTGGTCGTGGAAATGGCGCAAAGACGGCGATGACGCGTTGAAACCGAAGCCGAAGGGCAGGCCCAAAGGATCGGTCACGCCGAAGCCGCTGTCGGAGGAAGACAAGCTGCGTCGCGAAAACGAACGGTTGCGGGCCGAAAATGCCTATCTAAAAAAATTGCGGGACTTGAGGAATCAGGGACGCGCCTGAAAGTCCAGGCGATTGTCATCCTCAAGTCTCACCACCGCCTGGAGCACCTGCTAGAGGCAGCAGGTATGCCACGGTCGACGTTCTTCTACCACCAGCAACGACTCAGTAAGCCAGATAAGCACGCCGTTCTCAAGCAAGCGATTCGGGAAAGCTTCGAGCGTAACAAGCATCGCTACGGCTACCGGCGAGTGCTGCTTGACCTACGCAACCAGGGCTGGGTGGTCAACCACAAGCTCGTCTACAAACTCATGCGCCAGATGGGGCTTCGAGCTAAGATTCGCCAGCGCAGACCGTATATTTCCTATGTTGGGACGATCAGCCACATTGCTGACAACAAGCTTGACCGCAAGTTCACCCCAGATAAGCCAAATACCGTCTTTGTCAGCGACGTCACCGAGTTTAGAATCGCAGGCCGCAAGGTCTATCTGTCACCGGTGATGGATCTGTTCGACCGTTCAATTGTTGCCCACACCGTGGCTACATCGCCGTCGACAGCGTTGACCACCGATTCTTTGTCCAAGGCGATCGCGGCGTGGGCACCTGAACCCGGGTGGATGATGCACACTGACCAAGGTTTCCAGTACCAGCATGCCTCGTGGCGTGACCTGATTGGCGACAACGGTGGTGTTCAGTCGATGTCGCGTAAAGCCAACTGTTACGACAACGCGGTCATGGAGAACTTCTTCGGCCACGTGAAAACCGAGATGTACCACGGTGAAGTCTTCGACACTGTCGCAGAGTTCAACCAGGCGATCGATGAGTACATCGGGTGGTACAACACCGAACGCGTCCAACAACGACTCAAGGGCCTGACCCCGATGCAATATCGAAATCAGACCCTTGAAGCCCTAACCGCCTAGAGTTAAACCAGTCCAACTTTCGGGGACCAGTTCACCTCGGATCCCCGCGGGGCTTTTTCTGCCCCTCACCCTTTCACTTTTGCTTTAGGTAAGGGTAAGTTAACTCCCACTATGACCTCGAACCCAGTTACCCTGAACACTCCGACGAACACTTCCGCCTACCGCGCGACCTTTTCTGACCACCTACTCTTGGCCGCCCCTTCTGAACCGCACCATCGAATCATCCGCG
Organism: Corynebacterium sp. HMSC074C03; assembly: GCF_001838285.1. NCBI lineage: Bacteria > Bacillati > Actinomycetota > Actinomycetes > Mycobacteriales > Corynebacteriaceae > Corynebacterium > Corynebacterium sp. HMSC074C03. Next base: position 8,323 of record NZ_KV836251.1, on the reverse strand, counting down.
CCACTGTTTATGACGTCAGCGCCCCGGCAGAAAACCTGCAGAGGATTGTCATCCGCTCCCCCGAGCTAGTCGGCTTTCAGCTTTCCGGCCCGGACGAATTCTTTGGCCTCTTTATGCCGGCTAAGCCCGGCGAGAATCTCCATTTACCACTCCACGGAGGTGGCGCCAATATCCGCGCAAGCGTTACAGCCATGCCGGAGACCCAACGCCCAAATTTACGTTGGTACACCGTACGCTCACTCGATCCCGAGTGCGGACAGATAACTTTCGACGTGGCGACACATGGCGTCAAAAATCCAAAGGATGAGCACGTCGGACCAGGGCTCGCCTGGGCTCTTGCAACTCGTGTTGGCGACCAGGTAGGCATCTGGACATGCCAGGGCCTCTGGCACCGCGCGCAAAGTTCACAAACACTTATCGCAGACCCATCTGCCGTACCTTCCGTTCGCGCCATTTTGGATTACGCGGATGCGTTTGCCCCGGAACAGTTGCGCGACATACACCTCGTAGTGGTCGCCGAGAACCATGGTGACCTCGAGCCATCCCTCGTCGCCGACTGGGAGAGCAAGCTGGGCAGCCTAGAAGTGCTGTTTAGCGCTACAACGGACTTCAGCACGGCAGTGATGTCCCACCTACAGCAACTGGACCGTGCCGAACACCCCGCAACACAGTCGAAGTACGTCTGGGTCGCGGGTGAAGGACAGCTCTGCAAGGAAGTACGGAGCCACGCAATTCACACCTGGGGCCTCAATAGCGAATCCGTGCAGTGGTGCCCCTATTGGTTCCTAGGCAGGGCACGGCCTTAATTAGCCACAATCCCTCGCGGCACAATAATCGGAGCCATACCGCGGGGATCTTCCCACACCTCGGCATTCAGGCCATATGCCTCGCGCAACACATCCACCGTCAGAGCCTCCTTTGGAGAACCCTCGGCGATCTTTTCCCCTTCCTTCATGACGATCATCTCGTCGCTAAAAGCTCCCGCCAGGCCAAGATCATGAAGTACGGTAATCACCGTCTTGCCCTCTTGAGCGAGCTCCCGCACGATACTTAGAATCTCTATCGCATGTGCCGGATCTAGGTAGGTAGTCGGTTCGTCCAACAGCACAATTGGCGTATCCTGCGCCAACACCATCGCCATCCAGACCCGCTGCCGCTGGCCGCCAGAAAGCTCCGCCACGTCGCGGGCAACAAGATGGTCAACCTTCGTCTTCTTCAGCGCCTCGCGCACTTTTTCTTTATCTTCTGACGCCGTCGCTCCCCCACCCCAGAGCGATCGACGATAAGGGTGCCGTCCGCGCTCCACAAGTTCTCCAACGGTCAATCCCGCCGGACACAGCGGGTGTTGTGGCAAAAGCGCAATTAGTTGGGCGGCTTCGCGCGACCGCAAACTATGCACGTCCTTTTTCTCTACAAGAACCCGTCCTTCGGCGGGAGCAAGCAGCCGAGAAAGCGTCTTGAGCAACGTCGACTTGCCACAACCATTGGGGCCTAAGAGCGTGGTGACCTTCCCGGGCTCTGCAGTGAAAGACACGTCCTTAACAATGCTTGGGCCGTCGTTGTAGCCCACGGTGACGTGATCAACTTGAACGTTCATTGAACCATTCCTTTCAGAGTTCCGCGACGGGCCGCCAACCACACAAGCAACACCAACGCGGGGCCACCGATGATGGCGGTAACCAAACCCACAGGGGATGTAAATGGCAGTGCGCCCGCCACGACGGCGCACGCAGCTAATAGAGCAGCGCCTGCAAAAGTAGAGCACAACGGATGGGGCGTGGGCGTTCCGGCCACCAGCTTGGCCAGCTGAGGAGCCAATAGTGCCACGAATCCAATTGGGCCGACAAAGGAAACCACCACCGCGACAATGCCCGTTGCGGCAATGAGCAAAATAGCGCGCACCCTCGTGACATTTACCCCAAGTGTGGACGCGGTGGCGTCATCATGAGAAAGAAGAGGGACATCGCGCGTAACACAGAGGCCTAAAACTACGAAGGGCAACAGGCCCAACACCATAGGCAACAAAGCTTCCATACGCACAAAGCCGGTAGACCCAGCGAGCCAAGTTTGGGCATCCGTGGCACGAGTTAAGTCAGCCCGGAGCAGGAGATACTGCACTAAAGACTGCGTGAGGAAAGACAGTGCCAGGCCGATGACCACTACGCGCTGCGACGTCCCGAAGCCACCGAGTAGAACGAGCAAACCAACGATCACTAGTGCGCCAAGCAAAGCGAGTGCAGCACGCCACCAGAACGTCGGCACCCCCTCACTCCATGCAGGGCGGGTAACTACGGTGCCCGCCACAACCAAAACCGCTGCGCCGCCGGATACACCGAGAATGTCCGGGCTGGCCAGCGGATTGCGGGCCATGGTCTGAGTCCACGCACCTGCCAGCCCTAGAGCCGCGCCGACCAGAACGGTAGCGATTGCTACAGGCAGGCGGAGATCCCACACCACGTTGATTGCTTGCTGTGTGCCCCCACCGGTGAGAACCTCGATGACTTCCATCGGGCTGAGCTTCACCGCTCCTTGCCCCAGGATTAAGCAGTAACAAAGAGCCGCTATGAGGGCGAACCCTGCCGAAGCCGCCAAGACGCGTCTGCTTCGTGAACGCTTAATACTACGGATAGACGTCATATCGCTCATATCGTCAGCTCCGAGTCATTCGAGGTCGGTGAACTCTTCTTACGTCGCACCGCCAGAATCATCACTGGGGCACCGACAATAGCTAAGACAATGGACATTTCCAGCTCGTTAGGCTGCAGGACGAAGCGGCCCACAATATCGGCTAGCAACACAGCCGCGCCACCAACAATGCCGGTCGGCAGCAAGAGGCGAGTCAGGGACGGGCCGGTAAACGGGCGTAGTAGGTGTGGCACGGCGAAGCCCACGAATGTCACAAGCCCCACAGTGGCTGTCGCCGAGCCGGCGAGGATGATCACCGCTGCAGCAGCCAACAAGCGGGTTCTCGTGGGCGAGCTGCCAAGGGAACGGGCGGAGTCCTCTCCCATCGCAAGTAGATCCAGCGGGCGTGCTGCAAGCGCACCACATAGAGCACCTAGTGCTAGACCTAAAGCAGCTAAGGCCACGTCTTCCATACCCCGCCCAGCCGTAGAGCCAACGGTCCAGCGGCGGAGCCCTTCCAGGGTGTCGGAAGAATAGAGGCTCAGCATATTCGTGGCTGCTTGCAGGGCGAAGGTAACTCCCACGCCCACGAGTACCAGAGTTAGCGGGTTACGCGATACGCGGGAAATCAACAGCACGATTAAGGCAGCGACGGCCGCCCCGACGAGCCCTACAAGTGTCCGCTCCCCGACCGTCGTTGCCCAGCCCAAGGTCAGTGCCGCAGCGACTGCGAAACTTGCTCCAGCGTTCACGCCGATAATACCGGGATCTGCCAGGGGGTTGCGGGTCCAGCTCTGAGCAATGGCACCCGCCATAGCCAGGGCTGCGCCTGTGATCACAGCCAAGAGGGTGCGCGGAACGCGCAAGTCCCAAATGATGCCGGACTGTTCAGCATTGATGCCGGATTGCGTAGATGGGTGCGGACCATGGATAAGGATGCTGGTCACTTCGCCAATGGAAAGATCTTTGGAACCCAAGTACAGGGAGGCAAGCAGCAGCAAAGCCAAGCCAACGAGTACGGCCGAAGTAAGCAAACGCCGGGAAAACACCAAAGAATGTCGAGTTCTTGAAACGGACACTTTCAATTAAATTGTGTCAGAGAACTTGTCGACTGCCCAGGGGATGGTCAATGGGTTCGGCATACTCATTGCATTGCCCACGTTTTCGTCCATCCAGCGGACCTTGCCTTCGCGAACAACGTCCAGCTTGCTGAATGTTGGATCCTTCTTCAAGGTATCGGCGGCACCCTGGTAATCAAGGACGAAGAGGTAATCGACGTTGTTGAGGTCGCTGTAGTTCTCAGGCGCGATGTCGCGGTAGAACTCGCCCCCGTTACCTTCGAGCTCCTTCGGGATCTCGAAGCCCAGACTCTTGATAAACTGCCCGCGACCGTCACCGGAGGTGTACAGGCCGATCTTTCCCTGATAAGGCATGACGATAGCCGCACGCTTTCCTTTGAGCTCAGGGTGCTGCTGTTGGAAATCATCGAAGGCCTTCTGCGTTTCTTCGACGAGTTTGTCGCCTTCTTCTTGCTTGTCTACAGCGCCGGCGATCTGGTTGACCTGATCCCGCCAGGGGATCTGCCAGTCCGTGGCACCGTCTGGCTTAACGGTGGTTGGGGCGATGTCATTAAGCGCCTTCTTCGCCTGCGCGTCTACGGCAGAGTTCACCGCAATGATCTTGTCCGGATCAGCGGCGGAGATCTTCTCCAGGATTTCAGCAGTGAATCCGTTGGCAGTACCGTAAACCACTTCAGGCTTGTTGTCGCCGAGCTTTTCGGTAGCCCATGGGCCGACGCCAGACGCATCAACATCTCCCTCAGCACCCCAGGGCGCTACGAGGACTGGTTGGATGCCTAGAGCGAGCAAGGTATCGCTGTCTCCCAGGCCAACTGCGGCGATGCGCTCGTCCCCGGTGCCCTCATTTTTTGACGCCGTCGCGTCGTCGCCTCGGGAGCAACCAGACAGAACAAGAGTGGATGCTGCCAAGACAGCGACGGTCTTCAGCGCCGCTCGACGGGTCAGCGAATTGTTTCGAAACATGTGAAAGCCTAACGCGTAAGGAACTCTTTGAAACGCTGTAAAGTACCCGTAGCCCCAAGAGACTGATGGCCTCTTTCGGCTACGGCCAACACAGCAATCGGGCCTATATTACAAAGGTAAGGCTAACCACACAACAGGCTACCCTAAGTTAGTCCGCTTCCTGCTCGGCCGCTACCGACTCCATCGCCGCCCTGGCCACCGTCGCCACGCTGGCCACCCGACGCCACTCTGGCCACCCTAGCCACCCTGGCCACTGTCACCGCCCTGGCCACCCTAGCCACCCTGGCTCTCAGTGCCGAGATGCTCGCGCTATTGCAACTCGTGGCACCAACTGTCGGAAAAGTTGCACTTCGAAGGTCGAAATGTCGCTAGAACGGGAATCTGTCAGCACAGGCACGCCTCCGAATTTTGCGACAATTCCCTGACCTGCAGTTTTGCGGAGCTGCAAATCAGTGTCTTTAACGCATTCCCGTTCTAGCGACATTCACCCCTGCTAGCGCCCCAAATACGGCGCCGTCGGCCACGCATTCCCGGTCTAGCGACATCTGCACATCCTCACGCCGCCAAATAGGGCGCCGGCGCCTCCCGTGACGCAATCCCCCCCCCCCC
>NZ_KV836251.1:0-2947 GCF_001838285.1 Corynebacterium sp. HMSC074C03 | reverse complement strand
CCCCCCCCCCCAGCACTGCGCTCGCACAATCTCACATTCCGCTGGCGCTGCAGCCAAGCGGAAAGCGTGGGCGTCAATAAGAAAAAATAGGCCCCCCTACCGCAACAATGTGAACTGCTCCCCATTAGTTGGACTGAGAAATCAGTTACCGACTAGTGGGGAGTAGTTGTCATTGAGAGCACGAAGTTCGCTAAGTGCCGAGGCTTAACTTTTTGCGCTTTTAAGTACTGCGCTCAACTACTGGTCAGCGACCAACAACTCCGCAATCTGGATGGTATTCAGAGCAGCGCCCTTACGCAGATTGTCGCCAGAGACAACCAGCACCAGGCCACGCCCCTCCGGAACCGACTGATCGACACGGATACGACCCACCAGGGACTCATCCACACCAGCGGCGGCAAGCGGATTCGGAACGTCGACGACCTTCACGCCCGGCGCGGACTCCAGCAGTTCGGTTGCCTTCTCTACGGACAGAGCATTCTCAAACTCAGCGTGAATCACCAGCGTGTGTCCAGTGAGAACCGGAACGCGCACACAAGTACCAGCAACAGCCAGCTCAGGGATAGACAGAATCTTGCGGGACTCATTGCGGAGCTTCTGCTCCTCATCGGTCTCCAGTGAACCGTCATCAACAAAGTTTCCAGCCACCGGCAGCGCATTGAAAGCAATCGGTGCAACGTACGGACCAAAGTCCTCCGCAACCAGAGCTGAACCATCAGTGGTCAGCTTCTCCAGGTTGTCGATGTTCTCGCGCACCTGACCAGCCAGAGTATTCACACCAGCAAGGCCCGAACCCGAGACCGCCTGATAGGAGGACACACGCAGACGCTGCAACCCGGCCTCGTCGTGAAGCGGCTTGAGAACCGGCATCGCGGCCATCGTGGTGCAATTCGGATTCGCGACAATGCCCTTCGGGATGTCCTGCAAAGCATCCGGGTTGACCTCAGAGACCACCAGCGGGACCTCCGGATCCTTACGCCACGCCGACGAGTTATCAACAACAACAGCGCCAGCAGCCGCAAAACGCGGCGCCTGCTCCTTCGACAGCGTGCCGCCAGCGGAGAACACCGCGACATCGATGCCCTTCAGATCCTCATCCGAAGTAGCCGCGACATCCTCGACAACAATATTCTCGCCGCGGAACTCCAACTCCTTGCCCGCACTACGAGCAGAAGCGAAGAAACGAACCTTATCGGCCGGGAAATTACGCTCCGCCAACAGGGTGCGCATCACACGACCAACCTGGCCAGTGGCACCAACAACAGCAATCGTGGTCATTAGAACTCCTTAACGTCCCGTACCAGCGTAAACAACAGCCTCGGTATCGCCACCGAGATTGAAAGCGTCGTGCAGAGCCTTCACAGACTTATCGACATCCTGGTCATTAACCAGCACCGAGATACGAATCTCAGAAGTGGAAATCAGATCGATATTCACACCCTCATCAGCGAGCGCCTCACAGAACGTCGCAGTCACACCCGGGTGGGACTTCATGCCAGCACCGACCAAGGAGACCTTGCCCACGTGATCGTCGTAAAGCACGTCGTTCCAGTCATTGTCAGCCTGCAGCTTCTTCAGCAACGCCATCGCCTTCGGAGCGTCCTCGCGCGGGCAGGTGAAAGTAATGTCAGTGCGGTTATCCGCGATGGTAGAGACGTTCTGCAGCACCATATCGATGTTGATCTCCGCATCCGCAACAGCACGGAACATCTTCGCCGCCTGGCCCGGATCATCCGGAATGCCCAGCACGGTCACCTTCGCCTCGGAGCGGTCATGCGCCACACCGGTCAACACTGCTTCTTCCATAGGGATATCCTCCATCGATCCATCAACAAGGGTGCCAAGTTCATTGCTATACGACGAACGCACACGCAACGGGACATTAAACGCGCGGGCGTATTCGACACTTCGCAGCTGCAAAATCTTCGCGCCAACCGCGGCCATCTCCAACATCTCCTCGAAGGAAATGTTGTCCAAGCGCTGTGCATCCGGCACAATGCGCGGATCCGCGGTGTACACGCCATCCACGTCGGAGTAGATCTCGCAGACATCTGCCTCTAGGGCTGCCGCGAGCGCGACCGCAGTGGTATCCGAGCCACCACGGCCCAGCGTAGTGACGTCCTTAGTCTCGCGGTTCACCCCCTGGAAACCAGCCACCAGACAAATATGGCCCTCATCGAGAGCCTCACGAACACGGCCCGGAGTGACCTCGACAATGCGGGCGTTACCGTGACGCTCCGTCGTGATCACGCCGGCCTGCGAACCGGTGAAAGACTGGGCCGAGGCGCCGAGGCTTGCAATTGCCATAGCGACCAGCGCATTGGAAATACGCTCACCGGCGGTCAGGAGCATGTCCATCTCGCGTCCCGGCGGGACCGGGTTGACCTGCTCAGCGAGGTCCAGAAGCTCATCGGTGGTGTCGCCCATTGCGGAGCACACAACCACGACGTCATTGCCCTGCTTTTTGGTTTCCACAATTCGTTCTGCAACACGACGAATGCGTTCGGCGCTCTCCAGGGATGAACCACCGTACTTCTGCACAACCAGTGCCATGGTCGGCAACCTCCAAAAACTAGGCAACTATATGCACGTAACTATTATTGACTCAATTTACTTGAGTTGCATTCGTAATTACATAGTGGGTTACCAAAACGTAGCTTGTGGGGGTTGCGTGGGGGTTTTGGGGCGGGTTGCGTGGGGGTTTGCGGGATCGTGGTTGCGTGGGGTCGTGGTTGGGCGTGGGGTGAGCGCGGCTGCGCGTTGAGAGTGTGACGGCTGGGATGTTTGGGGGACTTGGGCTGTGGGTTGGGTGTCGGTTGGGTGTGAATCGGGCGCGGCTGCGGGCTGCCAGCGGGCTGCAAATGTGAAACTGATTGAGTTTATGACAAAAATAGGCGGTAGGTTCATGCGGTTAATGCATCACCACTTTCGACCAGGAGAAGTAGTG
>NZ_KV836250.1:0-1853 GCF_001838285.1 Corynebacterium sp. HMSC074C03 | reverse complement strand
GCCTCCAGTTCCGCGCGTACCGTAGCTTCAGCTATCCCTATGAGGTTATCCACGACGGTATCTAGGTCGAGGTCTTGGCTACCGGCTATCTCGACACGTTGGGGCATATCCAGGCCGAGTAGCTTAATCCGTCGATCAATAACGCTTAGAACGATTTTCGCGCTGTTCGTGTCCCCGTTGAGCGCGTTTTCCCAGTGCGCTTGATTCAGTGCGTCTAGCCGGGCGGCTTCTAGCTTGCGTAGTTCATTGGCTTCTTCTTTGGGTATGTCTGCCAGTGCGGTTGCTACGTCAGTGTGTGCGGTACCGAGGCTTACCCCGAGTGCCCCGGCTATGTCCCGGAAGGTCGCGCCCGCTAGTCGTAAATCGAGTGCTTTCTTCCGTCGTTCTTGGATTTCTTTTTTCTGTGCAATCGGCGTGTTCATTGCCGTGTCCTTTCTTCTTGTTTGCGGCTGTTGGGTTCTTGGCTGAGTAGGTAGCGCCCCTTAGTGTCTTTGATGATTGCGCCTTGCTGTTCGAGGTGTGAGAGTGCGGCACTAAGGTGTTGTTGCGGTTGCAGGCTTGAGGGAATAGAACCGCGTAATGTGTGCTCAGTGAGGCCGATTTCAGGGCTAAGCGAGTCGCAGATTACGGAGCAAATCTCATTGAGTTGATTCCCTGCTTTCGCCATTGGTGCCGTCATAGGTTCCATAGGTTCCCGTTCTCGTGTATTGGAATCTATGGAATCTATGGGGGAATCTATTGCCCAAACCCACGTGCCACCTTTGCCGAATCCGCGTCGTCTGGTAGTGATTCCCATGCCCCTTCGTGCCTTCTTCACCGCTTCTTCCTTTAGCCCTGCGTCACGCGCGGCCTTGAGAACATCACGAGCTGGTGCGCTTCCTCCTTCTGCTTCGAGATAGTCGAGCACAACCATCTCAATTTCACTGCGAGAATCAATCTCATCGTCAGCTGGTGCTAGAAGGTCGTTGATACTTCGATTTGAGACACCATCAAAAACGGCCTTGCCGACTGGAACGCCCTTGCCTTCGATGAACACGTCAGCGGATTCGATATGCGCGTCGAGTGTCACGGCATGCGGGGCAAGATTGTGCTTCGTGGTCGCAACAAGTAATTTGCCGTCTTCGTCCTTAGCGACTGCGATAACAGAGCGTGCGACTTGGCTCCATGCAATCGAGCCGGTAATCAACTTGCCGGTGTCTGCGGACTCACGTTTGCCAAAGTGAACCAAGGCAAGGAAGACGCACCCGAGTTCGTCGGCAATCTTGTTCATTGGGTCAAGCATGCGACGAACGGACTCGTCTCGGTTGCCGTCGACACTAGAGGCCATGGCGGACTTCGCAGCGTCGAGGACAATCATGCCGATGTTGTTGTCTTCGATTGCCTGGCGAAGACGCGGGAAGTGCGCGGGGAGGACGAGGCCGGATTCGATGGGGTCTTCTCCGTCGTACTGGAGTTCAATGTCAAGGAAGTAGACGCGCTCCAGGTCAGCGTCAGCGGCTTTAAGGCGCGGGACGATAGTTGCTTCGCGGCTGTCTTCGGTGTGCAGGTAGAGCACATTGAGGGGTTGCTTATTGTCGAGGTTGCCGCGTGTAGCACTAGCAACCCATGCGCATGCAACCGTCGATTTTCCGACCCCTTCACGACCTCCAAGCAAAGTAAGGCTATTCCACGGAATCATGTTCTCCACTAGCCAATGTGTTTTCTTTGGCTGCACCGTCGAGGCTTTCACAAGGTTAAAAATCGTCTTCGGCGCGCGGTTTGGTTCACCCACTTAGCGCCCTCCCCGGCGTTGATCGATAAGCCCGGCGCGCTGTCCTGCGTCTTGGGCTTTCTGCAGATGTTCCATTGCGCGG
>NZ_KV836249.1:0-264 GCF_001838285.1 Corynebacterium sp. HMSC074C03 | reverse complement strand
TAAAAGTGTCTCGGTCTGGATACTACAAATGGGCTGATACGCAGCAGAAACGACTATCCGGAAAAGATAATCGTGCAACATTTTACGATGACGTTGACCGCAAGATTCATCAGATCTGGAAAGACTCCGATGAGGTTTATGGTGCTCCCCGGATCACCGCAGAACTTACCGAGCGCTACCGGATCACCCTGAATCGCAAGACTGTGGCTAAGCGGATGCGCCTGATGGGAATTGAAGGGATTTCACCGCGTGCCTTTGTCCCGG
>NZ_KV836248.1:0-8109 GCF_001838285.1 Corynebacterium sp. HMSC074C03 | reverse complement strand
CCCATTATCGGGGACACTCACAAGGTAACGGGCGCCGACGCGATTGCCGACGGTTCGTTGAATACAGGAACTGAAATCCACTTCAACCCGGGGCACTCGGTGGAAAAGCTGCATGGCATGGACCCGAAACCGTTGTGGCCTGAAACAATACGGGCAATTTGCCAAAACCGGTAAGCTCGGTCTTGCTGTAATACAAACCCAGCGTCATCCTGGCGGACGGTATTGAGGGAAAAGGTCGAACAATGGCAACGAATCGGAGCAACCACTCGGACGACTCGTTCGGTGAGTGGAGCATAAATCCGGACGCGTCAGATGATCAGCCCTCTGCAGATACGCCGGCAAATGCGTGGAGCGCTGTGGATGGGGCACAGTGGGAGCAGCCTGAGGGACAAACGCAGGACCATCAGACCCAGCAGCCGCCCCAGAACCAGCAAACCCAGTATCTGCAGCAGCAGTATCCACAGTCCCAACAGCCTGAACCATACCGCCCCGCCCCCTATGTCCCTGGCCCGCAAGCTGGCCCGGCTGCTGCACCGAGCAATGACAATAAGGGGCTGACCATCGCGGTTATTATCCTGGCACTCATTGCGGTTGCCCTCCTCGTCGGCGCAATGGCCTTCTTCTACTTCTCCGATTCGAAGGGAGTGAATTCGGCCGGCAGCAATTCATCCCAGTCGGTTCAGTCCGCTAGTACTGAGGATTCCTCCACGTCGTCGACCGCTGAGCAGAAGCGTCGCGCTGAGGGGTTCCAGCCGCCATCGAGTTGGCGCCACTGCTCCGGCTCGGGTGATCCGGGTGATTTGAACTTGGTATATGCAGAAAATGTCGGAGGTAACACGACAACCTGTCAGTTTGCCACCAACGTGCGCAATTCCTTCGTTGAGCAGTACCAACTTACGAAGAAGCTCAACGGTACTGTCACCGCTAGCAGCCCAACAACTGGCAAGACTTACACCATGACCTGCCGCGATAACGGTGAGGTTGTCACTTGCACCGGCGGTACGAATGCGACGGTGCACATTGTCTAAACGTCTCCGAGTAGCTCTGGCCGCAACCGCCGTCGTCACGCTCGGTCTTAGCGCCTGCACCATCGGCACCGACTCCGACTCGTCGATGCCCTCGCCGACGCTGTCCAATTCGCTTGGCGACGGCCCCGGAGGCGCATCCTCCGGCGGGAAAGTTGTGCCCGGTGAGATGCCTCGCGAAGTTGTCGAGGCCGTGAAGTCCGCGCAAAAGGAATTCGGTGGTTTGGCCGGCGCCGCTCTGGCAACGCCGGATAAGGATTCCGAAGTGGTTTCCACGGGGGATTTCAAAACTGGTCCGGCCTGGTCTACCTCCAAGGTGCCAATCGCAGTGGCTTATGTGCGCCAAATGGGCGTGGACGCGCAGGTGGAATCTGCAATCACGGTTTCCGACAACGACGCGGCTGAGTCCATGTGGTACTCCCTGGGCGATGACGCGACCGCAGGCGCGACCACCAATAAAATCCTTCGAGAGGGCCACGACGCCCGCACCGTCATGGGTACTGACCGCATCCGCGCGCAATACACCGTCTTCGGGCAGACGCAGTGGGATTTGCGCGACCAAGCTGTTTTCGGCGCCAATTTGCAGTGCATCGAGGCGGGCCCAAAGGTTGCTGACCTCATGGGGCAGATTGCCGACGAGCAGTCCTACGGCCTCGGACGCATCCGCGGTGCCCACTTCAAGGGCGGTTGGGGCCCAGATGATGAAGGTGTTTACCTTGTGCGGCAGTTCGGCTATCTGCCGGGCAAGAAGCCGGGCACCTTCGTTGGTGTTGCTATCGCAGCCCAGCCTGACGACGGCACCTATGAGACCGGCCAGCAAATGCTCGACCGCATCGCAAAGGCGATTGAGCGCAGTGGTGGCGCGACCACTGGCCGCGCTGGCACCTGCTAGCTGAGCGATAGCTGCTAGTGCTCAATTCCTAGCGCAGCCAGCAGCTGCGAGGTCTCTTCCTCGGTGGTGATGGTGATGCGAGCACCTTCGCCGGCAAAGCAGCGGATGAGAATGTTGCGCCGCGCCAAGAAGTCACCGAGATCCGTGGTGGTGGCCACCGAGACGTCGTCAAGCACAGAGAGATCGGCAATCCGATCCTCACCGATCCAAATGAAGTTGGCCTGCGAGTTCGGCAGCACCGTCTCGCGGCCGGTGGCGGCGTTGATGGCCGCGGTGACGGCGACGCGCTGTGCGCGGACCTCGGCGATGCGGGCGGTGAGCTCTTCCTGTGCGTCCAGCGAGGTGAGCGCGGCGATCTGCGCGAGAGTGTTTACGGAGAAGGGGATAGCGACCTTATTCACGGCCTCCACAAGCTTCTCCGGACCGAACATGTAGCCCACGCGGAGCCCGGCCAGGCCGTAGACCTTGGAGAATGTGCGCAAGCCAACCAGGTTGGGGTAGGTATCCAGCAGCTCATGAGCCAACGGGGTAGCGGCGTGAGTGGCCTCGTCCACCAACTCGATGTAGGCCTCGTCGAGAGCAACCACAACATCGCCCGGAACCTGCGCCATAAACTCCGCGAATGCCTCGCGAGTGATGGTCGTCCCCGTTGGGTTGTTGGGGTTACAGACGAAAACCAGACGTGTGCGGTCGGTGATAGCGGCAGCCATAGCTGAAAGATCATTGCGACCCTGCGCATCCAGCGGCACCGGCACCGGAGTAGCCCCGGCGACGCGAGCGAGAATGGGGTAGGCCTCGAAGCTGCGCCACGGGAACACGACCTCATCCCCATCCGCACAGGTGGCCTGCACAAGCTGCAGGCACAGAGCGGAGGAGCCGCAGCCGACCGCGACCTGCTCCATGGGCAGGCGCAGGTGTTCGCCGAGCTTAATGCGCAGGTCAACTGCGCCCATGTCCGGGTAGCGGTTCGGACTGGTAGTTGGGTCAGAGATGGTCTGCGAGATGGCCTCCACCACCGAGGGCAGCGGCGGCTGAGTCATTTCATTGGACGCAATCTTCAGCGCGCCGGGCACAGCCTTGCCCGGAACATAGGCCGGAACCTGTTCGAGGTCGGCACGAGTTTTGGGCTGAACTGAAGATGCATCGTTGGTCATAGGCCTAACTGTAGAACATGGTCCGGATTGGGCAGTACAGAATCCCCGCAAAATCCCAAGGTGTGGTCGCTATTTGAGGTGCCGTAATCGGTGGCTTCGCGGGTGTTTTGCTTTTCAATTCTTGTGTTCTGTAGGATTGGCTGCGGTTATTTGGTCTCGTCCACGCAATGGCGAACAGCTTTGCTGAAGCGGGATCGATGCCAGTGGTTTTGGAGGCGTGCCAGAGCGGCCGAATGGGGCTCCCTGCTAAGGAGTTGCCTGTCTTGCGACGGGCCGGAGGTTCGAATCCTCTCGCCTCCGCCACACGCGCCCGTAGCTCAACGGATAGAGCATCTGACTACGGATCAGAAGGTTAGGGGTTAGAATCCCTTCGGGCGCACCATGTAGACCCGCACCGTGGAGGTGCGGGTCTTTTTGTTTTATTACCTGGCAGTGCAGCGCGAGCCGGGGCATTGCGGGGCGGGGCAGCGCGGTCCTTCACTTGTGGCCAGGGTTCGGTCACTTATCGATGGTTTCTCGTGACCTGTCGATGGTTTTTCGCCACTTATGCGCGCGCTGTGGGTGCTACGTGTGCACTTGTCGATGCGCTGTTCACTTGTGGCCAGGCTATAGCGAATCGATGGGTGAACTATGCATCGATAAGACAACGAACCAGCTCCCTTGCTTCAGCAACGCGCAGCAACAGGTAGCAACGTGCAACAACAGGCACCAACCCGGACCTGCCGCCCGACTCACCATCTCCCTGAGCCGCCACGGCCGTACCTCCAACACCCCCACGCAGCCTTTGCCTGGCCGAATCCGATTAGCCTGGCCTTGTACTTGGTCAATCGGGGCTTCCGCCCCGCGCCGCCCCGCGCCGCCCCGCGCCGCCTCGCACACCGGGGGACATTTTCCTATCCTGAACAGTTGCAATAGACTTAGACCCCGGTTGCCCTCCCCGTATTTCGATAGGAGCCTTGATGGACGCCCGTCTAGCCGTTCGCCGTAAGCCCGAGTTCCGCAATGAGGAAGCTACGCTGCTGTCCTCGATCGGCCAGGACGGTGAGGTGGCAATCTACTATCTCTACGATGCTTTCGATGCGACGGAGGAGGATCTTGTCGCGCTGCGTGAGTCGGTAGTTGCTGATTCGCGTGTCGACGAGCTGGCCGAGCTCCCGACCCCCGCCGAGCTGGGGAACTACCTTGCTGTCGAGCCGCTGCCTGGCCAGTACGACCAGCGTGCCGATGCCGCCGAGCAGGCCCTGCGCCTGCTCCGCCCGGAAACGCAGGCGCAGATCACCTCGGCAACGCTGTATGTTTTCGATGCTCCGGTGAATGACGCCGTGCGCTCCTTCCTCATCAACCCGGTCGAATCGGGGGAGAAGAACCTGAGCGTCCTGCGCCGTCCGAGCATGGGCGAGATTGAGCCGCTGAAGGAGTACCCGGGCTTCACCGAGCTGGATGACGAAGGCCTGGCCGAGCTGCTCGCAGCCGACGGCATGGCCATGTCGCTGGCTGACCTGAAGACCATCCAGGATTACTTCCGCTCCGAGGGCCGCACTCCGACCGAGGTAGAGCTGTCCGCGCTGGATACCTACTGGTCGGACCACTGCCGCCACACCACCTTCAACACCGAGCTGACCTCCATCGAGAACAACGAGCCGCGCTTTGCCGCGCAGTTGGATCGCGCGCTGCGTCGCTACGACGAGCTGCGTGAGCTCAACGGCCGCACCCACAAGCCACGCTCCTTGATGGACATGGGCACCATCATGGGCCGCGAACTGCGTCGCACGGGTGTCATGGATGACCAGGAAGTCTCCGAAGAAATCAACGCCTGCTCCGTCTATGTCGACGTCGAGGGCGATGACCGCAAGTGGCTCCTCATGTTCAAGAACGAGACCCACAACCACCCGACCGAAATCGAGCCATTCGGTGGTGCCTCCACCTGTCTCGGTGGCGCTATCCGCGACCCGCTGTCGGGTCGCTCCTGGGTCTACCAGGCCATGCGTCTGTCCGGCGCAGGTGACATCAACACTCCGCGCGAGCAGACCCTCGAGGGCAAGCTGCCGCAGCGCGATATTTCCTCCCGCGCCGCAGCCGGCTACTCCTCCTACGGCAACCAGATCGGTCTGGCCACCACTGGTGTGCGTGAGCTGGTCCACCCGGGATACGTCGCTAAGCGAATGGAACTCGGTGCCGTCGTCGCCGCTGCCCCGGCAGACAACGTCAAGCGCCTCGAACCTGCGCCGGGCGATGTGGTGATTATGCTCGGTGGCCGCACCGGCCGTGACGGCGTCGGCGGTGCGACCGGCTCGTCGAAGGCTCACGATGAGGACTCGCTGGGCCGCTCCGGTGCCGAGGTGCAGAAGGGTAACCCGGTCAACGAGCGCAAGATTCAGCGCCTGTTCCGCCGCGAGGATGTCGCTACCAAGATTGTCCGCTGTAATGACTTCGGCGCTGGTGGCGTGTCCGTTGCGGTCGGTGAGCTGGCTGACTCCATCGACATTCACCTCGAGCGCGTGCCGCTGAAGTACGCCGGTCTGAATGCCCGCGAGATTGCAATTTCCGAGTCCCAGGAGCGCATGGCGCTGGTCGTGCGCCCGGAGGATGCGGACTTCATCATCGCCGCCGCTGCCGAAGAAAACATCGAGGCCGTCGCGCTGGCCGACATCACCGATACCGGTCGACTGCGCATGTTCATGGGCGACGAGGTTGTCTTCGACCTCTCCCGTGAGTTCATCGACACCAACGGCGCCGACCGCGCCCAGAACGTCGAGATGGTTGCTGCGGAGGGCGGCGTCGTAAAGCAGGCTCCGACGAGCGTATTGGAGTCGCTGCGTGCGGCGACGGCGGGTTCCCAGGAGGGCATGATCGAGCAGTTCGACTCGACCGTCGGCCGCTCCACCGTGCTCATGCCGTACGGCGGTGCGACGCAGAAGACCGACGAGCAGGCGTCGATCCAGACGCTGCCGGTCGATGGCGGCACGAGCACCGCGTCCATCATGACCTGGGGTTACTCGCCATCGCTTGCCGACGAGTCCCCGTACCTCATGGGTTCCTACTCCGTCGTGGAGGCACTAGCTAAGCTCGCAGCGGCCGGTGGCAATCCGCGCGGTGCCTGGCTGAGTGTGCAGGAATACTTCCAGCGCCTGGACCAGGATCCGCAGCGGTGGGGCGAGGTTGCGCAGGCTCTGCTCGGCCTGCTCGAGGCTCAGGACGGCTTCCAGGTTGCGGCCATTGGCGGTAAGGACTCCATGTCCGGCACCTACGGCGAGGACCTGCACGTGCCGGCGACCCTGGTGACCTTCGCAGTTGCCGCGATGGACGAGACCGACGCCGTATCCGCTGCAATCCCGGCCGGAAACTTCGACCTCTACCTGTTTGCGCACAAGCCGCTCGAGTCCGGGGAACCGAACTACGAGCAGCTCAACGAACTGTTTGCTGCTGTGCGCGAGCTGCGTCCGGCTGCGGCCTCGGCTGTTACCAGCGCGGATCTGGCCGCGACTCTGGTCAACATGGCTGTGGGCAATGGCGTGGGCCTGGAGGCATCGCTGCCGGAGGCTCCGCTGGGTTCCATCGTTGTGGCTGTTCCGGCTGGTCAGGCTGTTGAGGGTGCTGTTGAGGGTGCCGTTGCGGAGGCCGTGAAGATCGGTGCCACCGACGAGTCGGGTACCTTGCGCTTCGGTGCGGAGTCCTTCACGGTCGCTGAGGCTCTGGAAGCGATGGAGTCCGGTTACCGTGACGTCTTCCCACTCAATGAGTACGAGGGCGAGGCCCTGCCGGAGTTTGCCAACCAGGTCAACGAAACCGAGACCGACCTGCAGAGCCCGGGCAAGAAGGATGTCCACGTGCTGCTGCCGGTCTTCCCGGGTACCAACTCCGAATACGACATGGCCGAAGCATTCGTCGCAGCTGGCGCTACCTACGAGTTCCACGTGATCCGCAACCTGACCCCGGCAATGCTGGCGGAGGACACGAAGGCGTTCATCGAGAAGATCAAGGACGCTGACATCTTGGCATTCTCAGGTGGCTTCTCCCTGGGCGACGAGCCGGACGGATCTGCGAAGTTCATCGCCGCGTTCCTGCGTTCCGACGACGTCGCAGCCGCCGTCAAGGAGTTCGTGGCCGGAAACGGTCTTGTACTCGGTATTTGTAACGGTTTCCAGGCGCTGGTCAAGTCCGGTTTCCTGCCGTACGGTGACCCGGCGCAGCTCCGCGAGGATTCGCCGACCCTGGCCCACAACCGCCAGCTGCGCCACGTTTCCCGTATCGCCACCACCCGCGTGGCTACCGTGAATTCCCCGTGGCTGCGTGGCTTCAAGCCGGGCCAGACCCACCTCATGCCGGTTTCTCACGGTGAGGGCCGTTTCGTGGTCTCCGAGGACGAGGCTCGCCGCCTGTTCGAGGCCGGCCAAGTCGCTTTCCAGTACGTCGGTACCGACGGCGATGCCGACGGTGGTGCCGAGGGCGTTCCGACGATGGCAGCGCCAGCCAACCCGAACGGTTCCTCCTATGCCATTGAGGGCATTGTCAGTGCTGACGGCAGGATTCTGGGCAAGATGGGCCACCCGGAGCGTTTCCGCGAGGGCCTGATGCGCAACATTCCGGGCATTGGTGAGCAGGACATCTTCGGCAACGCTGTCCGCTGGGTCCGCGGCGAGTAGTTCCTCGGTTGCTCCGGTCCGCGCCGGTGCTGGCCTCCGGGGGCCGGTTAGACCGGGGTAACCGCAACGAAACCTGTTGTTAATGTGCAACGAATATGTACTTGAATAAGTGCCCAAAAAGGTTGCGTGAGCAGGCGATTTTGTAAAACTTCGCAGGATGAGTAAAGTATCTATTCGTTGCAGGGGCCGAGGGAATTACCCCAGAGTCGCTGAATAACAACAAAATGCGCCCGTAGCTCAACGGATAGAGCATCTGACTACGGATCAGAAGGTTAGGGGTTCGAATCCCTTCGGGCGCACAAAGCAGACCCGCACCGATAAGGTGCGGGTCTTTTTGTCTGCCCGACTTGTCGATGGTTTTCGGGTTAAGTAAAGAAAAGTGTGTCTTTTCCGGG
>NZ_KV836247.1:0-3544 GCF_001838285.1 Corynebacterium sp. HMSC074C03 | reverse complement strand
GGCATGCGGACACACTTTTCTTTACTTAACCCTCGGTGGGGGCAAAAAGTGTGTCTGATTCTCAAGATAGTGACTGGTCAGCCTCCAACTGCGGCAGCTCCACAACCCAGGGTTAAGTAGCAAAACTGATCGCCCGAAAAATTACGGGCTGCAAATGTGAAACTGTGCGAATTTATGACACTTTCAGGCCAGTTTACAGGCCATTTTTGACATAAACGCAGTCAGTAACTCGCATTAAGGACTAAGTGGCAAAAAGGGGCCACCCGGCGACATGCTGAGCGGACATACTTTGGTCTATTAACCCGTAGCTGCCACCGGGGGCGCCACAGTCTAGGTTGCCCCGAGCCCCCGGGGTTCGGATGTCAGTTTTCAACTTAAAATATCTGCCATGAACTGGCGATTTGCTTATGTTTGGCGCGGTTCTGTAGAGTAACAACTCGTGCACAGCGCTGGTAAGCCAGAAAGTTGAGCACGGTATTTAAGGCCCTGTGGCGCAGTTGGTTAGCGCGCCGCCCTGTCACGGCGGAGGTCGCGGGTTCAAGTCCCGTCAGGGTCGCCACTTGATTAATTTCAAGTCTGGCCAGATAGCTCAGTCGGTAGAGCGTCCGCCTGAAAAGTGGAAGGTCAGCGGTTCGATCCCGCTTCTGGCCACAATTTATCCCCAGTCCGGTAACGGGTTGGGGATTCTTTGTTTTATCAGGTGCTTGTCGTAAAGCAAAGTGCGTTGAGTCGAACGAAAACCTTAAAGTGGGGGAAATTAAACCGCGTACACGCCCTAGCGGATAGGATGTTGTGCATGAGTAAGGAATTCGCCTCAGCAGGAACGCTGTCCCATGATGAGACATTGCCGTGGGTCGTGCGCATCTTCGTCTACACGGATGCTGCGGGCAGTCAATCGGCTGCTGAGAAGGTTCGTGGGGTGCTCACGGAGCTGATTCCGGATCAGGAAGTCAACGTCTACGAGGATGTCATGCCTGACGTGGGGCGCACTTCCTCTCTCGCTGATTTGTGGGCGGAGGCAAACCCGGGCATGGATCCGGGGGATCGTAAGCGTTACCGCATCAGCGTGGTGGCTCCGGGTCTGTCCCACTGTGAATTGGCGGATCTCGCAGGCCCGCTCGCTGAGGCCGTCAGCCCGGGGTGGGTAGAAGGTGAGGCTGCGACTAAGGTCGCGAAGGGCGATGTCCCGTGCCGTGTCGCTGTCGGGCGTGCCGACGAGCACCCGGGCGAACCCCCTCTAGTGCAGAACTAGCCAAGATTCGGAATTAATCTGAAGTGAGAGCTGTTAGTTGGGTTACATCCTAAGAGTCGTTTGCAATGACGACGCTTGAAGATCACGAGAGGGAAGTGACTCCGAAAATGGCACACACTATTTCGCATGATGAGGCCGGTCAGCGCTACGTTCTTACTGTAGAGGGGCAGGAGGCTGGCTTCGCCGCTTACACCCCGGTGGAAGGCGCGCTGGATTTTGACCATACGGTTGTTGACAACAAGTTCCGCGGTCAGGGGCTATCCAAGCCGCTTATCGCAGGAGCCCTGGATGATGTCCGGAAGAACAACCGCAAGATTCGCACCAGCTGCTCCGCTGTTGCCCGGTTCGTGGAGAAGAACCCGGAGTACCAGGATCTGCTGGCTGACTAGTCGCCAAAATAGTTAAAAGAAAATGGCAAAGAAACCGACCGGCTGCTCACAATAGCAAGAGCAGCCGGTCGGCTTTTGTATGTAGAGCTAGTTTTAGGACCGAGCTAGATAAAGTCCCCGTCACCTTGGACGTAAACCGCCGGATCGCACAACGGCTTGTGTTCGCCGGGCTTGGCCGGGCGTACGCGGCCCGGAATTCCGATCACGATGGAATCGGGTGGGCAGCTGTGGGTGACCACGGAGTTGGCGCCAATCGACGAGCCAGCACCAATAGTGATTGGGCCAAGGACTTTCGCACCTGCGCCGACGGTGACGTTGTCCTCCAGCGTGGGGTGGCGCTTGACCTTCTCCAGCGAGCGACCACCGAGGGTCACGCCGTGGTAGAGCATGCAGCCGTCACCAATCTCTGCGGTTTCACCAATGACAATTCCCATGCCGTGGTCGATGAAGAACCGGCGACCAATTTGGGCACCCGGGTGAATCTCAATACCAGTCAGCCAACGGGCAAATTGTGCGAGGACTCGTGCAATGCCCTTGAAAATCCCACCGCGCTTCCAGAGGCGGTGCGAGAATCGGTGAATCCAGATTGCGTGTAGGCCGGAGTAGACAATGGCATTTTCTACGTCACTACGTGCAGCTGGATCATGCGCACGGGCATTGTCCAGATCCTCTTTGAGGATTCGGAAAAAGTCACTCATGGCCGTTAATTCTATCTGGTCGGAAGTGGGAACAACGCAAAAACCCGCTTGCCGACGAAAAACTGCCAGCTAGCGGGCTTTGTGGAGAAGTTAAAGGGCGTTTATAGCGCTTGGTTTTAGTCGCGCAGGTCCTCGTACAGGATGGAGGAGACGTAGCGCTCGCCGAAGTCAGGGACAATCACGACGATATTCTTGCCCTCAGCCTCCGGGCGGGCTGCAATCTCGAGAGCAGCCTTGATGTTTGCACCGGAGGAAATGCCGCCGAGGATGCCCTCGGCTGCAGCGACCTTGCGGGAGACCTCAATAGCGTCCTCGTTGGTAACCGCAATAATCTCGTCGAGAAGCTCCTGATCGAGAACCTCTGGGACAAAGTTTGCGCCCAGGCCCTGAATCTTATGCGGGCCGGCGGTGCCCTCGGTCAGCAGCGGGGAAGCCTTCGGCTCAACGGCAACCAGCTTGATTTCCGAGTTGTGCTTCTTCAGCGTGCGACCAGCACCGGTAACGGTGCCGCCGGTGCCGACACCAGCCACGAAGTAATCAACCTTGCCGTCGGTAGCTTCCCAGATTTCTTCACCAGTGGTTGCCTCGTGGATAGCCGGGTTGGCCGGGTTGGCGAACTGGGAAGCCAGGATTGCATTGTCGGTGTTAGCCACGATTTCGTTGGCCTTATCGACAGCACCGCGCATGCCATCCGCGCCCGGGGTGAGTACAAGCTCAGCGCCGAATGCGCGCAGAACGACGCGGCGCTCCTGGCTCATGGTGTCCGGCATAGTGAGAATGACCTTGTAACCGCGGGCTGCGCCGACCATTGCCAGCGCGATACCGGTGTTGCCCGAGGTGCCCTCAACGATGGTTCCGCCCGGCTTGAGCTCGCCAGAGCGCTCGGCGGCATCGATAATTGCGTTGCCGATGCGGTCCTTGACCGAGTTGGCAGGGTTGTAAAACTCCAGCTTGGCAATCACGTTGCCCGGCAGGCCCTCGGTAACACGGTTGAGCTTAACCAGCGGGGTGTTGCCGATCAGTTCAGTGACATCGTTATAAATAGTCATTAATCTTATCCATTCCGGAAATCACAGAGGACTTCCTAATGAGTTTTCGCGTGTAGCCGTAGTTTACGCCTGATCCTGCAATTAGTACAGACCAGTTCGTCTATTTTGGGGATTGCGTGGGGAAGGGGGGTGTCCCTATGTTTTTGTCAAGTGCCA
>NZ_KV836246.1:97170-108501 GCF_001838285.1 Corynebacterium sp. HMSC074C03 | reverse complement strand
CCGGAAAAGACACACTTTTCTTTACTTAACCCGGTTTGGCTGCGCGCCTCACAAACCAAATAAAAGGGCCCGCCCCCGCTAGCACCAGGGACAGGCCGAAAGTGTTGAAAGGAACACTGCCATGAAGCATACCGCAAGGAATGAGGTCACCATGCCACCGCAAGACCAAGTGATGTGGACACCCAAGGAAGTCGCCAAGCATTTCCGAGTACACGTGAACTATATCTACGCGCTCTTAAACGCAGGTCGTCTGCAGTACGTGGGGCCTCGCCGTCGACCAGGATCACGACGCCCGTACCTCATCCATGTCACCGAGGTTCATCGCATTGAGCGCGAAGGGCTTCCAGAAGCACCAAGGGGAGCAGCATAAATGAGTAATCCAAACGTTAAGTTCAGCCGCTCAATGTGGCGCGACGCCTACGATTTGCTGGATCACGTCAACACCAGGAACAAATTGCAATGGGCAATGTCGCTGATTCTTGCCGCATCCTCTTTTGTAATGGTCATCATTACTGGCTACGACAATTTCAATTTTGTGCCAATCATTTGGACAATCACAACAATTTTTTGGTTGTGCACGGCGGTCTTTATTTCAAAGTCTGTCAAAAGCATTGAGCGTGTTCTTCAGATGAAAAAGAAGAACAGTGGCGTTTCTGCGCCCCGGTATTGGCCGGAGGCATGACATGAAGCAGCTTCGTAGGGTTCGCTCACCGAAGAATCGGTGGGTGCTCGTCGTAGTCCCCGTGCCTCGAGGTGGCAGGAAACCGGCCACGATTGATTTCGAGGTGTCGTTTGGTGATGTGATGTCAGAGATGCCTCGTAGTCTGAGGTTTCCGGCAACGCTGCCTCGTCGGTTAGGCCGGCATGGGGATGGGCAGCAGTTCATCACCAGAGGAGCCTTGGAGAACCTGGTCACTTTCAATAAGGATGACAAGCGCGTTATGCGCCAGCTTGAGGAGTTCATCGAGCACATCGCAAGTGAGGTGCAAGGTGAACCAGAAAGATAAGCCACGGTGCGCCCGCCGAATCTCAGACGGTCGCTGGCAGGTAGCAATGGCAGGGATTCCGCCGGCCGTGATCTGTAATTCGCTGCAAGACGCTTTGAAGACCGCGGTGGGTATTGAGGAAGTTCCGCCCGGCGATTACGAGGTGTGCCGGCTTGATGCTCGGGGGCATGTTCTCGAGCTCATCGAACTGGGAATGTCAGTAGAACATATCGCTGAGTCAGCTCGAGTGCGCTGTGAAGCAGTGGAAGGAATCATTTCCGGCACTGCATCCGTCTCCATGGCTGACGTTAATGCGATGGCGCAGGTTGAGTTTGCGCTGTCAGATGCGGAAGCCACTGCGCTAGATCTCCTGCACTTCACGTCATTAGGGGCCACCCTTCGGGAAGCGATTGCATGGTGCCGAAAAAGGGATGGCCTGTCTGCGCAGAAAGCGTGGGCTGCAGTTCCCGTCGTCAAGCAGCGTATGGAGGGGCTGAAATCAGCATGATGCGCCGACGATGGCTGATTTTCCAGATGAAGGCCGAAGCCCACGTGTTGCGGATAGTCCACCGCGGCGAAAAGCACTAAGCAGCCGATAGTAGCGAAAATGAGGAGGAAAAATGCCACGCCAAAGGTCTTGTAGGCACTGCGGTTTCCCTATCCGGTGGGCATGCACACCATTGGGGCATCGACTTGCCCTTGATGCATCGTCTGACCCAGATGGGAACGTGCAGATCGTACATGGTGCTGCCGTGTTCCTCAGTGAGGAAGAAGCTCTGCGGAAGCGGTCTCAGGGGTATTTGCTGTTCCAACAGCATGTGTGCGCCGGTGCTCATGGTAAACGGCGAGCGGGCATGCCTGAGCGGGAGAAACAGCGCATGCAACAGCGACGTGTTGCGCGTGAGCGCAGACGGCTCAATGAGATGACGAAGAACCATAAAGCGACAGCTAGATGACATCAGATGAATCAGCTGCGCAGCGTTGGTGGGAGCAGCAGCAAACGCGGCGCCAAATTCAGATTTACCGATTCCTTGGCCCTCGTAAGCGCCCCACCCGCACTGAGATTCCAGGGCAATTAACCATTGATGGACAGGAGATTCCAAGAAATGACGACAGCAGCAGATGATGTAGACGTCGTTGATGCGACGCCGAAAGCACAGCAGCGTCGGCACTTCCGGTTCGTGGCGCCAGCCGTAGAGTTCTCGAACGCGTTGAAGGCAGTCCACCCAATCGCAGTGCCGGGCGATACCGCGGCGCAGTTCGATTCGATTCGCATTGATGTTCGCGAGGATTCGACGGTCACTGTCTCTGCGGCCAACCCGATGATGATGGGCGCCGCGGAAGTGCCCGGTGTCGACGTGATCGCCTCCGGTTCGGTGGATGTCGCGCCTCGAGTCGCGAAGGAGTTAGCCGAAGTTGCGATTCAGAAGGTAACGAACGCTGGGCCGGTTGAGGTCGAGGTTGCCGCTTCGGCGGACTTCATTGAGATAGCGCTTGTTTACGGTTTGCCATTTGAACCGCATAAGACGCGTCGCCCGGTGCAGTCGCCGAGGCAGCCGCTTGAAGGAGTCGCGAAGCATGTCTCCGAGGTGCTGCAGGAAGTGCACGCGAAGGAGCGGAGTTCCGCCATGGTCTCGCAGTCCGGCGTCCTTACTCGTGCGACACCGGCGCAGGAAGTCGCGTTGCAGAAGGCAGCGCGGGCTATTGGGGCTGTGGTGACTCGCTTCCCTTCGACGGCCGAAGCGAAGTTTGTGGCCACGGCTCCGCAGCTCGCGGTCGTGTGGGTCTGTAATCCGGACGGGTCGAATCCTGCGGACGGTGACGAGGAGAAGTTGGACGGCGTCGACGAGCAGCAGAACACCGGGTCGCCTGTTGCGCGACGTGTTGTTGTCGCGCGGCCGTTGGGAGGACTGTCGTAGTCATGACGCTCCAGGTGAAGAAGACGGGAAGTAGCTTTTTGCCCTGGGTTGTTGAGGACGATACCGGTGGCATCGCGTGGTGTGGCTCGTGGGAAGACGCTGTTAGGACTGCGAACGAGTACGCCCGCGAGGTGGAGGTCCAGCTCGTGCGGCCGGACAAGCTGTTCATTGAGCATTGCTACTCATGGAATGTTGGGCGTTACGGCCGTGATATCGCACAGTTCGGCGATGTTGAAGCATCTCGGAGTATGTCCGCCTGTGGTAGCCCCCAGGTTCGCCTGGGGGACATTGAGTTCGCCTCAGTCGACGAGGCTCGTCGGACGGCAGCGCAGTTGCTGTCTGCATGTCAGTGGGCGCAACGGCCGGCAGTAACGGGGAAGGTTTCTTGATGGGTGACAGCGGCGTAAGCAATAACAAGGCCGTCAGGCAGTTCTGTGTGGTGGCGTCAACAGATGGCGGATACACATGGAATTCATTGCGCGTCGCTGGGGTGACATGGATGAGCGCAGAACAGGCACAAGATGTGCACCAGGCGTGCAGTCTGCGGGCCCGCACATATGGCTTGCCTGTGCGGTACCGGGTGCTGTCCCGCACTGTTTCTGCGAACACCATGTGGCCTTATCCGTCTGATGAAGGTGATGACCAAGCCGGTTATCACGAGGAAAGCGAGGATTAGCCGTGGCGCTACCAGTGCCTTGTTGTAGAGATCCGTAAGCAGTTGTGTTGGTTCATTTTGTTACCGCGCCGGTTTTTGATTTGGAGTTCGAAGAATGATTGTTACCGCTTCCCATATTTCTGCTGGGCAGCCCCGGTCCGGGAGTGATGCACCATGGCATGGGTAAGGGTCAGCGATACTTTCAACGAGGCCCCGGAGTGGATGCGAGCCTACGAGCTGGCAGCCGAACGTGGCGATGACCGTCTGGTCAGTGAACTCAAAGGCGCGGCGTCAGCGTTGTTTACGCATTCTGCGCAGCAGTGGACGGATTACAAAATCACCTATGGTGCAGCCGTCCGGCATATCGGCATTAGCCGGGTGGAGCCTGTACTTCAGGATCTGATCACTATCGGGATTATCACCGAGGTGGAGTCTGAAGGTGAGCGGCAATTCGTGCTCGTTGAGCGTGAATCGTTTGTTCATGTCATCCGCTCAGATGCGAAGTCGAAGGCAACGAAACGCCGCAACGATCAAAACCGTGCTGGGTTGCAGGTGCCGGTCATGCTCCGTGATGGAGACCAGTGCCGGTACTGCGGTGATGAAGTGGTCTGGGGCGATAAGAAGTCCGATCGTGGCCGTGAGTACGACCACCGTGACATCGATGCGCCGACGACCCCAGACAATTATGTGACGGCATGCCGTGGCTGTAATCAGCTGCGGCATGAATTAGGCGAACGCGCCGAGGAGGAACTTCCGCTCCTCGACCCACCAGAGTCTCCAATGTATGGCCCGGAGCTGCGCAAGAAGCTCTCCCGCTGGGAGGGATTCGTTGCGCGCTGGTGCAAGAAGGAGGGACTCCCGAATCCGCTTATCGCGGACGAGGTTGAGGCCCAGGACAACCCGGCAGCCAGTCGGGCAGTGACCCCTTCTCAGGAAGAAAAAACGGTACGCGCTACGTCCCCGGCCGCGGGCCCAAGCCAGGAGCCCGGCAAGCCGCAGTTCCCCAATACTGATTCCCATGGCCAGGTTGAGTCTGAGGGTAGAGCCGCCAAAGGGAGTTCTCGGCAGCCAGCCGAGACTATTCAAGTCAATGTTGTCCAGTCGCTTCCGGCACTCCCCGCACACCATGCGGGCGGTGCGCCGCAGGGCCGTAAGGCATCGCACGTGCGCGATGCCGGTCCCGCCAAAGGAGCGGAGCCTTTCGCACGTCGCCGTCGCCGACGCCGCCGCAACTAGTTTTCGAGTACACGCCCCGCGATAGGAGGGGCGAAAAACAAACGAGCTTGCGGTGCGTCCAAGAGAGCCTACGCGCTTTTGACGACGCGGCCTTTGTCATACCCAAAAACTTTCCCGTCGACGAAAAAACCGTTCGACAAGGGGAGTGGTTGTCGGGCTGGCACCGGGTCGGGTCGGGACGGGTCGGGTCGGGTCGGGAGGGCTTTTAAATATCCCTCCCCCTCTCTTTCTTTCCACCCCCTTACCTTTGTTGGTTCTCTAGTTCTTTTTGTTGTGGCTTGTTGATTGGAGCCTTATGCCACCGTTGTCGCCAGACCAGGTTGAGCAGCTTGGTCGTGCATTGTCCGCGATTGAATCTATGGCCCCCGCCCTCGCTGAGATGATGGTCCCCTCGCCGCCTGCCTCCGGGGTCAATGGGGGCCGTCCCCCGAGTGCCCGGGGGTCTCGCCCGCCGCTACCGGTGTACTTGCTGGATGTGGAGCACGCGGCGGAGTTGTGTCTGTGGGACTGGGCGCAGGCGCTGGCCTACGAGGTGCAGTGTCGGCCACCAACCAGCAGGCGCCTTGAGCACGTGGCTCGGTGGCTTCATGATCGTGTGCATGATGTCGCGGAGCGTTCGTGGGCTGATGGTGTGCTCGTCGAGGTTGAGCATCATCGGCGGGTGATAGGCGATAGGGTGAGTCCGCCTGAGCCGGTGGCGCGGCGGGAGGTTCCGCAGCAGGGTTCTGCGCGTCAGGTTGCCGACGCGCTTGCAGTGCTTGGTGTGCGTGTCAGTCACACGTCGTTGAGGAAGTGGGCGAAGCAAGGTGAGCTTTCAACGACGCTGAGCGCTGAAGGCGTGGAACTCTTCGACATTGCAGACTGTATGCGCGCAGTGGCAGCACATCAGTGTGGCGACGACACGCGGTCGACAGGGTAGAACTTCGTGACCTGCGGTTTACAGTCCGTGTGCTAAGCTACGCTTGACTGAAGCGCATGCTCTTAAACCGTTGAATTGAAATGATGGTTTGAGAGCTTTTGCTTTACGTCAACACATTCACGATTGGCTAACGCTAGTTTCGCTGATGGCAACGATGGGTCGCGGTAGACAATTGCGGAGTTTCACCTGGACGGCAACATCCCTCCAGTAATTCCTAGAGGTCAGTCGGTAGCCACCCTAGCTGCCACTTGCTCCCAGGAGGTGTCAGGTATGCCAGGGTGGAAGTCGAACTCCCGGGGTCCCAGATCCCGGGGCGTACCGAAAGCGTTAGCTGAGCAGGTCATGGTGCGCGATCACTTCGAATGCCAAGCGCGGCTGCGTGGCTGCGCTGTTATTGCCAACGAGGTGGACCATGTGGTGCCGGTCTTCGAAGGTGGCAATGATGAGTTAGAAAACCTCCGGGCTATCTGCTCGTCGTGCCACAGAGAAAAGACCGCCGGGGAAGCCACCCGGGCCAGGCGGCGACGCCGCCAGCCCGTATGGGCCAAGCCCCACCCAGGGCTACTGTGAGGGGTGGGGGAGGACCCTCGCTTCGAGGGGCTGGCCAGGGCGGAGGGCATTGCCTTTAAATTTGTGTACGGGTTCCATCATTCGCGCTGGTCAGGCTGGAAAACGAGCTAGATTGAACGCTGGCGCGCTTTGCTGACCTGCGGGTTTAAAACTGGCGCAGCGCTAACTCCGATGCCTTATTTCTTGGCCTGTGCGACCGTCTTTAATTGGCGGACATAAGTCCAGGTCAAAGCAGTGAAACGTAACGTTTTCTGATAAAATCGAAGTATGAACAAAGGTTGCGAAGTCTGCGGTGCAACGCTTCCGTTGCAGGCGCCCGGCCGAATTCGGACATACTGCTCGAATGCGTGCCGGCAAAAGGCGTACCGTGCCCGCCAGCGCAACCGCTACCCGCAGGAAATGACCAACGCACGACGCTGGGTTGCCGCCGACGGCAAGCGCCCCATGCAGACCAACGGCAAGCCAGCATCGTCAACCAAGCCAGAAACATGGACACAGTTCCGCGACGTCAAAAAGAAGCCGCACGGGTTCATGCTCGGTGGCGGATTCGCATGCATCGACCTAGACAACTGCTTCAGCAACGGGCAACTCCAACAATGGGCACGCCGGATCGTCGACGCCGCGCCGGGCGCATTCATTGAGCGCTCAATCTCCGGCAAAGGACTCCACATCTTCGGGCTCCTACCGGAAGGCAAAGGGCGCAATTACGGACGAGTAGAGGTCTACTCCGCCGAACGGTTCATCCGCACTACCGCCACCGTGTGGTCCGCAGGCGAACTGGTTGCATTAACGAAGACAGTCGCCGCCATCGAGGACATGAATCAGACAGGAAAGCTTCCTAGACAAACAACAGGGAGGAGGTAGGCCATGCCGGGTCCAGTACCCAAACGGTCAGACCAACGCCGACGCCGCAATAAACCGCAAGGCCCAACAACGCTGAAAGTGGCTGGTGCAGAAACGGTGAAGCCACCAGCGGAAGACCGCAGCTGGCACATCAGCGCCAAACGCTGGTACAGGAGCCTGAAGCATTCCGGCCAATCAGTGTTCTTTGAACCATCCGACTGGGCAGCAGCGCACCTATGCGCCACAATCCTGTCCGACGAGATGCAAAGACCAGAGCCAGTGCGCGCCGCAATCATCGCTCAAATCAACTCCATGATGGACTCCCTCCTAACAACAGAGGGAGCGCGCCGACGACTGCGCATCGAACTGCAACGCGCCGATGCGACCAAGAACATCGACGACAACACCCAAGCAGCAATCCTGCTGATGGAAAAATACAAAAACGACCTAACCGGATAAAGAAAAGGTGGTGATACCTACATGGTCGCCGCCGCCGACAGGCTCATAACCCTCCCAGAAGGAATACCCACCCGCACCCTCGGATGGAACGCCCTCGCATGGGCAGCCAAATACCTACGCCACCCCAACGGCATCCGCGCCGGACAACGATGGCAATTCACCCGCGAGCAAGCCCGCTTCATCCTCTGGTTCTACGCCGTCGACAATGACGGCCGGTTCGTCTACTACCACGCAGCCCGTCGGCTGGCCAAGGGCTCCGGTAAGTCACCATTCGCAGCCGTCATGGCGCTGATTGAGCTGCTTGCGCCTGTCCGGCTGGACCATTTCGACGACAACGTTCTCGGCGGTTGTGTCGGCAAGCAGCAGCCCATGCCGCTTGTGCAGATCGCGGCGGTCTCCCAAGACCAGACCGAAAACACAATGCGTATGGTTCGAGCGATGGTCGCTAAGCGCGCCGCACCCCAGCTCAACCGCGACTACCAAATTGACGCTGGAAGAACACAAATCAATGTCGAACCCGCAGGAAAGCTGGAAGTTATCACGTCTTCGGCGGCATCCGCTGAAGGCGCGGAAGCAACGTTCATCATCGGCGACGAGCTCGAGCACTGGACGAACTCTAACGGCGGCAATGAACTACACCGCACGCTGTTGGATAACCTCGCGAAATCCGGTTCCCGCATGTTGGAGACCCTCAACGCCTGGAAACCAGGAACCGGCTCGGCTGGGGAGGAAACATTCGAAGCCTGGACACTACAGGAAGACGGGCGCACCAAATCCGACCGCAAAATCCTCTACGACGCACGCCAAGCCCCACCAGACACCGACCTCGCGGATGAAGCCAGCCTGCGCGCCGGGCTGGCTTTTGTGTATGAGGATTGCCCGTGGGCTGACTTGGACGCGATTGTGGCGCGTATTTGGCACCCGAAAGCGCGGCCTGATGATTCGAAGCGGAAATATTTGAACTGGCCGACTGCGTCGCTGGACTCGTGGTGTGATCCGCAGGACTGGGCGCAGATGTCCAGGCCTGACCGTGAACTCGTTGACGGTGAGCAGGTTGTGCTGTTTTTCGACGGTTCCTTGTCGAATGACCACACCGCGCTGATTGGTTGCTGCATGGACGATGGACATGTTTTCACCGTTGGCGTGTGGGCACCGCCGCCGGACGGTGTCGTTGACGTTGAGGCGGTGGAGGCTGGTGTGCAGCGGGCGTTTGACCGCTTCGAGGTGCTGGCCTTCTTCGCCGATGTCCGCGAGTGGGAGAGCTTCGTCAAGGTGGATTGGCCGGAGCGCTACGGCGACCAGCTGCGCCTGTGGGCAACACCTGGGGCGCGCAACCCGGAGCCGATTGCCTGGGACATGCGCAGCAAGGACTTCCCGTTCACGCAGGCATGTGAGCTTGCCGCCGCCGAGATCGTGCAGCATGCCTTCACCCACGACGGCAACCCGCTTCTGAGTGAGCATGTGCGCAACGCTCAGCGGCATCTTGGCCGTTATGGCGAGACGGTGCGGAAAGAGTCCCGCGCATCGCAGAAGAAGATTGACGCGGCAGTCTGCATGATTGGCGCTCGCATGGTCTACCGCATGGTCAAATCCGACCCATCACTTAAGGCAGAGCCGGTCGATGACACGGCATTTTTCTACTAGGAGGGCACGTTATGAATGAGTCTCAGGCACGTGACGCAATCCGTGCTCTTTTGCAGGACCACTCGGTGCAACGACACCATTTCGATGAAATTAACCGTGCGGTACAGCCGTGGTCAGACACAGAGGCGGCGCGCCGTATGGATGTGACGCAGGGGAAGAACTACCACCGGCACTTGCAGATCGCGAAGATGTCTCAGACCCCGTTTCTAGGGCTTGTGCTGGACACCTATGGGCAGTCACTCAAGGTAGAGAACTATTTCTCCGAAGGCTCAGTGCAAGCCAGGTCGTGGCACCACTGGCAGACCAACCGAATGGATGCGCGCCAAACCGGTCTGCACCGCGCGGCGCTGCAATACGGCACCGCGTATGCGTCGGTGCTGCCGTCAACGCTCAACGGGGCGCGTATCGGCGTGCATTCACCCCGCCGGCTGGTTGCCCGCTACGGGGAGGAAATGACGTGGCCGGATACCGGGGCGGCAACGCAGACGGAATTCCCGATAATCGCCATGGTCATCGACAACGGCCACCTGTGCCTCTACGACGAAGAGCGTGTTTACTTCTTCGGAGTCGAAAATGCCCCGGATGAGCCGTTGGCGTGGCAGCAGCGCTATTACATGTCGCCGGAGAACTTGCCGTTTATCGAATATCGGGAGCACAACGTTGGTGTGACGCCCATTGTCCGGTATCAGGACCGCATGATGGCTGCCGGCGAAGAAACCAACGGCATCATTGAGCACCTGCTCGCGTTGTCGGCCAGGATTGACCGCACTAACTATGAGCAGGGTGTCGCGCAGTATTGGGCGGCGTTTAAGCAGCGTTATGTCACCGGTTGGGCTCCGAAGTCGGAGTATGAGGCGATGCGGCAGGCCATCAGTGACACGTGGACGTTTGCGAACAAGGATGTGAAGGTCGGCCAGTTCGATGAGACGGACCTGACGCAGTACATCAAGGCGCGTGAATCGAGTGTGCGCGACTTCGCTGCAGTTGCCCAGGTTCCCGCACAGTCACTTGGTGCGAATGCGATTTCCAATATTTCTGCTGACGGCCTGGCGGCGTTGGAGACGTCTAAGGATCGTAAGGCTTCTGAGATTCAAACCTCGCTGGGTGAGTCGCATGAGCAGATGCTGCGCCTGTGTGCGCATATTGCTGGCGATGAAGAAGAAGCCGGTGACTTCGCCTCTGAGGTCAAGTGGGCGGAAACATCGGCTCGCTCGTTCGCCCAGACGGTTGATGGGCTCGGCAAACTCGCCACCATGCTTGGTGTACCACCAGACGAGCTGTGGTCGGATATCCCTGGTTGGACGCATGAGCGCGTCAAGCGGGCTAGGGAAGCACAAGCAGGCCGCGGAAGCGGATTATTCGACGTTGACCAGCCGGACGGTGGTCAGGAACCGCAAACCGAACCATAACGGCATCACAACAATCGACATGCGAGGAGGTGAAGGCACATGCCAACGCAGGACGCGAAACTCCGTGATATCCAACGCCGACTAGAACGCGACGTTGCAGCGAAGATTGATGAGTTCGGTGTGCCCATGGATACCGACGCGGTTTATGACATCGCCGTCGAATTGCACCCCATCGTCGTAAAGTATCGGCAGGAGGCTTACCGTGCCTACGTCGAGCAAATGGGGCGCGACATGGCGCAGCTCGGTTTAGAAGTAGCCCCGGCACGAATCCAAGGCTACGGCCCCCACGCCACCTACGACGCATTGGCTAGAGCAGCAGGATTCGGCGAGAAACCATCAAACATCATCCTCGAGCTCGTTGACGATGAGACCAAGGAACTCATCAAGAAATCCGTACCGGCCTTTGCATTCCCCAATCACCCGCGAGTCATCGAGCAAATGAGCGCACGCCTGACCCGCACCCTCATGCGCCACACACTCAACGCCGGCCGAAAAGCAGTCGAAGACACCGCACGGCTCGGAAGAGTCCGCAACGCAACAACCAAACGCCCAATCGGACGCCGAATCGGCTACGCCCGAGTACTCACAGGACAAGAATCCTGCGCCTTCTGCGCCATGCTCGCCTCACGCGGCCCCGTCTACTCCGAAGACACCGCCACGCGCCGGGCTGATGGGCGTCGGTATCACGATG
>NZ_KV836246.1:20289-97070 GCF_001838285.1 Corynebacterium sp. HMSC074C03 | reverse complement strand
CGGTTGCAAGCAGCCTGGCGGGAGGCAACATGGGAGGACGGGCGGCCTGTCGATAATCAGTGGAATCGGTGGCAAAAGGCGGTGCACTCAGGGAAAGTCAAGTTGAGGGCAACCAGTGAAACGCAAAGACAGGGAAAGTTAAGTCTTAACGGAGTTAAGCCTGCTGCTCATGAGACGAAAA
Organism: Corynebacterium sp. HMSC074C03; assembly: GCF_001838285.1. NCBI lineage: Bacteria > Bacillati > Actinomycetota > Actinomycetes > Mycobacteriales > Corynebacteriaceae > Corynebacterium > Corynebacterium sp. HMSC074C03. The sequence goes on along the minus strand of NZ_KV836246.1, from coordinate 96,889 downwards.
CATACAGTTTTTTGGTATCTCAGGGCCATGTTGTTGAGCTAATTCCGCGAAGTAATACTAGTAAAACTGCAGACTGCATAATCGACGGCATCAAGGTAGAGATAAAAGCTCCACAAGGAAGTGGTAAAGAAACCATCTATCAATTGGTGAGAAACGGCAGTAAACAAAGTGCGACTCTAATTATTGACCTCCATCGGTCTAGCATTCCAGTCGACGAAGCAATTCTCCAGGTAGATAGAGCGATGGCACGGTATACTCGAGTTAAGCAGGTAACTATTATCACTCGTGATCGGAAGGTGGTGAAGAAAACTCGTGGCTGACAGTACTTCTTTTGAATCTGATGCAGGAATTAGAGACGTAATTAATCTCTTCAAGCAAGTCGGAGAGTGCACCGCTCTTTCTGTTGATGAAGATGATGACTTGACATTTCGGTTTGGAACTCCAGGCGGGGCCTACGTCACTGCTTTCTGGGATTTGAAGCCGGATATCGACGAGTATGAAACCGTGGTCGATGTGTATGAGCAGTCAGACAAAGGGGCAGCTTCACGACTTTTTAAATATGTGGCTACAGCTTTTGATGATAAAGCCGTATTACGAGCACCTGATTCGGCAGAAGTTATTGCGAGAGCCAGTGGCGGCCATATCGTATGGGAAAACAATACAAGTAATGGTCTGAATTAAACACTTATGTATTTGAAAATACCGCTAATACGGTGAACTTTAAGTACTGCTAAATAGCCATGGAGTAGCCACATTTGCGGGAGTGCGAGTCCCCGCCATGGCACTACCCCGCACCACAAGAAGTGGTGGCGGGGTTTTCTTATGCCCGAAAACAGATTTACCCAGGAGGTAACTCATGTCGGAGGAAAACACCGCCACCGAAGCCAGCGCCGAGCAGGTGGCGCACACCGGAACCCAGGAGGAACCGGCCAATACTGATGCGCAGCCCGTGCCCGAGCACTTCCGAAAGGAACTCGAGGAAGCACGACGCGAAGCAGCACGCTACCGCACCGAACGCAACGAACTGCGAGCAGACGCGGAGAGCTGGCGCACCCAGCAGGAAGCAGAAAAGACGGAACTGCAAAAGGCCACCGAGCGCCTAGCCAGCCAAGAAGACGCATTCAAGGCCCTGGAGGCCGAAAACACCCGCCTTCGGCTGGCAGCCCGCTACGGCATCGCCGAGGAAAACCACGACCTTCTAGGCTCAGGCAGCCCAGAAGAAATCGAAGACCGCGCCAAGCGGCTCGCAGCGATGCAGAAGGAACAGACCCGACCACCGTCAAACACCCCGGTGGAGCAGCTCGGTGCCGCAGTCCGCTCGGAGCCGGAAACTCCACCAAACGCATTCCCTGCAGGATGGCCAGTCTAAACCCGGCTGGCCATTTTCCATTTCAACCTGATTGGAGGACGCAATGGCTTCCACGCCGATGCATTTCACCCCAGCAACCAACATCACCGGCAAGGCCCAGGGCGACATCGCCCAGGGCACCTTCGTCATCATCGCCGCCGACATGGAAGGGCGTAACCCCGTCGTCAAGGCAGCTACCGCCGACGCAGATGCGTTCGGTGTCGCAGCCCACGACGCCAAGAACGGCGAACACTTCACCATCTACCGCCTCGGTATTTACGAGCTGGTCGCCTCCGGCGCTATCGCCGTAGGAGACAAGATCTCCACCGCTGCCGGTGGCAAGGCGAAGAAGGCAACCGACGGCCCCGTCGCTGGCATCGCTGTAACCAAGGCCGCTAACGGCACCGTAACGGTCGCCCTGAACTAAGGAGGAAACACAATGGCACGTGACCCAATGTTCCCGCTTTCCGGTCCCAACGTTGAAAACGGGGCTATCACCATCGACATGATGCTCAACGAGCCGACCCGCATCGACAACTATGCGGCGCAGCTAGTTGAGCGAGACCTCCTGTCGAAGGTCATCTTCGGCAACGTCACCACCACCGGCGGTGCGCTGCTGTTTGACCAGCTGGTCAAGAACACGCCGACCGCAACGGACAAGCCGGGCATTGTCGCGCCGGGCTCTGAGTTCCCGGTGCTGCACACCCCTGATGGTGAGCCGGTTGTCGCTCGTGTCCAGAAGACCGGTGGCAAGTTCGGTGTCACCGATGAGGCACGTATCCGCAATGATGCGATGCTGCTGCAGCGCAAGATTTCCCAGGTCTCCAACACCATGGTGAAGGATCTGGACGAGCGCGGCATTTCGGCTCTGACAGAGGCAATCGACAAGATTGACGGCACCCTGAGCGTGGCGTCCGGTGGCTGGGATAAGGCCGCCGAGGTCGCAGCAACCGCGAAGACCGCGAAGACCGGCGAGGGCGAAGTCATCAGCAACCTGCTGGACGCGCAGCTTGCTATCGAGCAGACTGACCTTGGCTACAGTGCTGACACTCTGGTGCTCAACCCGGTTGACGCTAAGAACCTGAAGCTGCTTCTCGGTGTCGGCAACTACCAGGAGATGCTGGGCACCTTCGGCCTGACTCTGCACTCCACCAACGCCATGAAGAAGGGCGAGGGTCTGGTGCTGCAGGCTGGCATGGTCGGCGTCATGGGTGTCGAGTCCCCGATCTCGACCGAGACGTGGCGTGACGCCTCGACTCAGACGACCTGGTCCCAGACCTGGGCGACCGTCGCGTTCGGCGTCACCGACCCGCTGGCCATGGTGAAGCTCAACGGCCTGTCTGCGGGGTAGCGTATGTTTGCCACCTCTAGGGACGTTCGCCTGCGGTGGCAGACCGCCCCCGCCACGGTCACAGATGACGCCATCGAGGCTGTTCTAGACGACGCGGACGCATGGCTGCGGGCAAGCTACCCGCAAATCCCGGCTACCCCGGACGAGAATCTTCGGAAGGTTCTCGCGCTGGTGTCGGTGTCTATGGCGAAGCGAGCGCTGGCCGCAACTGACCGGGGCGGTATCACACAGCAGCAAGCCACTGCGGGGTCATTCTCGCAGTCCACGTCGTGGCGAAATCCGGACGGAGACTTGTTCCTTTCCGGCCAGGAACGGCAGATGCTGGAATCCGCGTTGCAGGATTTCAGCGCTGACCGGGCAGTGAGTATGGAGGCAACCGGATGGTAGCGGACGTATTTCCCTGCACGATTCCTGTGACGGTGCACCGCCACGAAGACGGGGCAACAGACCCGTATGGCAACCCTCTTCATCGCTACACCAAGGACAAGGTCATGGTGTTTGCGGTGCAAAAAGGCGGCACACCGGCAGTCACCGCGTCGCACCCTGAGGCCGCGGAGTTTGATGCGGTGGTCTACGCCCCCGTGGAAGCTGGCATCACCGACCGTGACCGCATCGAGGTCGATGGAATGGTCTACGAGCTGGCCGCCCCGCCGGGGAACTGGGAATCCAACCCGTGGTTTTCGCCGGGCCTGGTCGAGTGCCGCTGTAAGCGAATGGAGGGCTAGATGAAAATCAAGTACAACATCAAGGCATTTGAGGAGATTCGTCGCCTGCCCGCAGTGGCGGCAGAGGTTGACTCACGTGCCGCGCGTATCGCTGACGCCTGCGGCGACGGGTACGAATCCAGCCCCTATGAGGGCAAGTCTCGTCACCGCGCATCGGTCATCACGACTAACTACAAGGCTGCTCGCGATAACGCGAAGAACAACACGCTATTGAGGAACATCAATGCGGGAAGCTGACCCACAAGCCCAAAAAGCGTTTATCGACCTGCTGCACAGAATCTGCGGCGGTATTCGAGTGAGCACTCGGTACCCGCGGCAGCCGAAGTTCCCGCATGTCGTGGTCACGCGGGTTGGAGGGGCGACGCCGAACCGTATCACCGATGCGGCAACGATGTCGGTCCAGGTCTATGCAGAAACGGAATACGAAGCCGAGCAGGTCGCCGGGCTGATTCGCCAGGCGCTCCGCGATGAGTCATGGAAGGGCATGCGCCTTTCCGGCCACAGGTTGCGCGGGTGGCGGGAATACGCTGCGCCACAGCGGTTCCTCGACCCTGATCGGGAAAACCTGGTGCGGTTTCAGTATTCCGGCCAGCTCCTCATATCGCTGCTGACTAACCAGTAACCAACGATTCGTTTACTTAAGCCCTGCGCGTCGCGTGGGGCTTTTCTCATGCCCCAAGGAGGCAAAAATGGCAAACGTCAACAACATCACGTCAACCAACCCCGGCAAGAACGGTGTGCTGTTCCGCGCACCGCTGAACACCGCCCTGCCGGAAGACACCATGTCCGAGCTTGACCCGGCATTCGCTGATCTCGGCATCGTCGGCGAGGACGGCCTGACCCAGGCCATCACCCGTGATACCGAGGACAAGAAGTCCTACGGCGGCGACATCGCCTACACCCTGCAGACCGACTACGGCCAGGAGCTCACCGCCACGCTCTACGAGTCCGCCAACATCGACGTACTCAAGACCGTCTTCGGCGATGACAACGTCCAGGAGACGAGCGAGGGCTTCAAGGTTCTGCACAACAAGAAGAAGCTGCCGCGCTCCGTCTTTGTTGCTGAGCACCTGACCGACCAGGGCACCAAGCGCCAGGTCATCCCGATTGGCCAGGTCGTCAACCTAGGCGATATTCAGAACACTCACCAGGACATCGTGATGTACGAGGTCACCACCAAGTGCTTCCCAGATGCCGCCGGCAACGTGATGTACGAGTACTACTCGATCAGCACCGCCGACGGTGAGGTAGCACAGTTCGGTATCACCACCGCTGTGATTTCCCCGGCAACCCAGGGCAAGTCGTACACCGCCACCCTGCAGGCATCCGGCGGTGACGGTAACTACAAGTTCACCGCAGTCGGCTCCCTGCCGGCAGGCCTGACTCTCGCTGAGAACGGCAAGCTCTCGGGAACCCCGACCGGCTCCGGTGAGGAGTCCTTCACCGTCCGTGTCTCCGACGGTGCTGGCGCCACCGCGCAGCGCACCCTCACCCTCAAGATCAACCCGACGGAGTCCTAACCGTCGCTCTCACCCCAGGCCACTGTGTGTCGTCAGCTTTTCATGAGGGGTTCAGCTGACGACGGCCTGGGGTGACCCCACCAACCCCTCATGTAACCCCTCCAAATTTTTCCTAACTCTTATTAAGGAGACCCCTCATGGCTTTCGAATTCGTACCAGCATGGGACGCCCGTACTCAGTTCACGTGTGAAATCCCGACCAAGGACGGCAAGTCGAAGACGTTCTCTGTGCCGCGCATGGAGTTCATCGACGATGAGACCTACGCGACGTTCGCTAAGTGGTTTAAGGACAACCCGGACGACAAGCTCCTGGAAGACGGCCGCCGACCAGTCAGCGAAGCGTTCGACTTCTTCATCACCGAGCTGGGTATCGACGACGCCAAGTGGTTCGTTGACAACCTAGTTTTCGGTGAAAAGGTCCAGCTGTGGAATGAGTGGAATCGACTCACTGATGTCCCGCTGGGGGAATCCTAGTCCTGGCCGGGCTTCTACACCGACCAGGGTTTAAAACCGCGCTGACGTACGACCTCATTGAGAAAGGGCGCTCTATTCACCAGCTCGGAAGCCCAGCATTGTCGTGGGCTGAGCTGAAAGCGTTTCTCGCATGGGCGCCGGAAGGCAGCGCGGTAAGGCGTCTTGATGACCCGCTAGCGGAGTACAAGGCGCCGAAAAACCAGCTGTTGATGAACACCATCGACACGCTGGCATGGGCGAACTGGCAACGAGCGCGTAGGAAGACCGCGCCGAAGCCACGCCCAGTTATCGACCAGCTGAAAGAAGCTGTCGAGCGGCAACGACGCGCCAGGAATGGCCCGAAGAATGCTGCCGAACTGCAAAATACCCGCGCCGAACTCGCACGCCGGAGGAAACTCCAGCGGCAAAACAAGCCCTAGGAGGACGCCATGGCCGTCGAAATCGCAGCTGCCTATATCTCCATCATCCCGGAGACCAGCAAAATCGCCCCGGGTATCAACAAGGCGATGGGTGGGGCAGAAAAGTCCGCGTCGAAGTCGGGCGAATCGATGGGCCAGAAGCTGTCCTCCGGCATGGGCAGTGCCCTGAAGAAATCCGCTGTCGGTGTCGGTGTGGCAGCCGGTGCGGCGCTTGGCGCCGGGCTTACCAAGGGCGTTGGCCGGTTGAACGGTATCGAGCAGGCGGAAGCCAAGCTCCGCGGCCTCGGCCATTCTGCGTCGTCTGTGGGGTCCATCATGGACAACGCGCTGGCGTCGGTGAAGGGCACCAGCTTTGGGCTTGAAGAAGCCGCCACCGCTGCCGCAGGCGCTGTCGCAGCCGGTATTAAACCTGGCCAGGAACTCGAGCGCACCCTGAAGATCGTTGGCGACACCGCCACCATCGCCGGTGCGTCGATGGGTGAGATGGGCCAGATTTTCAACTCCGTCGCAGCCCGCGGCAAACTGCAGGGCGACGACATGATGCAGCTGCTTTCCCGCGGCGTTCCTGTCCTGCAACTCCTCGGGGAAGAACTTGGTAAGACCTCTGCAGAGATCAGCGACATGGTCACTAAGGGGCAGATTGATTTCGCGACGTTCCAGAACGCTATGGAACGTGGCATGGGCGGCGCTGCGCTTGAAGCGGGTAATACCGTCGAGGGCGCGTTCCGCAACATGGGCGCTGCGGCCGGCAGGCTCGGCGCCACTATCGCAGGACCATTTTTCAACCAGGCCGCCGGCGGTTTCAAGGGTGTCACCGACGCGCTTGATGCGATGAACGCGCGCGCTAAGCCGGTCATGGAAACGTTCGATGCCTATCTGACGTCGACAGTGGTGCCCGGGCTACAGAATCTCGCCAGTTCGGCGGTGGATGCGTTTCAAGCATTCATGCATTCTGCGACTGTTGCCCGCACGACTGAGGTGTTCCGTCAGTTGTGGGAGGCCGGTAAGGGGCTTGCTCCGTCGTTGGTGAGCATTGGTGCGTCTGCGGCACAAGCTGCCGGTGCGCTCGGCGTGGGTACCTGGAACCTGTTCTTGACTGCACTGCAGACCACTGCCGTCGCGGCAAAGGCGTTGACCCCGCCGCTAGAGGCGATTTCGTCGTTCATGGAGTCGCACCCAGCGGCCGTGACTGCAGCCGTGGCAGCCTGGGCAGGCTTTAAGACGTTGCCGGGTGTGGTCGGCAAGGTCACCGATGCGGTGACGAAGCAGAAGACCGCTATGGCTGAGTCCCGCTCGTCGATGCAGCAAGGCGTTAAGGATATCCAGGCCTACTACCGTGCTAGTGGGCAGGAAATCACCAAGTTTGAGGCGCAGCTGCAGTACCTGGGCACATCCTCGAATCAGGCTATCCAGAACATGGCACGCGGCTATGAGCGTGGCTCGGTGTCGCTGCTGAAGATGGCCAAGGCGCATAAGACCGCCGCTGTTGAAGCGCGCATCAACGCCATGTGGTCTAAGGACGCTTTCACCACTATCGACTACATGGCGCAATCCGTCGGCCATAAGGCCGCGGCTAGCCTGCAGCGGTTCGGATCTGTAGCCGGTGGCATCGCTGGCGCTGGCCTGCAGACCATGAAGGCCGGAGCCAAGGGCATCATCAACCTGTTTGGCGGACCATGGGGAGCAGCGTTGGCTGCCGGCACTGCAGTCGTAACGACGCTTATCGCAGAGACCCAGAAGTACAACCGCTTCCAAGACGAGGCTGCCCGCTCCGCCACGCTTGCATCCAGTGCGTTCCGCGATATGTTCAGCGCCATGGCTTCCGGCGGCGACGTTGTCGCTGCAATGGGCAGCAGCGTTCAGGATGTGCAGTCGCATCTGGAGCAGCTGGCCAGCAACGGCCCGGGCTGGATGTCCCGCGTCGGCATTGCCGTCAACGAGGCGGGGCACAACATCGGTAAGGCCATGGGAACTATTTCCCAGGAGACAAAGTTCGCTGATGAGCAGTGGCGTGATTCTTCGGATTCGGCTGGCCGCGCTGCGGAAGCTATTAAGCGGCTTGGCCTGTCTAATGAGGAGCTTGCCCAGCAGCTGACGGGTTCGTCTGCCCAGTTTGAGGCTTTCAAACGGAAGCTGATTGAGTCTGGTGAGGGTGGCGCTGAAGCTGCCGCGCAGATGCAGAAACTGCGTGATGAGTACAACCGCGCGCAGGGTTCACTCGATCGTGTGGGGCCGGCTGCTGCGAATGCTGCTGCGACGATTGAGGAACTTGCCGGTAAGACCGGTGACGCGGGCGAGCGGGCTAACAAGCTGCGTCGTGCGTTCATGGAACTTGCTGGCGTGGAACTGTCGGCCGCTGACGCATCGGCGGAACTGACGAAGGTCGTGGACCAGGTGTCCGGCAAGATGGAAACGTTTGCTGGCGCCACCATGAAGGCCAATGGCCTGCTGGACACGACGACAACAGCGGGCGCTGCAGCCCACAATGAGCTGCAAACTCTTGGTGACACCATGGCCGACAGCGTCGCGGCTGGCAATGACATCAAGGATGTGTGGGCGCAGTCCTCCGGTGTGCTGGATAGCCTGCAGCAATCGCTGGGCATGACTGACGCCGAATTCCAGAAGCTGCTCAAGGCCTACCAGATGACGCCGGAGCAGATTCAAACGATTGTGGATCTCAAGGCCGACCGGGCGAATATGGAGCTCGCGACGGTAGCTGCGAAGTTCAAGGAGCTGGACGGTAAGTCTCTCGAAACAAGATTGATTGTTAGTGACGAGGGTGCTCGCAAGAAGCTCGAAGACTTTGGCATGAAGGTCAAGGTCGTCGACGAGCAGACCGGCGAGGTCACCATCACCGCCAAAGATGAGCAGGCAGTTGCCCGCTACGACTGGTGGGTCAACCACGGAATGCCGGACATGGACGGTAAAACCGCCCAGATGGACGCATTTCTCAACACCGACCAGGTCAAGGTGTCCTCGGAAGAGGCACGGTCGATTCTCGACCAGCTGGACGTGTCGACCACGAACCCGACGGCGCACCTCATCATGGATGAGTTCCGCCGCGACGGTGAAATCGCCCGTGGCGACCTTGAGTGGCTGTCGACCATGTCAGCTAACCCCAAGGTTGACCTCGACACGATTCTGCTGGATGCCAAGACCGGCACGGTCAATACGACCATTGACAACCTGAATGGTAAGACTGCTCGGCCGAAGGCAGACCTCGACGCCAGTGCGCTGTTTGCAACCGATGATTTCGCTAAGGCGCAGCTTTACACGCTGGATTTGAAGCGTCCGATGCCGTGGGCCAGCATGAACATCGACGGCCTGAATGCGCAGCACATTGATGCGTTGAACAAGGTTGGCCTGCTCGATGGTCAGCGCCCGACTCCGGCAGCAAACCTCAACATTGCGGATTTGACTGCGGAGCAGCAGATCGCAATCGCCCAGATTTTCGACCTGGACTCGCAACGCCCCACGCCGCTGGCTGACCTGACTAAGGACCAGCTGGACGTGAAGGTTGAGGATGCGAAGCGCAGGCTGCAGGAAGTTCACGACAAGAAAACCGAGCCGAAGGTCAGCGCAGAGACGCGCGCGGCAATCGAGAAACTTGGTGGTGTCAAGGACCTCCTTGGGAAGCTGGTCAGCAAGACCATCTTCATTGACGTGTTCCGCCGTGACCACAAGTCCGGTAACAGTCATGGTGGGCGTTTCGCTCGAGGTGGGCGCTACCCACGCTTCGCGCACGGTGGCACCTACCGCGATGCACTGTCCACCAAGGACCGGCCACATGACGGTTACCGACTACCCACCGCCGGACCGGGCACCAACGAAGTCGACGGGTTCCTGGCCTACGACTCGTATGGCATGCCAGCGGCACGTCTTGACGCCGGTGAGTGGATCATCAATCGCCGCAGTTCCGCGAAATACGACAAGGAACTGCAGCAAATCAACAACGGGACGTTCCCGAAGTTGCCTGGCTACGCCGACGGCGGTGTTTTCGACGACATCGTCAACGCCGAAACACCACCAACCGCGCAAGAGTATCGTGCGTTGGTTGACGGCAAGATGGTTCGTGGCGTGCAGGCGGAGCGGCCACTCGACGGCGCGCCGTACGAGAATTTCCCGAATCGTCGTGGCGCGTGGGGTGACTGCTCCTACACGCAGGGAATTCTGGCAGCATTTGGCCTTGGCATGGACCCGTGGCCGCGTAAGTTCTCCACCAGTACGCAGCTGGCGTGGCTGCAGCAGCACGGTGCGAATATTGGTATTGGGCCTGCGGGTAGTTTCCGTATGGGCTGGTACGACAATGGTGGCGGCCAGTTTGGCCATACCAGTGGCACCCTGCCGGATGGAACCAATGTTGAGATGGGCGGTGGCCCGGGTGGCGGCAAGGTTGGCCCCGCAGCAGCAGGGTTCAATCATCCGCAGTACACGCACCACGCGTGGATTCCAGCTGGAAGCGGCACAACAGCTGCATCCACGTCACCGGATTCACCAGTCGAAACCGACGCTGCCAGCGACACTGCCCCAGGTGCCGACGGTAGCGATGAACTGGCACCATCAGCTACAGCGTCATCGTTTGAGTCCGACCCTGACGTCGCGCCACTGTCTCCTGCAGCGTCTGCGTCTGCAGATTCGCTGCAGGCCACTCCGCCCGGTGGTGACTCACTGTCCGGCTACGCGGGCAGTGTCGTGGCGGCATTCGTTTCCGGCCATATCGGTGATGCCTTGCAGATTGCTGGGTTCCCTGACCAGATACCGCCGATTTTCAAGCTCGGCAGTGTCTGGTTCCAGGCAGTCAATGGTGGGGCTGAAAAGCTCCTCAACTACCGGAAAAACGACGACGCCGTTGTCGAAGCCGGGAAAACAGCCGAAGCATTGCCGGAGGGCAAGCAGGCCGCGCCGGGCACTGACGGTTCGGTGGTCGATGAGGGCAGCCTGGAAGAGGCGGTCGATTCTGCGGTCGAATCTCCGGATGTGCAAGGGGAGGAGGCAGAACAGCCCGAAGAGAAACTTTCGGGTGTGGATGCGATTAAGGCCGCCGTTAAGAAGTCCCTGAAGGCGTTTGGTTGGGATTCCGGTGAGCAGTTCGACTCGATTGATTTCATTGTCGAGCATGAGTCGAATTGGGATCCGAATGCGGTGAACCCGTCATCGGGTGCGTTTGGTCTTTTCCAGCTGAACCCAGCCTCGGGCACGCTGCAGCAGTATCTGCCGGATAGGTCACCTGACCCGGAGAAGCAGGGTGAGGCGGGTGCTCGGTATATCCAGGACCGGTACGGCACTCCGGTGGCTGCGGCTGAGTTTTGGCGCGCGAATAATTGGTATGACTCTGGTGGCCGCGCCTCCGGTGTTGGTCACATGTTGAAGAACACCATCAAGCCCGAGCGTGTGCTTTCGCCGGAGCAGACGAAGGCGTTTGAGGACCTGGTGTACAACCAGATTCCTGCGATGCAGGACACCCAGCCGCAGGGTGAGCAACCGCAGCCAGCGGAGCAGCCCCAGGACGCGGCGACGGTGACTGGCCAGGAGCCTGCGAAGGCGCAACCTGAGCAGGCGGCTGGCTCGTTAGAGAACGTGGTCAACGAGGCGTTGCCGATGTTGATGGCGCAGAACTCGTGGGCTGACGCTGCGAAGTTGGTGACATCCTCGGCGGTTAGTTTCGCCGGGAACATGGCGACGTCTGCGGCCTCGGGGCTGACAGACTCCGCGTTTTCCGCGGGCATGTCAGCGCTGGGTATGGCTGGCACGCCGACCATCGGCGCGATGGTGGGTTCTGCTACCGCACCGGTAACCGGCGCTCTTGGCCCAGCAGGTGGCGCGGCAGCTGGCATGGCCGCAGCTCCGCTGGGCGCAATGCTGGGGCAAGTCATGCCTATGACCCCCGGTGATGTCGTCGGAGCAGCTGGCGGGGCAATGACTGACCTGGCCGCGTGGTACTCAGGCGAAGTCGCCTGGGGCGTGACTAATGCTTTCGAAGAGTACTCGAAGGACATTTTCGGGAGCGTGCTTCTGCCGTTTCAGGACATGAAGCAGATCGTGGAAAACCCGGTCGGGTACATGGCGCAGCAAACTGGCCTGGATGTGCCATTGGCTATCGCCCAGGAGCATCTGGGGCCAGTGATGTCTGCAGTCAGTCCTGATGGTGCCGCCGTGGTCAACAATTTCATTGCCAATGACACCGACGGCATTTTTGCGAAGTATCGCGTGGAGCAGGCCAAAGCATCGGCCGGAAAGATTGGAGTGCATTAATGGATGACATTCAGGAATTCGGCCTGACCGTTATGGGCTGTGACGGCAGTATGTGGCCTATCCATGGCCCTGAGTCATGGGGCAGGAGTGTCCGCCTGATGGAGGGCGACATGGGCGAGTTTTACGAGCCGCCAATCAAGACGGTTCATAAAGCCAGGGTTGGGCAGCCAGGCAGCAGCTATGTGGGCTCGAAAACCATGGAGCGCCATGTGGTGCTGAATGTGGACTTTTTCGGCGAGGATTGGGCGCATGACAAGTCACGGTTCATGCGCGCTTTCGCCCCGGATAAGGACACGAAGCTGGCTGTCACAACCCCCATGTCCGGCAAGCGGCTCCTGACAGTCCGCCTGGAAGAGGGCCCGAAGTATTTGGATAATCGTGACCCTTTTTCGCTGGCGGCTGCGTCGTACCAACTGGTCGTCATCGCCCATGACCCGTTTTGGTACGAGCCGGTGCCGTTTCGGCAGAAGTTCGTATTCAACGGCTCGAACTGGGCGGGCGACGGCATCACCGTCAACAATCATGGCGACGTCGAGTCGTGGCCGCAGTGGGTGCTGACCTCCCCGGCGAAGTTTGGACTTCCAGACCAGCCTATCGGTGAGGATTTCGACACTGACCGCATGATTTTCATGCCCTTCCAGCCGGCCGGCCGCACCATGCTGGTTGACACTAACCCAGGTGCGGAGATGGTTGTGGCCAACGACAACACCCAGGCGTGGGCTGATTTGAACGGCCAGTTCTTCAAGTACCCAATCCCGCCAGGAACCCCGGACACCAGACTGCCGGTGTATGTTGACCCGTTCCCGCTGCTCGATATTCCGCTGCCGTACCAGTGGCGCATGTGGATTGCCCAAAAGCTCCGCGAGCTAGTGAAGGCAATCGGTCTGGATAAATTCTTGGCAATCACTCCGGAGGAAATCGGGAAGAAGATTTCCGAATGGATGAAGGGAACCATCCCTGACTGGGTGCCGATTCTTTCTGACGATCTCATTGCAGATTTCACCGGCGACATGATTGCCTACGGGATCCGCCAAACGTACGGTTCCTTCGCCAACATCGCCGGTGCGACTGCGGAAATCAGAATCCCAAGGAGGTGGCAATCCCCATGGCTGTGACCGTGCAAGGCGCATCGGATGAGCAACTCGACGATATTTACGAGCAGGCTATCGCCGCGCGGGAAGAACGGCGTCGCCGCCGTGACGAGCCGCCGCTTATCCGGATTTGGGAAAACAAAACGGTCGGCATGGTGCTTCGCGGTGTGGTGGCCGCCGAGTACGCGGGCTTTTTCGAGATCGAGGTGAATGAGACCGCCCCGGCGCAGCTCGTTCTGCCTTTTGACCATCATCTGGCGAAGTTCTGCTGGGAGCGGCGCAAACGTGAAAAACAGAACGTGGTTTTGACCATTGACGCCGCGGGGGAGCGGTGGGGTGGGTTGATGAGTAACTGCACCCTCACGCAGGACGAGGATCTAGCCCGCACGGTCACCGTCGACTTTGTCCACGATTATGAGATGTTTAAGCACTTTCCGTGCTGGGCGAATCCGCTTTCCCCACCAGCGTTGCAGATTCCTAATGCGTGGTCGCTTTTTGCAAACGCAATCTGGGGGCTAAAGGTTACGCTTTTCGCCAATCTTCTTCGGCTCAACGGGTCGCTCTGGCAGCTTCCGGATGACCCTCTCGACCCGGAGTCCTGGCTGGCGACGCTGGACTACAAGCGCTGGCAGATGGTGGTCAAGCCCTCGCTGCTCACCACGGACACTAGTCCGCTGCGGTACATCCACTCGGAGTTCGAGAATTTTCACGATGTCGCTAAACCAATCCTGGAAGATTGCGGGCTGATGGTGACGTGTCGCCGTTGGCTTATCGGTGACCCTCAGCCGTGGCCGGGCGCTGGGTTGAAACGTAACGGCCAGATCGTCGTTGACGTCGTGGATAAATCAGGTTGGTACGGGCAGACCTCCACTTTCGGCAAGATTGGTTCCGGTCTTGTCCGCACTGGTCTGGAAATCGCCGATAACCTCGTCGACGAAACCCGCATTATCTTGGATAAGCCACGCCGAGCACCGCAATATAGCGTCTCCGGGTTCCTGGGCGTCGCCCCTGAGCAACCCTGGGTTGTCTACCGCACTAACGGCAAGGCCAGCACGGTCAACAGCGTGTCCGCCAGCTACAAGCCTGCTTCCGTTGCGCAGGTCACGGTCGGCGGTAAATCTGCCCCGGGGGTCAATGAGCTCATTAGTGCGAACATCAAGCTGATTTTCAACATCATGGGCTCGTTCATTCTCCAGCCAGCGCTCGGTTCCGTTGTTGAATCAATCATCCGCCCGTGGTTTGAAGACCGGCTCTTGGCGTGGATGAGTATCAAATCTCCGCTCCGCTCGAAGAAGCTCGGTTGGGCGCACTTTCCAGAAAACGTCGTCCATCACTCCGGGCAGGCCTACACGTTGTCGGCGCTGTTGGCGATGAGGAAAGAGTTCCGCGACACCAACGAACAGTGGGCTTTCGAGGTCAACATCGGCGACGGTGCGCCATATCTCATCGGCGCGCCGGGCTTTGGTCATTGGACGATTGGTGACCGTATTGGCTGTGAGGAGCCGGGAGCAGATGACGGGTACGTGCAGGTGCTGCAGTGCCGCAAGCTTCGTCTTGAGTGGGATGCGGATACTCCGAAGGAGTGGACGGCAACGTTGGGTGTTCCACCGTTGCGTGACCCGGTCGAGTGGGCGGTTGACCAAATTAATACTGTGACGTCGAGTTTTAAGAAACATGGGTGGTTGTAAATGAGTTTGCCAACGCTGGAAACAACTTATGACGCGGATGACCCGACACGGTTCATGCTGTGGGCGTGGGTGAAGCTCACTACCGGTAAGGGGGATTTTGGGCTTCCGGAGGAAACGGCCGCGGAGTTGTCGCAGATTTTTTGGCGCCGCGGGTTTCGCCATCATCCGGAGCTGCAGATGGAGTTTTATAAGCCTCCGTTTGATGGGGCTGGTTGGTGGCAGGGCCAGGCCGGTTTGTGGTTGCCGGCTGATGAGCCTGGCGTGCCACCGGAGGACGTGGTGTCGAAGTCGGCGGGTGACATCGACGTGATTATGGCGGCGTTGACACCCGAGCAGAAAACAGCGCTCCGCAAGAAACTGCATGAGGAGGGACAATGACGACGCCAGAACCGAAAGACTATGGAGTCCCAGCCGGCGCTATGCGCCCCGGTGACCTGGGGAAGCTGCAGAACATCAATGGCGACTCCATCAATTGGGGGCAGCTGACTGGTATCACTGCAGCGGCAGAGGAAGCCCGCAATGGGTTTCTGCAGGGGTTGCGATCTATGGTGATGAAACCTTTGCTTGATATTTTCAGCGGTAAGAAGCCACAAGGGTGGGAGGATGTCTCGGCTGCTTTCCAGGATGGGCAGTTGAAGCTGACAAGTCGGGTAGACCTGCTCGATGGATTGCGTGGATATTGCTCTGCGTATCAGTCGCTCAATATTACGTCTCGGGGGTCGAGTGGTAGTGAGCGAGTGCGGCGCCTGCCGTTTGATAAGCAGATTGGTCCGCATAAGGGGGCTCATATTGACCGCGTTCGGCAGGGAATTGTGTTGGATGAGCCAGGTGCATGGCTGGTGTTTGTTCAGGCTAAGTGTGACCAGACTGGTTGGCTTCCGGGTCCTGGTGAAACGGACGGTTCTTCTGTCACGCTGCGTGTTTACGCGCCGGATGGGCGGGAGTTTTCGAAGCACACCACTGCTTCTGTTTCAGGAAAGTTTGAAGACTCGCTGGTCATTATTCGGACGGTTGTGGTTCCTGAGCCGGGTTATTGGATTGATGTGAGGTGTTGGTCTTCTCGTTGGCGTTGGTGGCTCGGTGGTACGGAGTTTTCGGCGTTGACGGTTGTAAAGCAGGATTCGCGTCTGGATAACTCTGGTGAAGTGACTGTTCCGAATGAGGATGCGGTGATTCCTGAACCTACTAATCCGGATATGGAGGTATCCCCATGACGATCTTGATCGGAGACATTAAGGATGTTGGTTTGAAGCCGACGGATGGCACTATCACGGTTTTCTCGACCGTGACGCGGCGTGCGACTGGCACGTCGGGGATTGTGACCAGGGAGCGGCGGGATTACCCGCTGGTGGCTGGCCGGTTTAGGACGGGTGAGCTTGACCCGGGCAGGACAACTGTTGAGCTTGTGGCGCCGGGTGTTTTTGAGCCGTGGACGTTTGACCTGCCGGAGTCGGGCACTGTGTCGCTGGCGGACATGATTGAGAACTCGGAGGAGTATCAGCCGTCGAATGCGGTGGTGAATGCTGCGAAGGCTGCGGCTGCTCAGGCGGAGTTGTCTGCTCAGCGTGCGTCGGGGTTTGAGTCTGGTGCTGAGCGCGCTAGGGATGAGGCTGTGCAGGCGCAAGCGTCGGTGCAGCGCGTTGTGGATGGTTCTCTGGCGCTGGTGCGCGGCGAGTTCACGGACTTGACGGAGCGGGCGGAGTCGGCGGCTGTGCGTGCCGAGCAGGCGCGTGACACTGCTGCATCTTCGGCTGAGGGTGCTGCTGGTTCTGCCACCTCCGCGAAGGAGGACGCTAACCGGGCGGAAGCTGCTGCTGGTAAGGCCGCGACTACCGCTGCTGACCAGGCTCGCGCGGAGCTTGCGGGGTTTGCTCAGGCTGCGGCCCTGTCGGAGCAGAATGCTGCGGGGTCGGCGTCTGCTGCGCAGGGGTTCGCGGAGCGTGCTGGTGTGTCTCAGTCTGCGGTGGCTACGGTTGCTGGCCGTGTTGAGGCTGATCGTGTGCGTGCGGAGTCGGCGGCGCAGGCGGCGGGGTCGGCTCGTGATGCTGCTGCTGGTTCGGCGGAGTCGGCGCGGAATGCGGCGGACGCTGCTGGTGGTGCGCGTCTTGGGGCTGAGGAAGCTAGGGACGCGGCGTTGCAGGCTGCGGAGTCGGCGCAGGTCGGCGCGCCGGAGGACGGCTGGCCGCGTGAAGCACTGTCGCAGCCGGTGCGGGAGTCGTTGACGCGGGCTGATAACGCGCTCACGACGGTTCCGCGCGCTACTTCGCAGGTTGCGGGTGGCGTGCAGCTTGCCGGTGACCTGTCGGGTACGTGGGACGCACCGACGGTGCCGGGGTTGGCTGACAAGCTGGACAAACAGCCGGTATCGGAGTCTGTGACCGCTGGTTCTCTGGTGCAGCGCACGGAGGGCGGGCAGGTGAAGACGGCGACTCCACAGGCTGACGATGACGCGACCACGAAGGCGTATGTGGACGGGATTCTCCCGAAATATGAGTTTGACTACAATCCGACTCCGTTGACGATGGCGTTGCGTACTGGAACGGGCACGATGCGTGTTGGTGATGCGGTGGGGCCGAAGGACGCGGTGACGAAGGCGCAGTTGGATGCGCTTGCGGCGCGTGTGGCGGCGTTGGAGTCCACAGCGGTCACATCCACTACCTACCGCACTATCGCCCGTGGTACTGGTTCGCGTTCGGACACTATCTACATCCAGGAGTAGCCCATGCCTGTTCTAAACCGTGTGAAGGGCGTGTACCGTGGCCGGGCGCTAGTGCAGTTCGTGCGTGTCGCTGGCCGAGTCATCTGGCAAGCCAAAAAGATCGTGGGCTGGAACAAAATCGCCGGGCCATACGAGGCCTCAGTTATTTACTCTGACACAAACAAGATTGTCTTTTATAAGACGGAAAAAGATGAATTCAATGCCCTAAAAGATATTAAAGACTTATATCTAAGAGGGGCTAACGGAAGGCACTATTTGGTGACATACGTTCGGTATAGCACTGCAGGATCTCAAATCATCATATCTTCAAGACTGACTAGCGATATAGCCAAAAAAGGCGACCAGTTGAGTTTCTACCAGCCGGTGTGGGGGTAAAAAGAATGGTTGTACTCAACAAAGCCAAGGGTATCCGTGTCGGGGGGGGCTAGTGAAAACGGTGACCGTCGGCACCAAAAAAATATGGCCAAGCAGAACCATCACCGGATACAGAGTCGTAGCCGAATTCACGTCACGAGCCCGCTACACCAACCAAGTCGCCACGCAAAACGGCGAACAAACGCGACTCAAGCCATACATCGGAGTAGAGGACTTGATGATTCGCGCTAAGGGTGGCTCACAAATGCTTCCCGTGACGGAAATCAAAACCGATGTTTACGGGACGATTTATACGGACGGCAATCCGATTAACATCGGCATTTCATACAAAACGGTGTGTGAGCTTCTAGCCCCTATCTACTCCACCTAGCCCCCACAGGGGGCTTTTTTCATACCCAAACAAGGGAGGACAAAGAGATGACAATATTCGGCGTTGATGTCTCAGAACACCAAAACGGCATGAGCCTCACACAGGCCAAGAGTGAAGGCATCAGCTTCGCAATCCTACGACTGTGCGACGGCACCTACCGCGACAAAGTTTTCCACTCGCACCTCAAAGACGCAGAACGCGCCGGGCTTCTGATTGCGACCTATTGGTACCTGCGCGCACCGTCCGAAGGTACGACGATTGCCCAGCAAGTTGATGTCATCGACCAGCAAATGGGCGGTCGACGTGACCTGCCGGTGTGGATTGACGTAGAGAGCGTCGCAGGAAATCGGAAGCTGCTCACAAAAAATGATGTGTGGGCAGCCAAACGCGAGCTAGAAAAACGCGGATACATTGTCGCCGGCATTTACAGCGGCGCGTGGTACTGGGAGAACATGCCCGGTGGCGAACCGTCAATGTCCGGACTCGGAGCTCTGTGGGTATCCAACTACGGCCGCAACCGAACACTGCCATACCGCGCCGCATACGACAGTGATGGCGGCGACAACCACAGAGGGTGGGACTACCCACTCGGCAACAAGAAGCCAGACATTCTGCAGTACGGCTCAAACGGTCTTGTCGCTGGCTTCAAGGTTGATGTCAATGCGTATAGGGGAACCATCGACCAACTCAAACTCGTTTTCACAGGCGCACGTGCGACACAGCCTGCGCCTCAGCCGGGACGAGAAAGGAAACCCATGGAAAAGATGCTCGACTACCGGCGTGACCAGATCTGGCAAGACACCGGCTACAACTGTGGCCCTGCGTCGGCTCAAACCATCATTAGAGCCGCCACCGGTGTTCTTCTGCCGGAGGCGACCCTGGCACGTGAGATGGGCACAACGACGCGGGGCACCGACTGGATTGGCCAGATTAAGCCTGTGCTCGACAGGCACGCGCCTGCGGGAAAGTGGGCTTTGGCGGAAATGCCGAATGACCCGCCAACCGGGGCGCAGCGAGACCAGCTGTGGCAGCGAGTCACCGCCAGCATTGACGCAGGGTTCGGCGTGCTGGCCAACATTGTGGCCCCACCGTCGAACTACCCGCGCGCCAGCTACAAGAGCCGTCAGAACCTCGCGTACTCCGGAGGCACGGTCTACCACTACCTGTGCGTGATGGGCTATGCCGTCGATGACGCGGGGCAGCGGCACGTGTGGCTCGCCGATAGCGGCTTTCAGCCCTACGGGTCGTGGGTCACGTTCGAGCAGCTCGCAACGATGATCCCACCAAAGGGCTATTTGTATTCCACTGCGGTGAAGAAAAAGGAGGCACCTATGACCGCACCGCTTACGCTCAACACTCCGTGCAAGAGCCATGTTCCTGGCTCGAAGCACATCGCACCACTTGCTGACTACATCATGTATGCGGACGCGGGAGTGTTCGCACTGCGGCAGCAGGTAGGAGAGCTGCAGAAGCAAAACGCCGAAGTACTCAAACAGCTCGATGAGCTCAGGCAGCTTGTCGCTGACAACAAGTAAGCACCCCGCCGGGGTGCTTTTTTCATGCCTGCGTCAATACCGGCGCGGGCATTTTTCATACCTCAAAGAAGGAGAAACAATCATGGAAACCATTCGTAATTTCATTCCAGCGTCTGCTCGTGCCAGCTGGTACGCGGTAGCGTCAGCGCTCGTCGCAGCGCTCGTATCCTGGGGCGTCCTGGACGACACCGCAGCACCAGCCATCACCGGTGTCATCATCGCAACCGTCACCCTCATCTTCGCTCTGCTGCACTCTGACACACCATGGCGTCAGGCCGTCTACGGTCTCGCCGCAGCGCTCGGTGTCCTCGGCGTCTACCTCGGCTGGGGCAGCGAAGTGCAGATGGATGCGCTGCTGGCGGTTATTGCCCCGGTTCTCGGCCTGGGAACCGCCGCTGCGACCACCAATGCCGGCGAGTATGTCGGTGAGCACCGGTTGGGCGAGTAGGGGTTGGCGCGGTGACGGAAAAACTGTTCAACCCGCGCCTCATCGCTACGGTCTGGGCAATCTATGCTGCAGCCACCAGCGCCGGATACTACGGGCATTCGGTGACCGCACTCACACCAGTCGAGGCAGCGCTGCCCGCCGGTAGCCCGGCGTTGGCATGGGCGGCCGCATCGCTGCTTCTGGCTATTGGTGCGGCCACTCCGCCGAAAGGGAAGTGGGCGGCACTCGGAAGGGCCAGCCGAACCGCGGGCATTGCAATCTGCGGGGCGTTGCTGACAATGTGGGCGAGCTCGTATGCGATTGACGCGATTCACGATGGGTCACGAATGTGGGTGAGCGCGAAGAATTATCTGCTGTTGGCTATTACTGCGGCTGCGTCTGCCACAGTGATGGGACGAAACCGCTCCCGTGGGGAGGTTGCGCATGGAGATCAACTGGGGAAACTTAATTAACTCCATTCCGGGAGCCATAGTCGGCATTATCGTGGCGTGGATTGGTTGGAAGGGCCGTAAAGAAGAGTCGTCGGTGGCTTTCAATGGGACGCTGCTGCAGAGCCAGGACAATCGGATTAAGAAGCTTGAGGACCGGCTCGATAGCGTCGAGAGTCGCCTGCGGGACACGGAGGCGATGCTTCGTGTGGAGGAGGACCGGACGCATTTGCTTCGCCGTGGTCTCACGGATGCGATTGGTTGGCTGCGCGAGTTTATTGATTGGGCGCGTTGTGGTGCGGAGGGTGCCGCACCGCAGCCGGATTTGGCGAGACTGACTGGGATTGTTGGGGATTCGCAGGCGCTACCGACAGCCAGGAATCCACCGACCGAGACATAACTCAAGAATCTTTGCCCCGCTGGTTTGAGTTGTTCGGGATTTCCGAACGGTTCGCCAGCGGGGCGTTTTTTCATGCCTACAGGGCGGGTTGGGGCAACGATACTGTTTTCGAAAAGTGCGATTCCACAGCCGAACTCTTGGGATTGTGAATCCTGCTGCTTTACGGCGCAATTGTGTGGTGCGTTCGTGGTGCATTTTTGGTGCAAAATACCCGTGAAAGTGCGTGAAAAAGAGTGAAAGATAGTGAATACGCAGACAAGCAAAAACCCGCCCCCACCAGGCTAAAAGCCAGGTGAAAGCGGGTTTTCAAATCGTGCCCCCGGTGAGACTCGAAACTCACCATGGTGTCGCCAAATATGTGCTCTAAACACAAAGCGCCTACACCGGACTTGGCCTCTACGAACGCCGGAGCTTCTTCAGTCACACCGCGATGAGGCAGCGGCATCCGGCTGTCCGCCGTTCACGGCTGTGGGTGCTTTGGAGCCGCCGATGTACTTACCGACGCGTTGCTAGTTAGGCTAGGGTAGCCTTAGTTAAAAAAAGAGGTGATTGTCTACTGAGGAGGTAACACAGTGCCGCACGTGACTGACGAACCCACCACAGCGACCAACGAGTCGACGAGTCGGCTGACAGGGGGCGACGCGAACGCGGGGAACCCCGTTTGGCACATCCTTCGGCCGGTGTCCGTCCCCATCGCCGTCGCCCTGTTGCTGCAGGTTCTCGGCAGCTTGGCCAGTGCCATTCCACTGCTGGCGTTGGTCCGGATCGTCGATGGACTCACCCGCGGCACGGACTCGGTGTGGCCAGCGGTCTGGTGGTTCATCGGTGGACTCGGTGGCGCACTAGCCCTGGGGTCGCTGGCGCTGCTCATCACCCATCTGGTCGACCTGCGGGTACAGGCCGAGTTGCGTGTACAGCTGGCCGACAAGCTGAGCCGACTCCCACTGGGATGGTTTGATCAGAGCTCCTCCGGACGCGTCCGCCGCATCATCCAAGACGATGTCGCGAGCCTCCACCACCTTGTCGCCCACGCGTTGGTCGAGATCACCGCAGCGGTTCTGACACCGGTGGTCGGCGTCATCGTCGCATTGACGATCGACTGGCGGCTCGGCCTGTGCTGCATGATCGGCCCGGTGGCATACATGGTCCTGTTCTCGGTGCTCGCGCCCGGAGACATGCGCACTGTCATGGCCCGGATCGCCGAGGCGCTCTCCGAGGTCTCTGCCGCGGTAATCGAATTCGTCGACGGCCTCGCGGTGCTGCGCATTTTCGGTGCGGCGGAGACCGGCTCGACACGCTTCACCCGGGCGTCTGACGACTTCACCTCGGAGTTCCGCACGCTCGTCACGCCCCAGATGCGTGCCCATGCCGTCGCGCTCACCGCCCTTGGGTTGCCGGTCGTCGCGCTGACTGTCGTCGGCCCCGGAGCTGTCATGGTTGCCGCCGGATGGAGCGAGGTCGCCGACGTCGTTGTGGTCACCATGATCGCGCTCTCACTGCCCGCCACGCTGCTCACGGTCGGAGCCGGGCAACAACACGTCAGCGACGGACAAGAAGCCGCCGCTCGAATCATCTCCCTCCTCGACGAGCCTGAACTTCCTGTGCCCCAACAGCCCCGCGAACCCGCCGGGTCTGACGTCACGATCGAGGACGTCACCTTCGGCTACACACCCGACGAGCCGGTGCTGCACGGAGTGTCGCTCGTTGCTCGGGAAGGCTCGGTCACCGCGCTGGTCGGGGCCTCTGGCTCGGGCAAGTCGACCCTCGCCTCCCTCATCGCCCGCTTCCGTGATGTGGACACCGGTACGATCCGCATCGGCGACGTCGACGTACGCGACATCGATCCGCATGTGCTCCATCAACACGTCGGCATCCTGCTGCAGAGCCCGAGCCTGCCCGCCATGAGCATTCGCGACAACATCGCGCTCGGGCGTCCGGACGCGATCGACGAGGACATCCAGCACGCCGCCTCCCAAGCGGCAATCGACGCGCGAATCCGGGAACTGCCCCGCGGCCACGACAGCGTCGTCGGAGAGGACGCGCGGCTCTCCGGTGGTGAGACCCAGCGCGTGGCCATCGCCCGGGCCATCCTCGCCGACCCCCGCGTGCTCATACTCGACGAGGCCACCTCCGCGGTCGACCCTGAAAACGAGGCCGCGATCGGGCAGGCCCTAGCCGAATTGACCCGTGGACGCACGGTCATCATGATCGCCCACCGCCTTGGCACGATCACCCATGCAGACCAAATCGTCGTCCTCGACCAAGGGCGAATCGTCGAACAAGGCGATCACGAGTCCCTGCTCGCCGCCGATGGGCACTACGCCGCGCTATGGCGTGACCAGGCCGCCGTCACGGGAGGTGCTCGATGATTGCGCAGATTGAACGGATCGCTGGCCAAGAAGGACGCTCAACACTCCGGCGATTCACAGCCGTGGCTGTGGCGGCCGGAGTCGCACAGGGCCTGTCATTGGCGTGCCTGGTCCCAGTACTGGCCCACCTGGCCCAGGGGGATTTCAGCTCAGCACTCTGGTGGTTGATCGCAATGGTGGTCGGCGCCGGCGTCCA
Organism: Corynebacterium sp. HMSC074C03; assembly: GCF_001838285.1. NCBI lineage: Bacteria > Bacillati > Actinomycetota > Actinomycetes > Mycobacteriales > Corynebacteriaceae > Corynebacterium > Corynebacterium sp. HMSC074C03. Next base: position 73,182 of record NZ_KV836246.1, on the reverse strand, counting down.
TGCCCTACTCACGGTGTGGGTCACGCGCGGGAGCGTCGATTTGACCATGTCTCTGATGTCGTCGATGCATCGCCAACTGGCTCGGCAGCTCATGCGTCTGCCGATGGGGTGGTTCGATGGCGGGTCCGCAGCCAACGCCTCACGGCTCTCGGTCCGCGGCACAATGTTCGTCGCTACCGCAATCGGCGACGTGGTTGCTCCGCTGGTCGGTTACGTGGCGACTCCGTTGACTCTAGTGCTCGTGACCTTCTTCCTTGACTGGCGGCTGGGACTCTCGCTCGCCGTCGGGGTACCGCTCGTGTACGCCTCGACTATGCTGGCTCGCTCCTGGAGCCCGGGCCGACGCCCGACTCACCGCCGCGGAACACCGCACCGATGCCGCGCTGCTCGACCTGGCCAAGCACCAGACGGCGCTGCGCGGGGCGCGAGTGGCGGGTTCTGGTTATGCACCACTGGCATCTTCACTTGACCGCCAACGTCGCCTCGGTATGTCGGCCCAACTGGCCTCCGCCGCATCGATGATCGTCCAGAGCGTCGTGGTACAGACGGTCTTCGGCGCTGTGGTCACCGTGGCCGTATGGCGCGGTCTCGGCGGTGCGGACCCGCTCGTGATGATCGGTCTCATCCTCATCGTCACCCAGGTGGTCGGTCCCCTCCGCACGCTTTCCGAACTTGGTACGGCGCTGCGCCGCATGGATCGTGAACTCGCCCAGGTGGTGAATTTGCTAGACGAGCCGGGGCTACCGGAACCCGAGCAGCCAGTCGCCGCGCCGACGCGTCCGCCGGAGATTGCGATTGACGCAGTGCGCTTCGGCTACGACGACGCGATGGTGTTTGACGGTCTCGATCTGACTGTTGCGCCGGGATCGATCACGGCCATCGTCGGGCCATCCGGGTCGGGCAAGACCACGCTCACCCGCTTGATCGCCCGCTTCTATGACGTGGACGCGGGGGCCGTGCGGTTCGACAGGGTAGATGTTCGTGACATGGCTAGTGCCGATGTCCTCGGGGCGACGTCGTTGGTGTTCCAAGACGTTTATCTCCTCGATGACACCCTGCGCGCGAACGTGCTGCTCGGCCGCCCCGAGGCTACGGATGCCGAGGTGGACGCCGCCGCGAAACTCGCGCGGGTCGATGAGATCGTCGATTGTCTGCCTGAGGGCTGGGCGACCCGCGTCGGTGAGGGCGGCAGACTGCTCTCGGGCGGCGAGCGGCAGCGCGTGTCGGTGGCCCGCGCCGTGTTGAAGCGGGCGCCGGTGCTGCTGGTGGATGAGGGGACTTCATCGCTCGACGCGTCCGCCGCCGTCGCTGTGCAGGAGGCAATACGCGAACTCGCCGGGTCGGCGACAGTGCTGGTGATCGCACATCAGGAGCACACAGTGGCCGCTGCCGACCAGGTCGTCATGCTCGATGGCGGACGCGTGGCCGCGGCGGGGATACACGAGGATCTGCTGGCTTCGTCGCAGGCGTATGCCCGGCTGTGGGCGCGATAGTGATAGCTGACTCGGTAACCCAAGTCAGGCGTGTCGCACGCCTGCAACGGGGGACCGAGCGGTCTTCCAGGGGCCGGTACATCATCGACCCAACGGTCAACTACCTAAAGAAAACCAACATCGAGCACGTCGCCCCACACCCCTCACCACCCCACCTGCCGGAGTAGCCCCACCGGCCTAAAAGTGTCAACAATGTCATGCGACATCTTTCAAGCAGGTTGCGAGACAGCAGCCCCCAAAATCGCCGCTGGGAAGCGAAAATGTCCCACAGCACACTGTCAAGAATGCTGTGAGACTTCGGGAGACTCGGATATTCAATCTCCCAGCCGTTATGTCGGCCCCGGTTGAACTTGATTTCCTAGCAGGATACCCGCCGATTCCCTCAATCGAGACTCGCAAAAGCCGTGCCGGTGAGAATCCCACCGCAGGGCCGTACTCATTGGGGCCGTACTGTGTCCAGAGGGGGTGACCGTCTCGGAACGCGAGACAACGAGTTTTCTTCAATGTTGAGAATCCGGTATGGGGGCGACACGCTTGGGGAAGTCGCAGACCGGACCACCTCCACTAGGTAGGTGCGTATCACCGGGATATGCCCCCACCGCTGTGGCTACGTTTATATCACGTCCCCACGCTGTCGCACCGGACCGATACAGGGGGAAATTGATACTTGGAGGATTCTGTGGCGAATAGTCAGAAACTCGAAATTACGTGGCACAACAAGGACAAGGCGCCCATTCCCACCACGCGCGGCCGCTACGGCTACACGTGGGGGGCGCCGACGGACCCGCGCTACTGCCAGACCAACTTCCTTGAGTAAGGCGACGTGATGAGCGGTGAACAGCAACCCAAGCAGGAGGGACGAACCTACTCCGAGCACGCGGACCTTGAACCCCAAGACGACAACCTGCTTATCCTCGGCGAGTCCGGCGACGTGCTCGAAGCCTTGACCCGCGTGCCGGAACTAGCCGGCAAGTACGTCGGTAAAGTCAAGTGCGTCTACATCGACCCGCCGTTTAACACCGCGCAGACCTTCGCCAACTACGAGGACAACCTAGAAAACTCGATCTGGCTGACCATGATGAGAGACAGCTGCTGCACCTGAAAAACTCCTGTCCGACGACGGGGCCATCTGGGTCCACCTCGACGACGTGGAAAACCACCGTATGCGCATGTTGATGGACGAAGTGTTTGGCGCGGCGAACTTCGTGGCCGAGGTGGTGTGGCAGAAGGGTTCTCACGTCCGTAATGACTCCACGACGATTTCGTCGAGTCACGACGTAATCATCGTCTACGGAAAGCGCGGCGACCGAGTCATTAACAAACTCCCTCCAAGCTGTGACACGCCGATGGGCGATTTTGACGTACAAATGTGAGAACTCCGAAGAGCGCAGTCGCCAGGTAGTAGTGGTGGTACTCGGACAAGCATGTCTGATGGGAACCTGTGCAAGATCGAGGCTGCGTTTTTCACCAACTCATGCTGGGGTATAGGCATGAACTTTTGTACGATTCACGGCCTAGTTGCCCCGGCGCCACAGCGGGCGATTACGTGGACACCGAAGCCTACGTCTGGGCCACAGGCGGGTGTCGAGCGCGTGCTCCATGACCGCAATGGACTGCACGCTAGGCCAGGTCTCACCGCGCAGGTATCGACGCAGCGTCTTTTCGCTGATTCCCACGCGCAGCGCGAACTCGGTCTCGCCCACCACCCAGCCCTGGCGAATCGCGGTATCGAGTTCCGTCTGCAACGCGTAAGTGAACTCCCACAGTTCCCGGTATGGAGTGTCGAGGTCAGCCACGTCGACCTTCGGCCAGTCGGGGAAACGACGATTGGGGACGGACCACTCGGTCGAGGCCATTTAGGCGAGGAACTCCGGTTTGATATGTGTCACGTCCCCGGTGGTACTCGGCCAAATTGGTCGTTCAAGGGTGACTTCCAAGTAGGCGATAAGACGCGCCTGCGGCCAAACGAGACCACGGGAAAGTCTCGACAGCGTGCTCTTCGGAAGGCCCAGCCGGGCGGACAGATCAGCCTGGCTGGTGGCCCAACCCGCGTTCACGAACTCGTTCACCACCGCGTTCAAGTTATCGCGCAATTCAGCGGCGACTCGGTAGACGGGGTCGTCGATGCCGGTGGGGGAGAGGTTTACCCAGTTGGGGTACCTGGTGGCGGGTGCCTCACCTTTAGCAGGCAGTTCGGCATGGTGTCAGCCTACGAGGGGCGGACACCATTTCTGCGTATTGCGAGGGGGTGTCGCATGGGCCAACTCGCTGACCGTTACGCATGGGCTGACAAGGTCAGCACGTAACTGCACACCGAAGAAAACCCACGTCAACCTCGACGTATGGCCCCATGTGCGTGAGAACGTCGTGGACATTGCGACTCGCTACTTCGACGAGTCTCGTTGTATTCCCGAGACAATGAACCGGGTGGACATCTCGTTTGAGCCGACCGTCTATCAAACAATGAGGGTCATCGCAGCACTTATGGCGTCCGGGTACGAGCAGGGACGAACAACACCGAAGGAAGTCTTCAACGAGAGGTTCATTCTCTGGTATCTGGACAACTCGAAAATCACCGTCAACATAAAACGCGCTACCCGCAAGTATGCGATCCTCATTTTGCGAAGAACTCTTTCCAGGTGTGAATCTGGAGGAGATTCGGGACTTCAAGACCCCTCTGTCAGACAACTCCCGACGTACACGGTGGACGAGATTGTAGAGTTTCGCCAGGTTGGTTTCGATATTGGGGCCGAAAGCCGTCGCGTCCCGTATCTCGGTGCGCTCGCGCTCACGCTGGGTGCTGGGGTTCAACCTCAAGGACATGCTCGCGGCTCGTGGGGTCGACTTCGTGGTTACCAACGGAATACTTACTGCAACCGTCAACGAGGATTACACCCGAGTTGTGCCGGTGGCGCGGTCCTGGACCGACGACCTTATCGCACTCACCGAAGGGGTCGGTCCCGACGAATATGTGTTTTATCACGGTCTAGATGAACGTAAGCGCCGGGATCGGCTCAAGGTTCCGTGACTCGCGCGCTACTACAGGGGGGGCAGGTCCCTTCCGAGGTTCACAACTCTGCGCAACACCTGGATCGCTGGCTTAATCAATGAGGGTCTCGACTACGAAACCATCGCTTACCTGGCCGGTTTTCCGAACACCGAGTCTGTCGCGCACGCTGCTTACCGATTGGAGCAAGTCGGACCGCGTGGCCCGAGACAAGCACCTCTCGATCCGTTCATGGCGAACTGGGTCGCCAACTTGCGCTCGGGGGTCTCTAATGCAATGTTGCAGCTTCCCGCACCCGGTTGGGGGTACACGGATTCCGTGAGGTTGCCTACAGGCAACTACCTTTCATGCACACCCCCACGCGGTCTGACTCCACAATTAAGGCCGGGCGACTACCCGGCACTACGGGCTACTTACTGGTGCCAGGAAGCAATTTTTCCATGCTCGTCTACACGCACTACCGACCCGCTCACTAGAGCAATGAAGTACGTCCAGGACGGCCCAGCGGGTTCCCCGAAGCAGTGGGCCGAAATCTACGGTCGTCGAAACTCGGTCGAGTCCATCAACGGCTCACTTAAAGGTCCCCTCGGTGCGTTCATTGACGACCCAAGGACCCGGCTCATGCGAGGCTGGGCCTCGCAGTTCTTCCTGACGGCCTTTGCCGTCGCGGGCACGAATCATCGACTCATCATCAGCAGTGCGAAAGACGATGTTTTCAACCGTGGCTCTGGCCCAAAGAGGCCAGAGCCGCCGAAGCGTCGTAGGTTCGTCTCCGAGTACGAGGACGACGATTCAGACTTCGACTTTCACAAGAACCGCCGGACGAGGGGACCGGACCCCCTTCCCGGCTTAGCCTAGACCGACCGCAGCAATGCGCTCGGTCTACTTGTCGTGTCGAAGCGTCGAAAAGGGACGTGAAGTCGAACAAAATGAACGGCCCCGGTTCCTCATTATTGAGGTTCCGGGACCGTTTTCGTGCCGCTTATCGGCGCTGGTAGTCCGAAGATCGACATCGAGGGGGCGGGAGTTTAATTATCCGATCGAACATCGACCAAACGTCCGAAACTCCCACTTCACATCGTGCCCCCAGCAGGGCTCGAACCTGCGACAAAAGGATTATGAGTCCTCTGCTCTAACCGACTGAGCTATAGGGGCAAGGCTCGGGCGCTGTGAAGCGACAATTGAGCGCGAAAACCAGCGCCCGAGACCTCATAGCATCATAGCAATCTGCCACTGTGCAGTGATAAAAGCCCTATAGCCAGTGGGTTTGGCTGTCACCGCACGGGTTTAATGAAGCAAAGTGTTTCCGTGCCAACGAAGGCGATTCCCGTGCGCAACGAAGCTGAGTCTTCCGCAAAGTTACGACTTTCGGTTGATGAAATCAGTACTTGGACACTTCTAGCATTAATCCTATGAGTACGAAACCTTCCTTGAGCAGCGCCGACGTCTCAGCCGACGCACAACCCGGTGCCACAGAGAAAGCGGAGGGCACCACCGCCACGGCGATCGCTAGCGATGAGCAAATCGCTGAGTTCTCGGCCTCGCCACAGCGCTGGTGGGGCCTGCTCGTGCTCGCGGTTGGTCTCGGCATAATCGTCCTGGACGGAACCATCGTTGGTGTTTCACTGCCGACCATCATTTCGGAGCTGGGCCTCGACATCGTCGGTGCGCAGTGGATTACCACTATCTACTCCGTCGTCTTCGCCGCGCTGCTGCTAACCTCTGGCCGTGCTGGTGATCGCTTCGGCCGCCGAACCCTTTTTCTCGTCGGTCTGGTCATCTTCACGGTCGGCTCCGTTGTGGCCGCGCTTTCCACATCTTTGGCCCCGTTGGTCATAGCCCGCGTTATCCAGGGCATTGGTGGCGCGTGCATTCTGCCGTCGACACTGTCCAGCGTTAACGCGCTGTTCCGCGACAAAGATCGCGCCACCGCATTCGGCATCTGGGGTGCGGTCATGTCCGGTGCCGCAGCAGTCGGCCCGCTCTTGGGTGGCGTCCTTACTCAATTCGCTGGTTGGGAAGCCATCTTCTGGGTCAATGTTCCCATCGCCGTGGTGCTCTTTATCCTTGCGCTGCGTTGGGTACCGAACACCGCGGGCGATACCAATGGCGCTGGTGGTTTCGACGTTCTCGGCCTGCTGCTATCTGGAATCGGCTTTGGTGCCGTGGTCTTCGGCATCATTCAGGGTGCCAAGATTGGGTTTGCTTTTCCCTCCGCGCCCGTCGTCACGCTCTTAGTTGGTGCGGTGGTGCTCGTCGCCTTCGTGCTGTGGGAGAATCGTCGTCGAAAGAACGCGGATCCTGCGCTGTTGGATGTGTCGATGTTCTCTTACGCCACGTTCAGCTGGGGTAATACCACGGCGATGCTCGTCGCGGTGGGTGAGTTCGCGCTGGTCTTCGTGCTGCCGCTTTACTTGGTGTCGGCGATTGGCTTGTCGACGATCGCAACTGGCCTGGTCCTGGCAGCGATGGCTCTCGGCGCGTTTTTCGCAGGTGCCATGGCACGTCATCTAGCGGCCCGAATCACCCCGGCCGGTGTGGTGATTGTGGGGCTTGGCCTCGAGGTCTTCGGCTCGCTGCAGTTGGCGGCGGAAGAGCGTGTTGATCTGCCACTGTGGCTCGTTGTGTTTGCGCTGATTATCTACGGTCTGGGGCTTGGCCTGGCGTCGGCGCAGCTGACCTCGCTGGTGCTCGGCGATATTCCGGTGCGTCTGTCGGGGCAGGCGTCGGCGACGCAGTCGACAATCCGGCAGATTGGTTCTGCTCTCGGTGCGGCACTCGGCGGTATGGCGTTGACGATTGGGCTGGATCGCGAGATTGCGAGGTTGTCGCCGGGACTGGAACAGATGGGGCAGGGGTTGAAGGATTCTGCCGGCTCTATGCTGATTGGTCTGCGGGCGCAGGGTGCTCCCGACGGTGTATTGATCCCGCTGACAAATGCGTTTGCACATGCCACACAGTTCGCGCTGTATTCCGCCGTCGGTGCGCTGACTATCGGTTTCCTCTGCTCGCTAAAGGTGCTGCAGCTGCGCAAGCAGGCTGAGAAATCGAATTAGCGATGTGGAATATTCGGGTGAGGGACAGTGTTGGAAATTGGTGTCACAACATCAATCGTGGCAGTCTTATCGTTTGTCTCTTAACCGGACTTGCAACATAGAAATGACCAACATGAAAATGCTCACAAAGCGGCGTTGGCTCGATTACGGCCGAATTTCCACTTCCTCCTGTCGCTAAACACTTCGGGCTTCCGCCCCCCCGTTGCGCCTACCTCTTCGAGGCTGAGGCCAGCGGTCCCGGATACCCCATCACTCGCATATGCCAGACGGGCTTAAGGCGCGGCACAAGTGTTTTCAGAGAAATAAAATCCCAGGAGGAAAAGTGAATAAATTCAAATGGGCGACCGGCTTCGGTGCCCAAGTTGTCTATGGCCTGATTATTGGTCTCATTTTGGGCTTCATGGCCCGCAGTACTGGCGATGACTCCTCGCTGCGCACAGCGCTGGACGAGGTCGGCAGTACCTACGTCACGCTGTTGAAGCTGCTCATCCCGCCGCTGGTGGTCACCGCAGTCGTGGTGTCGATTGCCAACCTGCGCCAGGTCGCAGGCGCAGCCAAGCTGGCTGTTTCGACACTGGTTTGGTTTGCCATTACGTCCTTTGTATCGGTGGTTATCGCCATCGTGCTGGGCTTAGTCATCAAGCCAGGCGTCAACTCTGGCGTGGATGCCTCGGCAGCTCAAGAGCCGAGTTCCGTGGGCTCCTGGTGGGGATTCCTGCAGAGCATTGTCCCGCAGAACTTCCTCGGCCTTGGTGTGAAGATCAGCGAATCTGACGGTGCTGTATCCGGCTCGCTGAACTTCAACGTCCTGCAGCTGCTGGTCATCGCGATTGTCTTCGGTATTGCCGCAGTAAAGGTCGGCCCGAAGGCTGAACCGTTCATCGAGTTCTCCGGCTCTCTTTTGACCATCGTGCAGAAGGTGCTGTGGTGGGTTATCCGTCTGGCACCAATCGGTACTGCGGCTCTGATCGGTCATGCTGTCGCTGAGTACGGTTGGGAAGCACTTGGCAGCCTGGGCAAGTTCGCCATTGCCATCTACATTGGCCTGTTCCTGGTTATCGCAGTTGTGTACCCAGTTGTGCTGAAGATTCATGGCATTAGCCCAATCGACTTCTTCCGTCGCGTCTGGCCCGTGACCTCGCTCGGCTTCTTCACCCGTTCGTCGATGGGCGTCATGCCGGTCACTGAGCGCGTTGTCTCCCGTCGTCTGGCAGTACCGGATGAGTACGCTTCCTTCGCAGTACCGCTGGGCGCCACCACGAAGATGGATGGTTGCGCCGCCATTTACCCGGCTATCGCGGCTATCTTCGTCTCGCAGTTCTACGGTGTGCCGTTGGACTTCACGGACTACCTGCTCATCATCTTCGTCTCCGTTATCGGTTCGGCCGCAACTGCTGGCACCACCGGCGCTACCGTCATGCTGACCCTGACTCTGTCGACTCTCGGCTTGCCACTTGCCGGCGTCGGCCTCCTGCTGGCTGTCGAGCCGATTGTGGATATGGGACGCACCGCGGTAAACGTCACCGGCCAGGCCGTGGTCCCATTGGTCGTCGCAAAGCGTGCAGGAATTTGGGACCAGGACGAGTGGGACGCAAGCGCCAACGCCGACCTATCGCCAGCCGATGAAACAGCCGACGAGTCGGACGACGAGTCTGCGGACGCGCCTGCTGAAAAGTCCACGTCCGCCACGCTTGCGTAGTCTTGAGGGCATGACTTCTTGGAAGCCCTCTGTTCTAGCGCAAGTTGACCAGTGGCCAGTCAATACGGTCGCGGCTGCCGTGCGTGCCGACGATGGCAGTTGGCACACCCACGGTGATAGCGGCCGAGTTTTTGAACTGGCCAGTGTGACCAAGCTGTTGGCGGCCGTGGGAATGCTTGTGGCCGTCGAAGAGGGTGCGCTGGAGCTCAATCAAGAGCTCACGCCACCCGGTCGTGGTGCGACTGGGCGTCACCTACTGGCGCACGCCGGCGGGGTGGGGTTTGCCAGCCGTGAGCTGGAAAAGGAACCGGGGGAGCGACGCATTTACTCCTCCGCGGGCTTTGACATCATCGCCGATGTAATCGCCGCGGAGGCAGACATGCCGTTTAGTGAATACCTGCGCCAGGCTGTGTTTGAGCCGCTAGGGATGGCGGATTCCGTGCTGGATGGCTCGGCAGGGCATGGCGCGCGCAGCAGCGTCGCTAATTTGATGGCCTTCGTCGATGAGGTTCTCGCCCCGACTCTGCTGCATCCCGATACCGTGACCGAAGCGTTGACCGTGCAGTTCCCGGGGCTGAATGGTGTGGTGCCGGGCTATGGAATGCAGCGTCCGGCCGATTGGGGCCTGGGATTTGAGATCTTCGGACACCCCGATTCCAAGCAGGGGCTGTGGTTTGGTGCCTCGATGCCCAAGGATGTCGCAGGCCATTTTGGGCAAGCGGGCACATTCCTGTGGCTGCATCGTCCAACCGGACGGGCGGCAATCGCGCTGACCGACCGAGATTTCGGCGAGTGGGCAAAGCCTCTATGGGCCGACTTCAACGACGAACTCTGGAGTGAGCTGGAAGAGCACGCTGAGGATTAAGGGGATGTGGAGTAAGCCGGCGTCGCTTGCGGCGCCGATTTTTCGTCTCACCGCTAAATCACATCTGGGGGATTAAGGACAACTTGAGGGTTGCCAGCAGCCGTCTTGGAAATAACAATCATAAACACGTGCAACGTAAACCTCAGAAGTGTTGTTTTACCGCAGTGCTTTTTCTGCAGTGTGGCAAGTGTCGTTGGATGAGTTCGTAGGGGAAGACGAATCTCGTCTTACACCAATTGACCGCAACTTTTCCGAGGACCTTCGTCTATGCGCACCCAACTTTCAGGCGTTCTGTGGATTCACAGCATGCCAGGGCCGCTGCAACCACACATCACGTGGGCGCTGGCCCGACTCAGCATGCCCGATGGCACTAAGCCAGGCCGGGATATTTGGCGTGCGACCGACCAGGATGCCACTTTGTGCGCCGAGGTGCCTTTCACTGCAAGTGCTGACACCATCGCCACACTGGTGGACAACCTGGCTAGGTGGCCGCGCCTCTATTTCGAGCTGGCGCAAGACCCAGCCGTGGATGATGACGGCTACGCCATCGACGGTATGCGCTACTGCCATACCCCGCAGCTGGGGACTTTCGCCGGACAGACCGATGCCGCCGGAAACATCGTGGTCAACGAAGACGCACTGCGTTCCATCATGGCGCGCGGCGGCGACATCGCAGGCGCCCTTGACGCGGCCGTCGGCGGGCCGTGGGACCGCGTGTTAGAGCCGATGCGCATGATGACGGCGGGCTACGCCCCCGAAGAGTGCTTTACGACGTCCACCCCTGCCGGGTCCGACAGCGCCAGCGGCAACTCGACCGCTGGCAACGCAGACCTCGGTGGGGTAGCGGCAGCTAACGTGCTGCAGCTCTACCCGCGCCGGGCGGCGATGTAGTCCACTACATCGCCAAGGGTCTTAAACGAGGAAATGTCCTCGTCCTCAATGCGGACTCCCAGCTCTTCCTCACAGCGGACGGCCAACTCTACGACGCTTAGGCGGTCAAAGCCGTAGTCGGTCAGCGGAGTGGAGAGCTCTAAGGACTCCACCTCGTCGTTAGCCATCTTTTTGACGATTGCCGCGACCTCGCCGTGAAGACCTGCGGGCAGGTCAGCGTCGGCGGAACCCTTCTTCGAGCCCGCGTTCGCTGCATTGGGTGAGGCATCGTCAGCGTCACCGGTGACCTGTGTGCCCAGTAGGGCGCTGAGCTGATCTCCAAGGCTTGAGGTCATTATTCAACGTCCTGAGTGGTTGCGGTTGGATTGGTAATCTGCAGCTCTTCAGCGGCTTCCTGGGCGACATCCATGTCGAGCTTGCCAGCGCGTGCCAGTGCGGACAGGGCCGCAACAGCGACTGACTCGCCGTCGGAGTTGAAGTAGCGGCGAGCGGCCGGACGGGTATCCGAGAAGCCGTAGCCGTCGGTGCCGAGGACGGTGTAGTCACCCGGAACCCACTTGCGAATCTGCTCCGGGACCGCACGCTGGAAGTCGGTCACTGCGATGAACGGCCCATCGGCGTCGGACAGCTGGCGGGTAACGAAGGCGTCTTCGACCTCTTCAGCCGGATTGTGTAGACGCTCAGTGTCACGCTCGTGCCCATCGCGGGCCAGCTCATTCCACGAGGTCACCGAGTAAATCGAGGAAGCCACGCCGTAGTCTTCCAAGATGTCCGCGGCGCGCAGCGCCTCCTGCATGCCAATGCCGGAAGCCAGCAGGTTGACATGCTTGTCGCCCTCAGCCTTGCGGAAGCGGTAGATACCGCCAAGCAGCCCCTCGACATCGAGGTCTTCCGGGACAGCCGGCTGCGAAGTCGGCTCATTGTAGATAGTCAGGTAGTAGATGACATCTTCGCCGCGCTCCGGGCCGTACATGCGGTCGATACCGTCGCAGACGATGTAGGCAATCTCGTAGGCAAACGCCGGGTCGTAGGAGACCACAGACGGGTTCGTAGCCGCCAGCAGCTGGGAGTGACCGTCCATGTGCTGCAGACCTTCACCTGTCAGCGTCGTGCGACCAGCTGTCGCCCCGAGCAGGAAGCCACGGGACATTTGGTCACCAGCGGCCCAAATGGAGTCAGCCGTGCGCTGGAAACCGAACATCGAATAGAAGATGTAGAGCGGAATCATGGCCACGCCATGGGTGGCGTACGCCGAGCCGACAGCGGTAAACGACCCCACAGAGCCCGCCTCGGAAATGCCCTCGTGCAGAATCTGACCGTCCTTCGCTTCCTTGTAGGACAGCATCAGCTCATGGTCGACCGGAGTGTAATTCTGGCCGTGCGGGTTGTAGATCTTCAGCGTCGGGAACCAGGAGTCCATGCCGAAAGTACGGGCCTCATCAGGGATGATAGGCACGAAGCGGTCCTTGAGGTCTTTATCGCGCATCAGGTCCCTGAAAACACGCACCGTCGCCATAGTGGTGGCAACTTTCTGCTTACCTGATCCCTTGAGCAGGTTCTTCAGGCTCTCAGGCTTTGGCACTGTCAGAGGCTCGTAGCTAGTGCGGCGCTCCGGCACGAAACCGCCGAGCTCCTTACGCCGCTCCAGCATGTACTGCACTTCCTCGGACTCCGGGCCCGGGTTGTAGTACGGCGGCAGGTAGGGATCCTTCTCCAGCTCCTCGTCGGAGATCGGAATGCGCTGGTTATCACGGAAAAGCTTCAGATCACCGAGCGTCAGCTTCTTCATCTGGTGGGTCGCGTTGCGGCCCTCGAAGTTGTGGCCGAGGCCATAGCCCTTAACCGTGTGCGCCAGGATGACAGTCGGCTGGTCCTTGGTCTCCAAGGCCTTCTTGTAGGCAGCGTAAATCTTGCGGTAGTCGTGGCCACCGCGACGGAGGTTCCAAATCTCCTCGTCGGTCATGTCCTCGACCAGCTTGGCAGTGCGCGGGTCACGGCCGAAGAAGTGCTCTCGCACCCAAGCGCCGTTGTTAGCCTTCAGCGTCTGGTAATCGCCATCGCAGAACTTATTCATCAGGTCGACTAGTGCGCCGTCCTTGTCCTTGGCGAAGAGCTCGTCCCATTCGCGGCCCCAAACGACCTTGATGACATTCCAACCAGCGCCGCGGAAGAACGACTCCAACTCTTGGATGATGCTGGTGTTACCGCGCACCGGACCGTCGAGACGTTGCAGGTTGCAGTTAATGACGAATGTCAGGTTATCCAGGTTGTTCAGCGCCGCATGCTGAATGGCACCACGGGATTCCGGCTCGTCCATTTCGCCGTCACCGAGGAAGGCCCAAACGTGCTGCTGGGAAGTGTCCTTGATGCCGCGGTCATGGAGATAGCGGTTAAAACGGGCCTGGTAGATAGCGTTAATTGGTCCCAGCCCCATAGACACCGTCGGGAACTCCCAGAACTCCGGCATGCCATGCGGGTGCGGGTAGGAGGGAAGGCCATTGCCCTCACCGAGGGAGACTTCCTGGCGGAAACCGTCGAGGTCCTCTTCGGTCAGGCGCCCCTCTAGGAATGCACGGGCGTACATGCCCGGCGAAGCGTGGCCCTGGAAGAAGACGTGGTCACCGCCGCCTGGGTGGTCCTTGCCGCGGAAGAAGTGGTTAAAGCCGACCTCGTAAAGCGGTGCGGCACCCGCATAGGTGGAGATATGTCCGCCCACGCCGATACCTGGACGCTGTGCGCGATGGACCATAATTGCCGCATTCCAGCGGATCCACTTGCGGTAGCGGCGCTCAATGTCCTCATCGCCTGGGAATTCTGGCTCCATCTCAGTCGGGATGGTGTTGACGAGGTCTGTCGAGGTCAGCGGCGGTAGGGCCACGCGCTTTGCCGTGGCACGTTCCAGCAGCCGCAGCATGAGGAAGCGTGCGCGTTCCGGACCTGCCTCTTCCAACAGGCCGTCGAGAGACTCAAGCCACTCCTTGGTCTCTTCAGGATCTGCATCCGTGAGATAGGAGGCGACCCCATCACGGATAAGGGCAAAATTTGACTCATCAGAGTGGGCTTGTGGCGTACCTGACGATGTATCGGACATTGTGAGCTCCTTTCAGTCCCTGAAGGAAAGGCAAAGGTTATTTTTCTCCACTCTACTTCTGAATCGTTTGTTGTGCCCCCAGCCGTTTCTTACACACGCTTTCACTGAATAATCCGCTTGGCTTTACGACGAACATTGCGAAGAACACTGCGAAAACTGCACCTTTTTGGGGAAATTCTTATTTTGCAGCTGTGAAAAATGTATTTGAGCGGTAAAATTCCTGCACATAGTTCGAAAAATCGAGCTGAATAGTTTTTCTAGAGGAGGAAAAGGGAAGTGGTCAACGCCACAGGCGCTGCTCATGAATATGCGAGCAGGCTCGGCATCAAGGAAGGTCAGCTAGTCCAGGAGGTTGGCTGGGATACAGACTGTGACTCAGCAATCAGTGAGTCGGTCGAGAATTTCCTGGATGCAGACCTGCTCGACGAAGACACGGATGAAGTTGTCGACGTCGTATTGCTGTGGTGGCGTGAAGAAGACGGCGACTTGGTCGATGGTCTTGTGGATGCTTCCCGCCCTTTGGAGGATGAAGGTCGCGTGTGGCTACTCACGCCGGGCGCTGGTCAGCCGGGTGCCATTGATCCTGGCGTGATTGACGAGTCCGCACAGCTGGCAGGTTTCTCCAACACCTCGGCGCTCCGGCTGGGGGATTGGCAGGGCAATTGCCTGGTGCAGCGCTCTAGTTAGCCGGCTTTAGCTGTCTCGTTTGAATCGGCTACTAGCTGAGCTGTTGAAACAATCTACATAAACGCTGTTTGTAGTGCGCAATTGGCAATCTATGTTTGCCGTGTGTTAGAGTTTCGCAGCAGCGCGGCGATAGCTCAGCGGTAGAGCTCTGGTTTTACACACCAGCGGTCGGGGGTTCGAAACCCTCTCGCCGCACAGACATAATCCGCCCGGATTCTTGTAATGGAGAATCCGGGCGGATTTTGTTTGTGCTAAACTTCCGGTCTGTGCGTTTTACAAAATCGCTTGCCACCATTGTTTTTGTCGGATCTCTGCTCGCGGGCGCTCCCGCCTACGCAATCGGCGGGGATGGTAAACCGATAATCGATTCGGCCACCTGCAAAGCAATGGTCAAGGCTGCAGATGCGGGAGAGCCGGTGGATGTCGTAGCCGTTCTGCAGGGACAGTTTGATTAGATTGCGTACACATGCCAGAAGTCGACACCTCTGGCGGCGTGGTGCGGCTATCGCAGTGGGGTATGCACTTGACCGCATTTTCGCAGACCCCACCAATCACCATCCGGTGGCCCTCTACGGGCAGGCCGTCAGCAAACTTGAGCGCCGAATCTACGCCGACTCCAAAGCGCGCGGAGTGGCGTTCACCGCAATCGCCGTGGCCACACCGGTAGCGCTTACCGCCGCAGTCAGCACAGTCGCACCGAGTCTCACGCTGGCTGCCGCCACGTGGGCTTCGCTCGGCGGCACCACTCTCCGCCGTACTGGCGAGCGCATGACTGACCGACTCACCTCCGGCGACATCGATGCCGCCCGCGAACTTGTGCCGTGGTTGTGTTCGCGTGATCCGGAAGCTCTCGACGCTGATGGCATCGCCCGAGCGACCGTCGAATCGCTCGCTGAAAATACCTCCGACGCAGTCACCGGCACTCTCATGTGGGGTGCCATTGCAGGCGCTCCTGGTGTGGTCGCTCATCGAGCGGCTAATACCCTCGACGCGATGGTGGGGTATCGCAACGCTCGCTATCGGCAGTTCGGGTGGGCCAGTGCACGGCTTGACGACGCCGCCGGGTTCTTCCCCGCGAGACTTACAGCTATCGCAACTGTGGTTGCAGGTCCGGACCGTCGTCAAGCATTGGTAGCGTGGCGACGAGACGCCGGCAACCACCCAAGTCCAAACGCGGGCGTCGTGGAGGCAAGCGCTGCAGGCGCGCTGGGGCTGCAGCTGGGCGGCGCGACGGTGTATCCCAGCGGAGTGGAGATACGCCCGGTGCTTGGCAGTGGTCGGAGGCCTGCGGTGGCCGATGTGCGGCGTGCCGCAGGGCTGAGCAAGCGAGTACAAAACATTGTTGCGCTCAGCTGCGCCGGAGCAGCAGTAATCGCCGGATGTATCCGACGCGTGAAAGCGCGAGCTGAGAGTTAGAAACGTTCGTCGTATCGGTTATCGCGATAACCTGCGGCGCGGTGGCCGGTGTTGCCGTAGCGTTGCGCCATGCGCTGACGGTGCAGCTCGGCGGCGCGATCCTCTTCGGGCTTAGCCGGCGGAGGCGTCGGAGTGGCGTCGTCGTCCGATTCGGGTGTTGCGGCCTCGGTGGCATCAGCGTCATCTACTGGTTCCGCGGCTTCGGCATCGCGGAGGTTCTTGGCCATCTCCTCCTGCTCCGCGCGGTCTCGTCTGCGCTCGACGATTTCAGCGCGAATGAACCAGACGACGGCAAGCGGCACGAGAGCGCCGAAGAAAATCCATTGAATGCCGTAGGAGAGGTAGGGGCCGGACTCCAGGGTGGGCAGCGGGATGGCCTCGATGACGGCATCGGATTTGTCCGAGAGCTGAAGCCAATCGGGGTTGAGTTCGGTGCCGACTAGCTCGGACACTTCCTTGGTATTGATTCCGTAGACCTGTGGCGGGGTGCCGGCGATTGGAGCGGTTTCGGCGGGAATCTCGTTTCGGCGGGTAAAGGCCGAGATAGTCAAGGTGCCCTTCGGGGCTGGCTCAACATTGGGCGTGCTGGAGTCTGTAGGCCGTACGAAGCCACGGTTGACCAGGTAGTTTTCGCCATTGTTAGCGACGAAGACATCGAGTACCTGGACAGCGGGTGCGCCATTTACTGGGCGGTTACGCAATAGTACGCGGGTATCCGGCAGGAAGAACCCGGTGGCGGTAACGCGACGCCATTCGTTGCCCTCGACGAAGCCTTTGCCCTTGGGCATTAGCTCATTGACATCTACGGGGTCGAGCTCGAATGAGTGCTCAAGCTGCTGATTGCGATGCTGCGTCGCGGTGTTCTTACCCAACTGCCACGGAGCCAGAACAGTAAATGCGAGATAGGAAAACGCAATGGCGACAATCGCAGTGAGAACCCATCCAGGGGTCAGAAACTGGCGCACATTCTTAAACACATTCATTGAGCTTACCCGGTGCTGTGGCTGGCACTAGAGCGGATGGCACTAGAGCGGATGGCACTGTTGCGGCGGGTGGGCAGTGGCACCTGTTTTAAAAGTGCATACCAAATGAGCACAGTGCTGATGAGGTGATGAGGGGGAGGAAAAGGCTGATTGCCGTGAGGGAAATCTCGCTTTCACAAGGATTCACCTGCGCGGAGATTGAGTGAACTTCGGGTAAAGTTGTTTGAGCGTATTTGACGGGGAATCTACCCGGGATAGATGGAAAGAGAGGTGTCGTGGTGGGCACGCAAACAGCGAAATCTTCGCCTTCACGTCGCTTCAGCACAGTCTCGCGCCAGTTCATCAAGTTCGGTCTGGTCGGCGGCACAGGTGTGGTTGTCAACCTGATTGTCGTGATTATTGCCCGCAAGTTGGGTCTCAGTTTGGGCACCAATGAACACGACGTGTTTTTGAACCTGTTCGGAACACGGTGGAATATCCGTTACTCCCACGTCTATGCAACTCTGGCGTTTGTCGTGGCTAATGTCTGGAACTTCCAGCTCAACCGGTCCTGGACTTTCCGAACTGACAATCGCCCGAACTGGTTTAGACAGTTCCTCCCGTTTTTATTTGCAGGTATCTCAGCACTGATTGTGAACCTGGTTGTCATCACGCTGCTGACTAACCCCACCTCGCCGCTGGCACTGCCAACGGACATTTTCGACGACTCCACCGGTTTTAGGAACCGCCTCTACTGGGCAAACCTCATCGGTGTCACCTTGGGCACGCCCGCTAACTTCATCTTGAATAAGATTTGGGCGTTCCGAAACCGAGGCAATGCCAATAAAACAAAAGAAAAGGTTGTTTTGAAACCTTAACGTTCAGAGGCCAGCACCAGAGTCTCACGCAACCATGCGATGATGCCCGGCGTCGCGGCCTCAATTTCGTTTCGAGTGCGGACGAACCCCTCCGGGCCGCCGTAGTAGGGATCGGCCACGACGGCACCCTTCGGGGACGCCGGGTCGAAGGAACGCAGCAGGCGAATCTTTTCTTTTGGCACGCCAGCGCGGAGTAGACCATTGATGTGCGATTCATCCATGGCGATGAAAAGCGTTGCGTCCATGTGCTCATCGCCTAGCTGTGCGGCGGTGTGATTTGGGTCGTAGCCGGCATTGTCCAGCTCGGCTTGCGCCCGCTCGTCGGCGGGTTCGCCGACATGCCAGCCGCCGATTCCGCAGGAGGCGAGCAGGACATCGTCGGCAAGCGCATTGGCTTCAACTGCGTCACGGACGATGATTTCAGCCATTGGGGAGCGGCAGATATTTCCGGAGCAGACAAACACGACGTACACGGACTCAGTACGATGCGACGAGTTCATAAGCATAATAGGCAAAACCAAACTTCTCGGAAAATAAAAATAGGATTGTCACTAATCGTTGACGAGTCTTAAAGATACAGCATTTCCCGCACAACACGATTCAGGTCCCCAGGCGACGATGCCACCGCCGCTGCCGATGCCCACTCAGATTCTGAGCCGTAGCCCCATTTAACAGCGATGGCGGGGATGCCGAACTGTGCTGCGCCCTCAAAATCATGGATGCGATCGCCGACCATTACAACCGAACCACGCGGGCGCACTGCTTCATCGGGTTCAATGCCCAACTCCTTGAGCGTGTACTCAATGACCTCAGTCTTTGTTTGCCGTGAGCCGTCGTCGCTGGCGGCGCCGATGAAGTCAAAGGCGTCGAGAAGGCCGAAATTGTCCAGGGTCTTGCGGGCGAAGTACTCGCCCTTGGAAGTCGCAGTGGCTAGCTGTACGCCTGCTGCCCGCCAATCGCGCAGGAGCTCCGGCCAGCCGGGGAACATCTCGGCACGCTGCCAAGCACCGGCGTGTTGATGCTCCATATACACAGCAAAGGCTCGGTCGACTTGTTCGTCGGAAAGCCCGAGCGACGCCAGCGTCTCCACCATCGGCGGCCCGGGAATCGTGTTGATAAAGCTCTCAGGCGGAAGTGGGTGGTCAATTTCCTCCAATGCAAGGCGAAATCCATGTGCGATTGCGGGGAGAGAATCGGCAATGGTGCCGTCGACATCAATAAGGACAGTGGGGCGATGGCCAGTGGACATATTGTTCATCCTAAAAGGTCATTAGGCTGGATGGCATGTTAGACGACCCGCTGCGCTATCACGGCGACCAGGCCGCCCATGGTGCTGACCTGGACTTTGCCGTCAATGTCCACGGCACCACACCGCAGTGGCTACAGCACTCGCTGGCCACGTCCCTCGGAGAACTTGCCGCGTATCCGTCGGCGCAGCTCGATGCCGACGTCCGCGCCGCCATCGCCGACAACCACAATCGCAGCGCCGACGAGGTACTGCTTCTCCACGGCGTCGCCGAGGGGTTCTCGCTCTTGCCTCACTTGGGCTTGCCCGCCACAATCGTCCAGCCGCAGTTCACCGAACCCGAAGCCGCCTTCCTCGCCGCAGGAGTCGAGGCGGATTCGCTGGTACTGCCGTCGCCGTACACGCTCATGCCTACGCTTGCCGACGTCCACGAGAACGCATCCTTCCCGCATTCCCAGCAGCTTGAAGGCCGGATGGTCATCATCGGCAATCCGACCAACCCCACCGGCGTTGCTCATTCAGCGGATGATCTGCGGGGGCTCGCCGGCCGTTGCGGGATCCTGGTCGTGGATGAGGCTTTTATGGACGTCGCCGATGGCGAAATTATTCGGCGGTGCTCGCTAGCCGATTGCAGGCCGGGGGAAGCGAACAGAATCCCCGATAATGTCATCGTTTTCCGCAGCATGACTAAGACCTGGGCAATCGCAGGCCTGCGCTGTGGCTATGCGCTGGGAGCCCCTGAGCTCCTGGCACAGCTGGCGCGACGGCGTCCGCACTGGCCGCTGGGCACGCTGCAACTTACCGCTATGGCGGCAATCGCGCGTCGTGAGACGGAGCTGCTGCCACAAATCCGCGCTGAGATTCGTCAGCAGCGCGAGGCTATGACACAGCTGCTAAGGGCCGCCGGCTGGCAGGTGTTGGATTCCGAGGCTCCCTTTGTCCTGGCGCGTCCGGGAGGTGACCGGAGTTCTCACAATGGGCAGGGTGCTGCGGAGGTTGACGTCGTCAAGCATGAGCATTTGCGGCAGGGACTTGCGGAGCGTGGAGTGGCCGTGCGGCGCTGCGACACCTTTGCCGGCCTGGACGGTTCGTGGTGGCGGCTGGCTGTGCGGGACGAGACGAGTGTGCGGCGGCTTGTTGCGGAAGTAGCGGATTTGCTGTCGCAGAACTGATGCGGTGGGGCAGAGTTCACTACGCTGGAGGAGAGGCTGGAGAGAAATGCATGTTGAAGGGATGGATGTATGACGGACTCTGCGCAGACCCGTGCCGAGGGCAATAACACGGCGGTGACCGTTGCCGACGTGCGTGCGGCGATGGACGCGGCCTACCCACCGGCACTGGCGGAGAGCTGGGATAAAGTTGGCCTGATCTGCGGTGACCCGCAGGATGAGGTGTGTCGCATCGCGTTGGCGCTGGACTGCACTGACGAGGTCGCAGATCGCGCGATTGCCTCCGGTGCTCAGATGCTCGTTGTGCACCATCCGCTGCTTCTGCGCGGTGTGAATTCCGTGGCGGCGGATACGCCGAAGGGTCGGATTATTCATAAGCTGATTCGGGCAGGTGTAGCTCTCTTTGCAGCGCACACTAACGCTGACAGCGCACGACCGGGTGTCAACGACCAGTTGGCCACGATGCTCGGAGTCGAACCGGGTGCGCCGCTAGCTCCGCAGCCGGCTCCCGGCTTGGATACCTGGACGGTGAAGGTTCCGGCAGATCACGTCGATAAGGTCGCGCAAGCCATGTTTGAGGCGGGCGCGGGCACTATCGGCGACTACGACAGCTGTGCGTTTCGCATTAACGGCCGCGGCCAGTTCCGCCCGCTGAGCGGGGCAAATCCCTTCATCGGCGCCGAGGGGCAGGTCGAGTATGTCGAGGAAGTGCGCCTGGAGATGGTCGCACCACGGTCCATGCGCGCGGCGATTGTTAAGGCTCTCGTTGCAGCGCATCCGTATGAGGAACCGGCATTCGACATCGTGGACAATCAGGCCACCGGTCTGGACCCGCAGCAGGCTGTGGGCATTGGGCGAGTGGGCACGCTAGATACGCCGATGCCATTTAAGGACTTCGTCGCTCGTGTGGCTGAGCGTCTGCCTGCAACGGCATGGGGCGTGCGCGGCGCAGGCGATCCGGAGCGGATGATTCGTACGGTTGCCGTCGCATCTGGTTCGGGCGACTCTTTCCTGGACACTGTGGCGAAGATGGGCGTCGATGCGTTTGTTACCTCTGACCTGCGGCATCATCCTGTAGATGAGACGCTGCGGACCGCGGACTTCTGCGTCGTGGATACGGCCCACTGGGCCAGTGAGTTCCCCTGGTGCTACCAGGCCGCAGACATACTGGCCGAGAGGCTCGGGGTCGCGACCGAGGTCCTTGAGGTGCGCACCGATCCCTGGACAGTGGCAGAATCGTCGACACAGGCAAGGAAGTGAAGACCATGAGGCTTAGTCCACAAATCCAAGTGGCGATGTTGGAAAAGGCGGAAAACCAAACTCTGTTGGATGGGCTCACCGCCCGCCAGAACGTTCTGCCCGAGCGTGCCGAGTTGCAGGAGCTGCGTAAAAAGCACAGCCGTCAGGCCAGTGAGGCTGCGCGCTCCAAGCTCAGCGCCTCCGATATCGGCCGCGATATTGCCAAGCTGGAATCGGACATCAACAAACTGAAGGCTCGCGAAAAGGCTGACCGTCTGTCGCTCGGTGCCGCAGAAGACGCATCCACGCGCCGTGACCTCGAGCACGACCTGCGCTCTACCAAGCGCCGCCGCGAACGCGCTGAACAGGAACTCCAGCAGTACGAGCGCATGCAGGAGGCCTATCAGGTCGACGCTGAGCACGAATACGACGCCGACGAGGCGCACGATGACATCGTCGCCGCCAAGCAAAGGCTTAACGACGCCGAGGTTGACCTCATTGCGCGCATTTCCATCGCTGAGACCCGAATCGAAGAGGCTGACAAACTCATTGATGGTTCGGCAGCCAAGCTTTACCGTCGTCTAGCGCTTGCTAACGGCATCCCTGTTGCACGCCTGAACGGGCGCACCTGCGGTTCCTGCTTCATGGAGCTCGATGTCGGAACCGTGCATGAATTCACCACGCTCGCGCCGGAAGAAGTGACGTTCTGTCCTGAATGTGGCGCGATGATCGTGCGTGCGGAAACGCTGGGAGCAGTGAAAGGCAAGTAAATGAGCCAGGCTGCAGACAAGCGCGATTGTGCGCCGGGCTGGACGGGTGCGACCACGGACCCCACGCGGTTGGTGCTGCTGCGCCATGGGCAGTCGCCGATGTCGATTCGCCGGGAGTACTCGGGAAGTCGTTCGAACCCCGACCTGACGGAGGTCGGCAGGCAGCAAGCGGCAGCGGCGGCACGGCACCTCGTAGAGCTGGTCGATAGCGGCAACATGAATTTCTCTGCCATTGTGGCCTCTCCACAGCGTCGTGCACAGCAGACGGCAGAGGCGGCAGCAAATGCGCTCGGCCTGGACATCCACGTTGAAGAGGATCTGCGCGAGACCGACTTCGGGCAGTGGGAGGGCATGACTTTCTCCGAGGCGCACAACTCCACCCCTGAGCTGCACAGTTCTTGGCTCGCGGACCCGACCGTGGCGCCGCCGGAGGGGGAGGATTTCCGCTCGGTCGATAGCCGAGTGGGCGCCGCGCGCGAGCGCATCGCTCAACAATTCGGTGCCTCTGATGTGCTGGTAGTCAGCCATGTCACGCCAATCAAGTCGCTGCTGCGCCAGGGGCTCGGCTGCGGCTTTGAAATCTTCACCCGCCTGCACCTGGACCTGGCCAGCCTCTCCATCGCGGAGTTCTACGCAGATGGGCCGACATCAGTGCGGCTGATTAACGACACCAGCTACCTGCGTGGTTAGCAGCCCGGTACGGCGGGTTATTTGAATTGCGGTTGTGGCGGGTACACTAACCATTCGAGCGAGCCGGCCGGGTGATCGCGGCAGTTAATGGAACCGGACGCCTCTTTTACAGAGTGCGTCCAGGCCGCTGTCGAGGAAAGTCCGGACTCCACTGGGCATGGTGGTTGCTAACAGCAACCCAGGGTGACCTGCGGGAATAGTGCCACAGAAAATAGACCGCCGGGCGCACAGCCGATGTCTTTGACGTAAAGCTGTGGAGATTCGGTGAGGGTGAAAAGGTGCGGTAAGAGCGCACCAGCGGGGCAAGTGATTGCACCGGCTAGGTAAACCCCACCAGGAGCAAGGCAAAATCGCGCATGCTTCGTCGTGCGTGTGCGCGAGTGTTTGAGGGCTGCCCGTCCGATACTCGCGGGTGTGCTGCTTCAGGCTGTCAGCAATGGCAGACCGAGATGGATGATCGCCACCCGGCGCTTTCCGAAAGGGGCGCCGAGGGACAGAATCCGGCTCATAGGCCGACTCGTTCACATAAGCTTTTTTTACTCGACCACCGCGCCGGCAGAAGTGTTCTCCACGCGGATGGTCTCGGAACCGCCGTCGTTAAGCGCGGAGGCAATCCGATTGGCGTCGTCGACGTGGGACCACATCACCAGCGACGCGCCCGGGCACGGCGCGCAACGGGCAATCTTCTCACAGTCGATGGTGTCGGTCAGCTCGGCAATCTGCCCCAGTACAGAGTTTGCCGACGGCGCGGAGCCACGCTCACTGACATCGCGCGAAACCCCTGCGATGGCTGCTTGAATATCGCTGTGCCGGATGTGACCGATGACTGCGCGGGCGCGGTCGGAGGATGCGTCGGCGTCGTCAAGCCACTGGATGGCGCGGCCGATGGTGGGGATGTCTTCGTCTTCCGGGTGCACCTCGTGACGAGCACGCACCCAGTCAGCAACCCGCTCCTGTGCGTCAGGGAGACTAGCGAGAGTCGGTACGCCGAAAGCAGCGCAGGCTTGCTGGAAGAACTCGTAGCGCTCTTCGTCTGGCGAACCGCCGGTGACATCCGGGGAGTAAGCGATAGTGAGCGCTAACGACTGCGGGAACGCCGTCTGCGTGACTGCCTCATCGGAGTGGTTGATGCACAGCAGGCTGTCCGGGCGGCTGCGCAGTGCCGTGGTGTAGGGGTGCAGCGGCCACGACTGGCCCTTTACCTGCACCATGGTCTCGTGGATAGCGGTGGCAATACGCGTGCGGGTAGGTACATCATCACGGTCGCCAAAACGCGCATTGAGAGCCAGCGCGAGGGCACACTGAATTGCCGGAATCTCTCCAAAACCGCGACCTGGCGCGATAGTGGAGGCAATGGTGACCTTCAGGCCATTGCTGCTGCGCGGGACAAGGTGCAGTGAGTGTTGCAGTGCGACGATAGTAGCTGCGACAGCGGTCGGCACCTGAGAAAAAGCGGCGGGGACGCTGTCCGGGAAATCCATCTTGGTAGTTTCGCGCTTGTACACGACAATGAGCTGCTGTTCGTCGATCTCTTCAATACCGACCGCGGCATAAGCTGGAATGGCGGTGGTTAGGAGCATGCCGCCGGAGGAGGCGCAGTCCTCACCCAACAGGTTGATGGAACCCGGGGCGTATGCAACTGAAGCATTAGAACCGACGGCATCGAAGACGTCGTTTACGACAGCGGGTGCGGCGGGCATGGGTGAAACCTCTCCAGAGATTGGACTCATAGTGCTTGTGTGCAGTGTTTGTATTCAGCGCTCGGATTCAGCGCTTGTGTTCTAAGGTGAACAATTCCGTCGATAATACCCGGCTCGGGGGACAGTGACAAACCTATATACTGGGATTTTATGTCGCCGCAGCGCACATGGCAGGCAAAGGATTGCCTTTCTGCACGCTTGCTTATGGGTGGAGTTAGCGGTGGCACAACCGCTTGAAAACTGGACATGTTCTCGATGTGGAAGAGGAGAAGAATCGTGAGCGACAACAGCAGTAAGTGGTACTACCAGCCGTCGACAGGCACGGTGTTTCAGGGGAAGAAAACCGGTTGGGACGACCGAATGGGCCCTTATGATTCCGAAGAGGAAGCCCGCGCTGCCATGGAAAAAGTCGCCGAGCGCAACAAGGCGGCCGACGACTGGGATGAAGAAGATGATGACTGGGGCGTAGCTGAGAAATAAGGCCCTACGCGTTTAGGCCTTCTTGCCCTTCTTAATCTTCTTTTCCATCTTGCGGAAGGCCTTAAAAACCTTTTCCACGGCATCGTCGTACTCAGCCAGGGCCTTCAGGCCGTCGTAGTACTCCATCTGGTAAAGCACGCCGTAGCCGAAGGTGTCCCTGCCCGCACGGGAGGCACGCTTAGCACGAGCCAACACGAAGTCACGCGCAGTGCAGGTGTCCTGGAAGTCACCGAGAACCGACTGCAGGTTCTTGCAGGCAGCGTAGAGCTTCTCGGTCGGCAGGTCCGCGTTCTGAGCAGCTTCCGCGCTGTAGCGGAGCTTCTTCGCAGCCTTGCGGACATCGTGGTAGCGCTCGTCCAAATCTGCCTCTGGCAGGTCAGCATCCTCTCGGCCATCGAGTACCAGGTTGTGGCGACGACGGAACTTCGAAAACGCGCTGCGCAAGTGATCGAGCAGCACCGCAGTGGTGTCGAGTTCCTTCGGTGCCTTTACCTTCTCCGGCTCGGCCTTGTCTGAGGTCGTGGAAGCAGCTGCATCGGCGGCAGCAGCAGTATCAGTCTCAGCCGCGACCTCGGAGTCAGCTGCCGAAGCATCCTCGGAGACTGCGGCTTCCGCGTCGTCGACAAGCGAAGCATCCTTCTTCTTGGACTTCTTTTCCCCAGCCTCGGCCTCTTCCGAGTTTGCGGCGATTGGCGGGTTGGCGAGGAACTCATCGAGATCGTCGAGAAGTTGCAGGTACTCGCTGGAATTGAGTGCAAAAATGACTCGCTGATGAGCGCGGTCGTAGTCCTTCTGGACATCCTCGACGAGATTCGCACGCAGCTCCTCGCCTAAAGCGGCGCTTTCGCGATTGGCCAGCAGCTCCTCCCAGCGCATAGCAACGACCTCTGCGTCACGGGCCACACCGAGAACACCCGCCAGCTGCTTGAGGTTGCTCTCCAGCTCAGCGACCTTATCGCCCACGACAATGCCGTGGAAGGTCTGCATGTGACTGCGCAGCTCACGAGTGGCGACGCGCATCTGATGCACCGAGTCGAACTCATCGCGGCGTACCTTTGGGTCGTACTCGACCATCTTGGCCACGTTAGCGGCCAGCGCATCGACCACGGTGCGCCCCGGCGTGCCCTTCGGCAGCTTCGCCGGAACAGGTGGTAGGGGAGCGGAGTCGATGGAGTCACCCAACGCCGTCGCCAACTTCGACGGGCTTTCCGACGGCACGGCGCCAGCTACCTCAGCGACCTTGGACATCGCTGCCATTACAGCCTTGCCGTCCGGGCGATCTGCCCAATCCCCCAGAAGCTCAATCTCCCACTCGCGCCAGGTGGTGGTTTCGCCGCCGTCGAGGAAGGAAGTCGCCGTGACGTGGTCATCCGCGAACTCCGCTATGGGAGTGCCATCGAGGGCAAACACCGTGGTGACGTGGCGCTCATTGTCTACCTGCGCGATTGGTTGCAGCGGGTGATTGCGAACAATTGCGCGGACAGGGGCAAGTAACTCGGTGGGCACGACGTAGTCGGCGTCGCGGCCTTCACCGTTAACAGAGCCCTCTTCCAGGTCAACGCCATATTCGAGGCGACCGCCGTTGCCCGGCGCCTTCAGATGCCAACCCTCATCGGGGCCGCCGGTGCGGCGACGCAGGGTGTGCTTGGACCGGGTCAGACGCAGGTCCGCCGTGTCCAGGTAAATCGCGGAGAGATTTCGCACCTCAGTGGTGGTGGAGCCAACCTGTGGAACGAAATCGAATGATGGGGCTACCACCTCTGGGGTAGCTGAGAACTTAGATTCCACCTCCAACGCCGCAGTTGGAGTTTTGGACTTAGAACCAGACTTAGATGCCATAAGCACCAATTCTACCCCCGAATCGAAGAACCCTTAAGTTACGGATGTCTGGTTTTCGTACTTGATTGCCTGGACTGGGCGGTGCCCTTAGACGTAGACGGGGGCTGGGCGGGGCCTTTAGGCGAAAGCCCAGTCCAAAAAACGGCTCACCCCAGGGCGGTTAACCCGAGAAGTTCTGCGCCTCAGTTGGGAACTCGCGGGAGTGCACCTGGTCGACATACTGCTTAGCTCCCTTGGTCAGCATCTCGCCGACCTCTTCGAACACCGAACTAAACGACGGCCTGCGGCCATCGGCCGGAACTGCAAAGGCATCTTGCCAGACGAGAACCTGGCCATCGCACTGGTTACCAGCGCCAATGCCACAGGTTGGGATGGATAGCTCACGGGTAATCTCAGTGGCCAAATCTGCAGGCACCATTTCCAGGACCACGGCCGAGGCACCAGCATCGGCTACCGCGTGGGCGTCGGCACGCAGCTGTTCCGCCCCCGCACCGCGTCCCTGTACCTTGAAGCCGGACAGCGCGTTGACGGACTGCGGAGTGAAACCGATGTGCGCCATGACCGGAATGCCGGCGTTGACCAGCGCACGGATGCGCGGAGCGATGCGCACGCCACCTTCAATCTTGATCATGTGTGCGCCGGTTTCGCGCATCATCTTCGCGGCCGACAGCACGGCCTGCTCATCGGATGCCTCGTAAGTGCCGAAGGGTAAATCGGCAACCACAAGTGCGTTGCCAGCGCCTCGGACGACACCGCGAGCAAGCGGAATCATTTCTTCCAGCGTGATCTCGGTGGTGGTGTCGTAGC
Source organism: Corynebacterium sp. HMSC074C03 (assembly GCF_001838285.1). Classification (NCBI taxonomy): domain Bacteria; kingdom Bacillati; phylum Actinomycetota; class Actinomycetes; order Mycobacteriales; family Corynebacteriaceae; genus Corynebacterium; species Corynebacterium sp. HMSC074C03. Next base: position 45,197 of record NZ_KV836246.1, on the reverse strand, counting down.
CGTAGACGACGTTTGCTGCAGAGTCGCCGACCAGTAGCAGCTCGACACCAGCGGCGGAAAAAGCGCGCGCGGTGGAGTAGTCGTAGCAAGTCAGCATTGCCCAGGGGCGAGACTCAGCCTTCCATTCGGCCAGATTATTCAGACGAATCTTTTTTCCGCTCATGCCAATAGAGCATGCCATAGTCACACGCAATTCGAGACCACGAGGGCAGCAGTTATGACGCGGGTGTGGCAGTTGGCTAGCCACGCCGGATGGTCACAAAGCGTACCGCGAATCCGGGCACCTGGGTAACGTTGGAAAGTATGAACAGTCAGCAGGAATTCGTCCTCCGCGCAATCGAAGAGCAAGATATCCGCTATATTCGCCTCTGGTTTACTGATATTTTGGGGTATCTGAAGTCCGTTGCCGTCGCACCGGCTGAGCTCGAGGGTTCCTTCGAAGAGGGCATCGGGTTCGATGGCTCTGCGGTAGAGGGCTTTTCCCGCGTCTCCGAGGCCGACACTATCGCGCAACCGGATCCCTCGACATTCCAGGTCATGCCGCGTCTGCATAAAGAAGACACAATCACGTCCGCGCGCATGTTCTGCGACATTGTCATGCCCGATGGTCAGCCGTCGTGGGCAGATCCACGCCAGGTGCTGCGCCGCCAAATTAAGGCGCTTGCCGACGAGGGCTTCCACGCGTTCATCCACCCGGAGATTGAGTTTTTCCTAGTAGAGAGCCTGGCTACTGATGGAAAGCCGCCGGTGCCAACAGACAATGGCGGTTATTTTGACCAGGCGGTCTACGACCGCGCACCCCGCTTTCGCCAAGAGGCGATCACGGTGTTGGAAGACATGGGAATCCCCGTGGAGTTCTCCCATCACGAAAACGCGCCGGGCCAGCAGGAAATCGATCTGCGCTACGCCGATCCGCTGACTATGGCGGATAACGTGATGTCTTTCCGCTACATCATTAAGCAGATTGCAATGAAAAATGGTGTGCAGGCGACATTCATGCCGAAACCTTTCCAGGACTTGCCGGGCAATGGCATGCACACGCATATTTCCCTCTTCGAAGGGGACACAAATGCATTCCACGATCCGGATGATGAAAATCAGCTCTCCGACACCGCAAAGGGTTTCATTGCCGGCATTCTGACTCATGCCAGCGAGATTTCCGCTGTGACCAATCAGTGGGTCAACTCCTACAAGCGCACGGCATTTGGTGATGAGGCTCCGACGTCCGCGACCTGGGGAATGGCCAACCGCTCGGCTCTCGTGCGTGTGCCCATGTACTCGCCGGGTAAGGCACATTCGCGCCGGGTGGAAATTCGTTCCTTGGACTCGGCCTGTAACCCGTATCTTGCTTACTCGGTGATTTTGGCCGCCGGTCTGAAGGGAATTAAGGAGGGCTACCAGCTTCCGGAGCAGGCAGAGGACAACATCTCCGAGTTGACCAAGCGGGAACGACGTGCGATGGGCTACCGCGATTTGCCGACGTCCCTGGAAGTGGCGCTGCAGGAGATGGAACGCTCCGATTTGGTGGCCGATGCTCTCGGTGACCATGTCTACGAGTTCTTCCTGCTCAATAAGTGGCGCGAGTGGCGCGAGTTCCAGCGTCAGGTGACGCAGTGGGAGCTGCGCACAACCCTGGATTATTAGTTTCCCCGCATTGCTCCTTTCCTTTTTCGTCTTTATTTTGTTTTTTGGGTGACCAGTTTCAATGGTGATGAATCGACCTCGCACATCCCGCCAGTCAGTGCCGCGGCCCGCAGCGCTGGGCTTGCGTAACGACGATCGGACGCGCGCTGACCTGGAAGATTTGGGGTGGTACAACGAGGAGTCCCTACAGCTGTTGTGGGGGCTTGCCGGAGCCAGCGACCCCAAGCTGGCGCTCGTGGCACTAGTGCGGCTCAAAGGCGCTCTCGACGAGCTGGAGCAGGATGGAAAGCTGGAGAACTGGGCCACCTGGTCTGGCCTCGATGAGGCCATGCGTGAGCAGATTCCGCTGCGTACGCGTATGTTTGCGCTGCTCGGGGGATCGAGTGCACTGGGCGATCACCTGGTTGCGCACCCAGAAAAGTGGATTCTGCTCCAAGCCGAGCTTCCCACTGAGGCAGACATGTTCCGCGAGATGCTCTCCAGCGTTGGGGCTGTGCCCGAGGTCATCGAACTCACTGATGAGGCCAGTCTGGAAAAGCAGGAGGATCCGGAGTACCGCAAGCCGGTCGTTGCGCCCGCCACGCTCGAAGGCCCCGGTTTGTACCGTGCGAAGCTCACCGGTCGTGAGGCCGAAGTTGCGATGCAGTGCGCCTACCGCGACTTGATTATGCGTATTGCGTGCCACGACTTGGCTGGTACGTACCCACGGGGTCCCCGCCGCCCTGGACAGCCACAAGTCCCATTCCGTCAGGTCTCGGAGGCACTCAGTGACTTGGCGGATGCAGCGTTGACGGCTGCACTGTCTGTGGCTGTTCAACAGGTCTTTCCTTCCGCACCGGTCTCAACACGCCTGGCCGTAATCGCCATGGGTAAGTGTGGTGCGGAAGAGCTGAACTACATCTCCGATGTGGATGTCATTTTCGTCGCAGAGCCGGCGGATGCCCGAGCTACTCGCTTGGCCAGCGAATTTATCCGGATTTCTTGCCACTGCTTCTTTGAGGTCGACGCGAATCTCCGCCCGGAGGGCAAGTCGGGTGCACTCGTACGCACCGTGGATTCCCACGTCGCCTACTACAAGCGTTGGGCTGAAACCTGGGAGTTCCAAGCGTTATTGAAGGCGCGGCCGATGACAGGCGATGTCGAGCTGGGCCGCGAATACATCGATGCTCTGGCCCCGATGGTGTGGACGGCCTCTCAGCGAGAATCTTTCGTCGACGACGTTCAACGCATGCGCGCCCGCGTGGTACAAAACGTCCCCGAAGAGCTTCGCTACCGAGAGCTCAAGCTTGGACGCGGTGGTCTGCGTGATGTCGAGTTCGCGGTGCAGCTGCTGCAGTTGGTCCACGGTCGCTATGACGATAGCCTCCGCGTGCTGCCAACTGTGATGGCACTCGATGCACTTGTCGAGGCTGGCTACATCGGTCGCGAAGACGGTGCCGCGCTGATTAACGCCTACGAATTCATCCGTCTGTTAGAGCACCGCCTGCAGCTGCAGAAGATGCGACGGACGCATTTGTTGCCCGCCGAGGACGACACCGAAGCTCTTCAGTGGCTCGGTCGAGCCTCTGGCCTCGTCGGTGAGGGCGGTACCGATGCCAGCAAACCGCTGGCCAAGCAGGTTCGACTGGCCAGCTCGCAGATCCGCTCCCTGCACAACAAGCTTTTCTACCGTCCACTGCTGAACTCCGTGGTGGAGCAGGACATTGGAACCCTGCAGCTATCGGCCGATGCGGCAAAGCGCCAGCTGGCCGCGCTGGGCTATCAGTACCCGGATCGCGCCTACGAGCATCTTTCTGCGCTGGCGGCAGGCACCTCGCGCAAATCGCGTATTCAGGCGATGCTCCTACCGACGCTGATGGAGTGGCTATCGTCGACGCCGGATCCCGACGCGGGTCTGCTCAATTATCGCAAGCTCTCTGAGAAGCTCCACGACGAAACCTGGTTTCTGCGAACGCTGCGCGATGAGGGCGTCGTCGGTCAGCGGCTGATGCGCGTGCTCGGTTCTTCCCCCTACGCGTCTGATTTGATTATGAGTGCGCCGGACGTAATTAAACGGTTCGGCGACGGTGCGTCCGGGCCGAAGCTACTGAATACCGACTCCGATGCCGTCGGGCGTGCGCTGGTCGCAGCGGCTGCCCGTCACAACAGTCCAGCTAAGGCCATTGGTGTGGCACGTGCGTTGCGCCGTGCAGAGCTCGCGCGCATTGCCTCCGCGGATCTCTTCGGGCTGATGGATGTGCAAGAGGTCTGTCACTCTCTGTCGATGGTGTGGGACAACGTGCTCGAAGCTGCCCTCGCCGCCGAAATCCGTGCGTGGTCGCTGGAACATCCGGACTCGGAGGTCCCAGGCGTTATCTCCGTGATTGGTATGGGGCGACTTGGCGGTGCTGAACTGGGCTACGGCTCCGATGCCGACGTGATGTTTATCTGTGAACCCCGCAAGGATGCCGAAGGAACGCCGCTTGTCGACGATTCCGAGGTGGTCAAGTGGGCAACCAGGATTTGTGACTCGTTGCGTCGTCGGCTGGCAAAGCCAAGCCAAGATCCGCCACTGGAGGTCGATGTGGACCTGCGTCCAGAAGGACGCTCGGGCCCGATTGTCAGGACCCTGGATTCCTATGTGACCTACTACGAGCGCTGGGGTGAAACCTGGGAGATTCAGGCACTGCTACGTGCTACCTGGATAGCCGGCGATAAAGACCTCGGCACCCGCTTCCTCAAGGCCATCGATTCGCTGAGGTACCCACAGGGCGGAGCTGATGCCAAGATGGTCCGCGATGTCCGTCGTATGAAGGCGCGTGTTGATTCGGAGCGACTGCCGCGCGGCGCTGATCGGCGTACCCACACCAAACTCGGTTCCGGCGCACTGACCGATATTGAATGGACTGTGCAGCTGCTAATCATGCTGCATGCCCACGAAGTGCCGGAGTTGCACAACACTTCGACGCTGGAGTGTCTGGAAGTGCTGAAAGATCGCGAGATTCTAGATGCGGAGGATACCGACGCACTTCGGGATGCCTGGCTGATGGCGACGAATGCTCGTAATGCGCTGGTGCTCACGCGTGGTAAGCGCACGGACCAGCTGCCACAGCCGGGGCGTCAGCTGACTCAGGTCGCAGGTGCGGCAGGATGGGATGCATCGGATTCCAACGGTTTTATTGAGCACTATTTGCGTCTGACTCGCCACTCCAGCCGTGTCGTCAATCGCGTGTTTTGGGGCGAGGAGAACCCCGACCACGAGTAGCCCGGGCAGAGGTCTGCCGAACCTTGCTGCGAGGCTCATTATGCGGCAGCGGGGTGCAGCCTTTGTCTTAGCACGGCGACCGGGCATAATGGTGGGATATGGAACGCAACGTCGATTACTCGGTACGCCCTAGGTATGAGGATTTCATTCTCAACCTCGATGGCACTGACCTGCGTTTTTTATTGAGCCGTACGTGCCCAGCAGCTGACACCTCAGCTGCTGGACAAAAGGCGGTGGAATTGCTGATGTCACAGGATTCAGCGCATACGGCGCTGTCTTTTTGTGATCCCGATGTTCTCGATGTGGCTCACTTAGTTCATATTCTGGAGGATTCCGCATCGCTGGATACCCTCGCAGAAGTGGCCTATTGGGCATCGGATGCGGACGTGATGGCACACGATACGCCGAAGGGTGTTGACCGCAAACGTCGTCGCGTCGGCAAGCAACAGCTTGAGCATGTGCTACGCCGTGGCCAGCGCCAGGGGCTCGTGTGGGAGGAACCGGCGGGCGTGTGGCATGTGCCGCCACATATTTCGGAGGTGTTCCCGGCGGAACCGAGTCTCAGCTTCCGCGTCGCCGACTTGGTGGCGAATATGCCAGCGGATGTGCTGAGTCGCCGTATGGAGCGCATGGGGCTGGAGCCGGATAGCGCGCGGGGAGAGGGCGCACCGCGAGCTCTGAACGCCAGCGATTTGACGGTGCGCAATTTGCAGGCTCGCCAGGTGGAGCAAATTGCAGGCTTCCTCTGCGATCCGGTGAAGGTGCGGGCGCTGGTGATGACAGCGCCGGTGGATATTCGCAATGAGCTGCGTTGGATGGCAACCGACGAGAAATACTTGCCCTCCTACATGTGGTCCGAACTGCGTGCCGACGCGGTGCGATGGGCCGAAGAGCGTCTGCTGCTGACTGTGGTGGAAGAACCGGCAATGCCGGTATTCGAGCAAGAGGCGGAAGCACACAACGGGCCGACAGAGGTTGCCCGCCTGGTGGGCGCAGTCGCGTTGGCGCTCAAGGGCGACATGTGGTCGATTCGTAAGCCGCATCCGACGGAGTCTTTCCCGGCAACGCTGGAGTCAAAGGAGTTGACCGAAGCTTCTGTGGCTGCGGTGGCGTTTGCTTCGGCGTTTATGGATGCTGCGGGCAGCGGCGACGGGCGCCTGAAGGACCCGTTGCACATGTATGAGGAATCGAGCCTGCTGTGGATTCAGGACTTTGCAGCATCAATAGGCGCGAGTGGTTTCGCGGCGCCCTGGATTGTGGAGATGCTGGTCAACGCGGGACTAATTCACGCTGACAGCGGGCATCCGACTCCGCGCGCGCTGCAGTACTGGTACAACGCGGATGCCTCGACCCGTTGGGCGTATCTCGTGGCGGGCTTCCTCGTTGGTCGCGGTCCGTGGCACGGTGAGTTTCCGTGGGTGACGGTGGGTGTCGATGATTTGTCGCATGCCACCCTTGCTTACGGCTACCCGTTTGCCGCACGTGAAGTAGTGTCGCTGGCCGCACAGCTGGAGGAAGACCAGAAGTTCTATGGCTGCTGCGTCGAAGGGCATATGGCTTGGAATGTCGACAACCTCTGCGCTCGCAACGGCGCCGATGGGGACGCGATGGTCGGTTGGCTGCTGGAGCAGGCCGGCATCTTGGGCATTCTCTACCATGGGCACGCCTCGTGGCAGGCCATGGCCATCATGTATGCCTTGCACGACATTTGGTTGACTGATCAGCACGTCGGCGCTCAGCGTATCGCTGAACTTATCGCTGAGTATGCCGCTGGCCAGGTGCCGACGGCGGAGGCAGTCCAGATTGCCCGCCTGTTCAAGGATGCCGCGCCTAACGAGCGTCTGGCTGCCACACTGGATGGCGTCGCCAGTAATCAGGTTGCCCTCGCGTTGGACTTCATCGGTGACCGCGAAACCTGCGCGGAAACCTCCCGCTGGATTATTTCCGAGGAGAGCCTGCGTCGCGCATGCCTCGCGGTAGACGGTGACGTTGATGTCCTGTTTTCCCAGCTGGGACCACTGGTCAATAGTTCTATGAAGCTGGTCATCTACGCCGAGCTAGCCCGCATTACTAAGACCGAGAAGTTGCAGGAAATGTATGAGCGTGAGGCCGTAGAACCATCGCCTTCGCTTGACGACGTCCCGGAGAACGCAGCCCCCGAAACTGACACCGGTGAGCGCGTTTCCCATGGTGTTCAGACCGATGGCAGCGAACGCACGGCGGATAGCGGCCACGCACACACCTCTGAGCAAGCGGAGGACTCAGACGACTCGGACGACTCGGAGGGGCTGGAAGGGCCAGAGCAGCTTTCGCTGTTCTAACCACTCTGTCTCTCGGCTTCCTGTAGTTCCTACTCCGTAGGTTCCAGCTCAAAACGGCTCTGCTGGGCGACAAAGCGTGCCGCCGCACGCTTTGCGACCAGCAGGCCAACGAACCCAATCACCCACACACCGACGACAGCCAACCAGCCAATGCGGAAGGTCTCCCAGGTGTAGTTTCCATCGGGAGCTGCAATATCCAGCAGGAAGCCGACGCCTTGTGCAGCGAGCATGGTGGCCACAAAACCGCCCATATTCGCCAGCCCAGTGCCGGTGGCGAGTACCTTGCGATCGACCTCTTCGCGCACTGAGTCGAAGCCGAAGTTGGACATCGCACCAAGACCTGCCATGAGGATGTTGACCACAATAATTGCCCAGTACGCTGGTGGGTTGCTCGGTGCCAGGAACACAATCCAGACGACCATGTTGATAAACGCGATTGCGACAACAACCTTGATGCGGTCGCGGCCGGTGCGTGCCGAGACCATGCCCATCAACGGCCCGGCGATAATTACTGACAGCGTGTTAATGACCAGCACCACACTGGCCTCGGAGGGCTTAAGCCCCATACCCAGCATCATCAGAGGCATGCCCCACAGCAATGTGAAGATGCACTGATGCATCAAACCAGTCCAGTGCGTGAAGAAACCCTGCCAGCACACCGGGTGAGTGGTCACAGTCTTCAGCGTCTGGCCGATTGTCAGCTTCTCATCGGCTGCGGCAGAGGCTCCGCCATCAGCAGCCGTCTTCGCGGCCTTTTTGGCCGCGCGGCGTTCACGAAGTGACATCCTCGCTGTGGAGGAGTTCTCCGGGACGTCGGCAAGCGCAATCATGCCTACGATAGCGATGAGAAGACCTGCGGTGCTCAGCGACAGGAACGCGGGCACCCACCCTGCGGCGTGCAGAATCGCGAGGAATGGGACAGCAGAGATGAACTGACCGAGCTGGCCAAGACCAGCCGTGAGCTGTGTGAACAGCGGAGTGACGCGCAGCGGGAACCATGCGGGAAGCAGGCGCATAGCACCGAGGAATGCGGTGGCATCGCCGGCGCCGATGAATACACGAGCGATGACAGCCAGCGGATACGATGTCGTAAACGCGATGATGACCTGGCCCAGCGCCATGATCAGTGCGCCCACGACCATGGTTTTCTTGGCGCCGACGCGGTCAATGATGATGCCCGTCGGAATCTGCGCCAGGGCGTAGACACCAACCTGCACGGCGGTGAACAGCGCGAGTTGGGAGGCGTTGATATGGAAGCGATCGAGCGCCTCGACACCAGCGACACCCATGGAGGTGCGGCCGACGATGGCAACGATGTAGGTAATCAGCGCCGCCAGCCAGACGGCAATTGCGCGGCCAGTGACGTGCTCGCGCGGGTCCTTTGCCACCGCGGTGGCGGGCTGATCTGTTGATGAAATCTGATCTTTACCGTTACGCTGCTTTACCACTCGCCACATTGTAGACCCCATCAACTAACCGGCCTGAAGTGGGGTCGCACCGGGGTTCTATGTGACCCGATCATGCCCGCGGCAAACTACCTTTGTGCCTTAGCCAGAACTTCCTTCACGAAGTCCGCAACCACCAGCCGTGAGACCTTGAAATCAATTACGGCAACGGAAGCCTCATCGGAGTTGGAAACGTCATGGAAATAGGCGTCGAGCTGGGCAAAGTCCTCAGGTTTGCCGACACTGAAACCGTGAGCGCCATAGGCGCGCCCGACTGCGGCGAAGTCGTAGTCGGCAATCTCCATGGACGAGGTGTCCAACCCGACATCGCCAAACTGGTGCAGCTCCGCGCCGTAGGCAGCATCGTTAATGAACACCACACAACCGCCACGACCACGCCGGAGCTGCTCGATCGCCGCAGGTAGATCGGCAATACCCATCGTGCCGCCACCGTCACCGGCGACTAGCACGCAATAGTCCTCGGGCCGTGCTGCCGCGAGGCCGACAAGCGAGCCCATGCCCAAACCAATTGACTGAATCGCCGTGCCGACAATCACTTGCTGCTGCGGACCAGGTACATCGAGATACTTCGGAACCCATCCCAGGAAATGGCCACCGTCAGTACACACAGCGCGCTCATGGGGCAGGATACGATTTAGATACTGCAGGCACGCCCGCGGATCCAACCGGCCATCCGCGCACGTCAGCGACTCGACCTGCGCTGTCGTCGGCAGTGCCTTCAACTCCGCACGCCATGTGCTTGACGACGATCCGAGCGCCTCACCCATTGCGCTATCTTTGGCTGTCTGCGCCCGAGATTCCAGTGGCTCCTCCAGCTGCTCTGCCAGGACGGGCAGAAGTTCCTCCAACTTAGCCAAAAGCGGTGTCACCGATGGCTGCGCGGCGGGATGGGGCTCGTCTACAACCTGGATAATTTTCGCGTCCGGTGCAAACATGTTGCCGCCACGGTTTTGGAAAGCGTTGAAGCTTGCTCCCAGGAACAGCACCATATCGGCCTGTCGAGCTAGTTCTACCTGCCACGCATGCGCAAAACCGCCCACGGTGCCGATCTGCCACGGACTGGAAAGTACATGACGAGCCATCGCTGAGTGCATAAACAGTGCCCCTACACTGTCCCCGATGCGGCGGACTAGCTCGGCGGTATCGGAGAGTAGCACACCTCTACCAGCAATAATGAGAGGGCGGCGGGCAGCCTGCAGTTCCTCTGCCAGCGACGTGACAGTTGACTCTAACCATTCTGGTCGGCTGGTGTGTAGATGCTCCTGGTTAGCCGACTGTGTTTCAGACGCAGATGCCGTTATCGGTGCTTCTTGGAGGTCATAGGGGAGCAGCAGCACGACAGGCTGCCGAGAGCTCAGTGCGTGCTGGACTGCAAAGTTTGCGTCGTCAAGCGCGGACTCGGGAGTAACAGTGCGATGGCAGACGTCGAGGGCGTCGAGGAGTGCCGCCTGATTGAGGTCAAAGGGGCGGGGGCGTTCCGGGTGCGTGCCGACGACAAAAATAAGCGGGATACGGGCTACGCGAGCCTCCGCCAGAGTGGTTAGCGCATTGGTGAATCCTGCGCCACAAGTGGCGGTCGCGATAGCAAGCCCTCCGCCTGCGCGGTGGAAGGCATCGGCGGCCCCAACAGCAGCCGATTCGTGTCGGACGGAGGAGTAGCCGAATCCCGATTCAGTAAGGGCTGATGTGAAGTGGGAGTTCGCATTGCCGACGAGACCGAAGCAGTGGTCGCAGTGCTGGGCCAGTGTGTCGGCCAGCGCCCGCGAGACCGTTGTGGTCTTTTGGGAACCTTCCTGCGGGGAAGACGCGGGCGCGTGGGGCATAGGACGGCTATTAACTCGAGTGAAACTCATGTGAACAATTGTGAGGTAATCACGGGGGTAATAACAGCCCTATAGCCCAAGATAATGCTGTTTGCCCTTAAAAAAGAGGGCACTATTCCACATTGCCGCTGCGCGGATGGGGGTGACGTTGGGCTTTGCCAGGTTTTAAGCCACGTTGTCGTCGATGAACTTCTTCACCACATCGACATCGTTCGGAAGCTCGGTAACGCGGCGTGGGGCATTCATGATGTCCGCGAAACGCTCCGGGCAGTCCGGCTCGCGGCCGGTGGCTTCCAGGATGGTCTCGGAGAATTTCACCGGCAGGGCGGTCTCCAGGCAGACAATTGGGGTGGATACCTGGTCTACCAGGCCGCGGACGACGTGGATGCCGTCAGCGGTGTGCGGATCGACCATGACCTCCAGGCGCTCCCAGCAGTCCTTGATGGTCTCGACGCGGTCAGCGTGGGTGGAACGACCGGAGAGGAACCCGTACTGGGCAGAAGCCTCCGGGAAGATTGGATCAGCAGTAAGAGAGAAGCCGCCCTCCTTGACCTTGACACCAAAGAGGTCTGCAGTCCGCTCAGCATCGCGCCCCAGCAGATCGAAGATGAAACGCTCGAAGTTAGACGCGCGGGAGATATCCATCGATGGGGAAGAGGTCGCCTGTGTCTCCGCAGCGCTGCGCACGCGGTAGGCGCCCGTGTGGAAGAACTCATCCAAGACATCGTTTTCATTGGTAGCCACAATCAGGCGGTCAATTGGCACACCCATCTGACGTGCAATATGACCAGCGCAGATATCACCGAAATTGCCGGTCGGCACACTGAAGCTGACCTTCTGCGAGTTATCGGCCTCAGCACCGTTGCCGCCAGTGACGCGAATCCACGAGGAGACGTAGTACACAATCTGAGCCATCAGGCGAGCCCAGTTGATGGAGTTAACTGCGCCAATGTGGCGGTTGGCCTTGTAATCCAAGTCACCGGAGACAGCCTTAACGATGTCCTGGCAATCATCGAAGACACCGTCGAGGGCGACGTTGTGAATGTTGGCGTCCTGCAGACCAAACATCTGAGCCTGCTGGAAAGCGGTCATTCGACCAGCTGGCGTTAGCATGAACACGCTGATTCCCTCACGGCCACGCATTGCGTACTCGGCCGAGGAACCCGTGTCACCAGAGGTGGCGCCGAGGATATTCAGGGTCTCGCCACGACGAGCCAGCTCATACTCGAAGAACTCACCGAGCAGCTGCATCGCCATATCCTTGAATGCCGCTGTGGGGCCCATGGACAAGTGACCGATGTAGAGCTGATCTTCCAGCTTCGTCACCGGCACAATATCCGGATCGGAAAACTTCGGGTAGGTGTACGCCCGTGTACAGATACCGCGCAAATCCTCCAGTGGAATGTCGTCCACAAAAAGGCTGACGACCTCTGCAGCCAAGGCTGCGTAACCGTCGTCGACAAGCACGGAGCGCCAACGCGTCAAAGTGGCATCGTCAACCTGTGGGTACTCGACCGGCAGGTAGAGGCCGCCGTCGTTAGCGAGACCTCCCAGGAGAATGTCTGAGAACTTGTGCGGCGTGCGCTCTGGGTCGCGAGTCGAAATGAAGTCCAAGGCGGGCCCCTTACATGTATGCCAACACCCGCCGCATCGGCCTATAAGAAGGCCTTGTGAAAGATTGCGACGGGGTTGACCGGTGGATGTTTTCTTTAATTTTTACATATGCACTGAAGCCAGTCAGGCCTCGGCTGCGGAAGATGCGGAATTGGCCTCTTCAGCGTCGAAGCTGAGCTCTTCGGAACGGTCGACGACATCATCCTTGGCGAAGCGGTTAACAATCATGGCAATTGCGCCGTCACCAGTGACATTACATGCGGTACCGAAGGAGTCGATGGCGATGTAGGCGGCAATCATCAAAGCGACCTGCTCCTGATCGAAGCCGAGCATGGACTGCAGCACACCGACCGCGGCCATAATTGCGCCACCCGGAACGCCCGGAGCCGCAATCATGGTGATACCCAAAGTGAGAATGAAGCCGATGGCCATACCCGGCGAAACCGGCTTGTCCGCCATGAACATCACCGCAAACGCGAACAGGATGATCTTCATCATCGAACCGGCCAGGTGAATGGTCGCGCACAGCGGCACGGTAAAGCCAGCGACCTTCTCCGAGACACCATTCTTCAGCGCGGCCTTGTAAGTCACCGGAATGGTGGCGGCCGAGGACGAGGTGCCGAGCGCGGTGGCGTAGGCCGGCAGCATGTTCTTCAGGGATTGCCACGGGCTGCGGCCAGCGATGGCACCCGCGATGGAGAACTGGATTGCCAACAGAAGCACGGTGCCGATGACTGCCAGAACGAGCACCTTGAAGAACATCGACAGCGTCGTGGTCAGGTTGCCGTTCATGCCCATAGACAGGAACATGCCGAAGATGTAAATCGGCAGCAGCGGGATGATAAACGCCGAGATGATCTTCATAATCACATCGCGCAGCTGTGTCGCACCGCGGTAGAGCGAGTCCGACTTCACGGTGGTCATCGCCACACCGACCGTGAAAGCCAGCAGCAGGGCGGTCATGACGTCAAACGGCGGTGGCATCTCTACATTGAAGAAGCTCTCCAGCGCGCCCTCATCAATATCCACCGATGCACCGGCCTGATCAGCGCCGAGCAGCCAAGGGTAGAGCCCCTGGGTAGCGGCGTAGGCCAATAGGCCCGAAAACACCGTCGAGCCGTAGGCAATAGCAGTGGTAATACCCAACCACTTTCCGGCACCACGGCCCAGGCTGGCAATCGCCGGCGTGATGAGGGCAAAAATCAGCACCGGAATAAAGAAGCCCAGAAAGTTACCAAAGAGGCCATTGAAAGTGACAAAAATTCGAGCCAGCCATTCCGGGAAGAAAAAGCTGCAGACAATGCCCAGAATAATCGCAACAATAACGCGGAATAGGAGCGTTTGCGTAAAACGCATTCGGGTACTCATAGTCAATCCTTGTTCGGATGGAATTTACTTCTCTAGCGTGCGGTATTTACGTTAAGCAACGCAAATGACCGGGTGTGGTTTTACGCCTTTTCGGCTACCTCTTCTGTAACGGCATCGTCGGCAAGCACACTCGCCGGGCGATTTGCGCGCTGCTTTCGCGTGACGACGTCAATTGCGTAACCAATCACCACCGCTGCCAGAGTCGGCAGGAACCATCCGAACTCGATGGTCTGACCAGGTACGAGACTAAGGAAGTCCGCCAAAGCAGAACCACCGACACCCAAACCGGAGAGTACTGAGATACCCGACCAGATGGTGGCAACCCAGACGCCCAGGCGGTAGGTGTAATACAGCTTGAAGGAGTAAGAAATGACTGGGTCGAGAAGTGTCAGTGCAATCAGCGTGATTGCCGGCGGGTAAATAAAGGTGATAATCGGCGCGGCAATCGCCAGTACTTGAGAAAGCCCCTGTGTTGCCATTACGAAGGACATAACCGTGAAGACAATCGCCCAGGCCTTGTAACTGATACCCGGAAGCAGCAGATTGAAGAACTCACTGGTTGCGGCAATCAGACCGACGGCTGTGGTCATGCATGCCAGCAGAACGATGAGACCGAAGACAATCTGACCGCCCTGACCCATGGCCTGTTTGGAAGCCTCTGCGAGGATGCCCGAGCCGTTATCGAAGGAGGCGGCATTCGGCAGCACCTGGCCGACATAGCCCAATCCCAAGTAGATGATGGCCAGCAAAATGCCGGCGAACAGGCCTGAAATCATTGTGCCGCGAACCATACGCTTGCCCTCTGGGACACCGCTGACGCGGAGGGCAGAAATGACAATGATGCCGAATGCAAGGCCGGCGATGGAGTCCATGGTGAGGTAGCCCTCGACTAGGCCGGAGGCAAATGGGGTAGAGGAGTACTTTTCAATTGGCGCAGCCGGAGTGGCATCGAATTTGAATGCCGACATTCCAACCAATACAACCAAGAGAATCAGCAGAGCCGGGGTGAGAATCTTGCCCAGTTTGGACACAATTTCATTCGGATTCCACGCCAATGCCAACGCGATACCGAAGAAAACAAAGTAGAAGGACGCAGCGGCGGCCAGCGAATCACTGCCGAAAATCGGCTGGACACCGGTTTCGTATGACACGGCACCGGTACGCGGCAGAGCGTAGAAAGCACCGATGGAAAGGTATGCGATTACCGGGAAGCTCAGGGAAAAGATGCGGCCCGCGCGGAACGCTAGGTCACGTAAATTGCTGCCTGAAATGGCGATCGCAATGATGGCCAGAACAGGCAACGCCACACCGGTGAGCAGGAAGCCGGTGATTGAGGGGCCAAAGTTGGTACCGGAATCCACTCCGAGCTTCGGCGGGAAGATGAGGTTGCCCGCGCCGAAGAACATCGAAAACAGCATGAGCGCTGTAACAACGATTATGGAAGCGAAAGACTTCGGGGACTCCACTCCGCTCGACTTGGTCATGAGAATTGTGTTCTTTCTAAATTAGTGTCGCCCATAAGGTCAAGGGCGATGCTGCATGCTGCTGTGGCGACGCCGTTGTCGCTGGTGCTGCGGTGGCGCAAACGCCCGTTGCAGCAGCACAATTGCAGTTCGTGTGCCCATGTAGATGACAGGCCACGATGCCGAAAAACTGACACTTTAATGTGAAATTGTGAATTGTCACGGGCTGGGTGGAGCCTGATGCGTGAATTAAGTTGCGGCTTGTATGAGCCGTCTTTATTTGAACTATTAAGGGGCTTCGACGGCGTTGGTGGTGCCGACGAAGGCACTCTATTTATCCTAATGGGGCGTTCGAAAGAGGGAAAATCAAGAAAATTCCCAGAAAGTTTGCTGCTCGTGATCGATCGATGCGCCAATAAAGAAAGAGCCTGGCACACACTTTTACGCTGACCGTGTGTGCGCCAGGCTCAGTAATAATTCCGTCGCTCTACAGCAGATCCTTCACCTTCGGATCCACCAGCGCGGTCACTGCGGCCTTCGCATCGGCCGCAGTCTCGGCATCGACAGCGTACGCTGCCATCTGCTGGCAGGTAGCACGGTCGTGGAGGCGGAGAGCGGCGCGGACGGCCGGTACCTTCTTGGAAGCCATGGACAGCGAGCTCACGCCGAGACCCACCAGGACCAGTGCCAGCAGCGGGTCACCGCCGGCTTCACCGCAGACACTAATGGGCTTGCCGGTAGCATTGCCGCCCTTGCATGCGGACTTAATCATTTGCAGTACCGCTGGTTGCCACGGGGAAAGCAGATCCGCCAGAGCCCCCTGCATGCGGTCGGCCGCCATAGTGTACTGCGACAAGTCGTTAGTACCAATGGAGGCAAAGTCCACGATGGACAGCAGCTGCTTCGCGCGAATTGCTGCTGCGGGGACCTCAATCATGATGCCGACCTTCGGCAGGCCACGCTCACGCGCCCTGTCCGCAAACCACTTTGTTTCTTCGACCGTTGCTATCATCGGAGCCATAACCCGCAGGTCAGCCTTGCGGCCGGTGGCATCAAACGCAGCTGCGAGTGCATCCAGCTGCGTATCCAGCAAATCTTCCCGAGCCTGCGACAGGCGCAGTCCGCGGCGACCCAGCGCCGGGTTTTCTTCCTCGCCTAGGTCGGCAAAGCTCAGCGGCTTATCCGCACCCGCATCCAGTGTGCGCACAACCACGCGTCGCTCACCGAATGCCTTCAGCACACGAGTGTAGGTTTCCGTTTGTTCTTCCAAACTCGGAGCCTTGTCGCGGTCGAGGAAAAGGAACTCAGTACGGAACAGGCCGGTGCCCTCATTATCCTGCGCTGCTGCAGACTCACCATCTTCCGCCGTACCAATGTTGGCCAGCAGATTCACAGGGTAACCATCAGCGGTTTTGCCTGCGCCCACAGACTGCGCCAGGGCGGCTTCCCGGCGACGAGCGCGCTCTTCCAACTCGGCGACCTCATCGGCGGTCGGATTCGCAATCACCTCACCGGCGCCACCGTCAATGGCGACAAAGGTACCGGCCTCAAGTTCCATGACGCCCTTCGCCTTAACGACGGCCGGAATGCCCAGCTGAGCTGCGAGGATAGCCGTGTGGCTGGTAGGCCCGCCACCAGCGGTGGCGATGCCTACGACCAACTCGGGATCAAGCCCCACGGTTTCGGCGGGAGCGAGATCGTCGGCAAGCAGAATAGTGGGGGTGGAGACATCCGGGACGCCCGGCTTTGGCAGGCCGCGCAGCTCGCAAATCGTGCGGTCGCGAACATCGTAGAGGTCGGTGACACGTTCAGCCATGTAGCCGCCGAGGCTTGCGAGGAGCTGCGCGTAGTCTTCAACGGCATCGTGAACTGCCTGGGTGACGCCGGAGCCCGCCTTGAGTTTCTTCACCACGGCCTTGGCGAGCGCCCTATCGGAAGCCAGTTGCGCAGTGGCCTCCAGAATCGGACGTGCCTGCGGGCTGGAATGCTCAGCTTGCTTCTTCAGCGACTCTGCGACGTTGGCCATCGCTGCGCGGACGCGCTCACCATCGGCGACAGGGTCGGTCGACGACGGCTCTTGGGTATCAACTCCCGGAGCGGGGAGTACCTTTACTACTTCAGCGCTGGCCGTACCGGTCGAGACACCGATGCCATAGATGACAGTGTGCTGCTCGTTCATTGCTTCCGATCTCCTTTTCGGGACCTCTGCGGGGAGACCCGTCGGTCGTGGTGTGCCGTGGTGTTATCCAGGAGTGTTGTAGCTGGGCTTACTCGGCATCCAGGTCGCGCTCGAGCATGGCAGCGAGCTCGTCCAGAGCTGCAGTTGCGGAGTCGTCCTCACAGCTCAGCGTGACTTCATCACCGTGCTTAGCGCCGAGGGTCATGACCTCCAGGATCGAAGCGGCATCGGCCTCTTCGTCATCGAGGGAAATGACAATGTCGTAGTCGTACTCAGCAGCAGCCTGAGTGAACAGGGAAGCCGGGCGAGCGTGCAGGCCTACGGAGGAACCGATGGTAGCGGTACGAGTAATCATGGTTGAATCCTTTCGGGTCGAGTGTGTCGAATTATCTGACTCAGGCACAGGGCCTGTACACCCCACCGCGGGTGCGCCGCCCGCTGGTGCTTGCTTAGCATCAACGTCGCGCACGCTCCGGGAAGCCCTGGAGGCGGTGGGAGATACAGCCGCTGCCTGCACAATGCGTGCAATGTGCAGGGTGAGGTAGGAAATTTCGTCTTCCGTTAGCCCCGACCCCAGACGCAGTTCAATGACTGCGGAGATGCGCTGTGCGCAACGATATGCCTCTGGGGAAGAGTCACGGATGGCCTGGCCAATAGCGGAGGAGTGGTCTTTCAACTGCTCATGCTTGGCAATCCGGACGAACAGGTAGCGCAGGTGCGTGATGAAGCGCCCCACATTGACAGTCTCTGGCTCCAGCGTGATGCCAAAATCACTTTCAATGATTGTTAGCAGCTGCTGCAGCACGCCCGTCATGGTGTAGGTGAAGCTCAGATCACCCGTGGCAAAACCGGCATTGACCAGATGCAACGTAATCGCCACCGCTTCTGAACGGGGCAGTGGCGCTATACGACGGTCATTGAGAGCGCGGTTGATATGCGACAAAATGGCCTGCGCCTGCGCGTACTCTTCACTATAAAGTTGGCTGACTTCCGCGAGCAGTGGGTAATCAGCTCGCTGCCCGTTAGCTGCCCTCATGATGGCGAAACCAATGTGATCGGCCAACGCCACAAGAAGGGAAGCGTTCTTTGTCATTGATTCCGGCAGACCGGCCGCGGTTACCGCATCGGTCACAAGAGTGATGTGGGCCAACGGAATCTCTGTGAGCATCGTGGCAATATGGTCCGGATCGCGGCCTTCCGCTGGGACAAAGATTCGAACAACTTTGCTCGAATCAACCGGCTGCCCCGGGCGGGCCTTGAACCCAATGCCGCGGCCGGTGATGATTTTCTCGCCGGTCGCGTCCTTGGCCAGGACCACGTTGTTATTGAATACTCTCAGGATTTCCATTTCGGTAACCGTGAACTCCTCGATAAGTTGAGGGATTTCAGGCCGGTATGCCTTCTAGAAATCAATTATGGCTGAACTTCGATGACCGTGTCGCCGGCCCGGACGGAGTTGCCGGTGAGCGGAGTGACCTTGGTCATCTTCTTGGTATTGGTGATGGTCATTAGCGTTGTGGTGGAGTATCCAGCTTCCTTGACCTTGTCGAAGTCGACCTCGGCGAGAACATCGCCGGCCTCGACTTGCTGCTTCTTGGCAACCTGGACATCGAAGCCCTCGCCGGCCATCTTGACCGTGTCGATACCGACATGGACGAGAACCTCCACACCGTCATCGGTCTTGATACCGAAGGCGTGACCGGTCTTGGCCACGGTCATCAGCGTGCCGGATACGGGTGCGACCACGGTGGAGCTGGTCGGTTTGATGCCGACCCCGTCACCGAGAGCACCGGAGGCGAAGACCGCGTCGCCGGCCTCGGCAAGAGTGATAACCTCACCGGAAACCGGGGCTTGCACCTGTGCGGGCTTGGTAGCAACGGAGGTTGCTACACCACCTGCGCCAGCGGCTGCAGCAGCAGGAGCTGCAGTCTCGACGCCGGAGCCGCTTTCGCCTGAAATTCCAGCGGGAGCGGAAGCGGAGTCACCTGAGGCAGTTTCCGGGGTGTCGTCGCGGGGCTCGTCGTCGAGCTCTGCGGCGCGTGCGGCCTCGGCCTCAGCCTTCTCTTCTGGCGTGCGGTAGTCGGTGAGAATGATGGCGAACATGGCAACGAAGAACGCCACAGCGATGGAGATCAAGTAGACCCAGATCGGCTTGAACACGACAGTGGTAATCAGAGAGGTAAAGACGAAGGCGTTGGTTGTCACGCCACCGTACGGGGCGGAGAGGATGGCGATCGTCAGACCGCCGGCGAAACAACCGAGCAGCATACGCGGGTAGATCCTCTTAAAGCGCAGGTGAATACCGTAGAGGGACGGCTCGGAAATACCGCCGAAAAGACCGGCAGCGAGTGCACCCGTTGCAGTTTGGCGCATCTGAGTGTCGTGGTCGCGCATGGAAAGAACCAGCACACCGGCAGTTGCGCCGAAGCAGGCGAAGTTCCAGGCCCCCATCGGGCCTTGGATGAAGTCGTAGCCGAGAGTCTGGATATTGACCAGCATCAGCGCATTCAGTGGCCAGTGCAGGCCAAGCGGTACGAGGAACGGGTAGAGCATCGGGATGAGAATTGCGAACACAAACGGTGCGTTCGAGTTCATCCATGCTAGGCCAGAGCCGATGCCGTTGCCCAACCAGATACCCAGTGGCCCGATGAGGAAAGCGGTCAGCGGAATCATAATCAACATGGAGATAAACGGCACGAAGACCATCTGCACATTCTCCGGGAAGACCTTCTTCAAACCGTGGTAGACCACTGCCAGGATGGCCACCATGATTAGTGGTACGAAGACCTGTCCGCCATAATCATTGAGCTGCATTGGCAGGCCGAAGATGTTGGCGGTGAAAGTTTCGGTGCCCAGTTCCTCGTTGACTGTCTTGATAGTGTCCGAGAAGCGCTCAGTATCCTGCAGACTCATAAACTCTGGCGTCATTAGTGCAGCCATGATAGCTGCGCCCAGCCACGGATCGACCCGCAGCTTCTTCGCTGCGTTGTAGGCGACCATGATTGGCAGGAAGTAGAAGACACTGCGCCACATGGCATCGACAAAAATCCAGGTGGCGGACTTATCTTCAGCGCGGAAGTCGACGATGTTCAGGCCGTCGAGAACTGCGGCAATCGCGATAATCAGCGATGCACCCAGCAGCACGCCCAGAATCGGGCGGAAGGAATCGGAGAGGTACTCGAAGAAGTTATCGAGCCACGAGTACTTACCGCGTGCCTTCGAGCGGGCTTCTGCCTTTACGTCTGCATCGGACTTAGTGGCAACTGCGCCTGTCCCCTTCATCTCTGGCAGGTGCTTAATTGCCGTGTACATCGACTCAACACCACCGCCACAGATGACCTGGTAGCGGTTATCGCCCTGGTGAACGACGCCGAGCACGCCCGGCACCTTGTCAATCTTGTCCTCGTTGATCTTGGAGACATCACCGAGTTCAAAACGCAGACGCGTCGCACAGTGCGTCATGCTTGTGATGTTTCCGGGTCCACCGAGGTTTTCAACTATTGCCCTCGCGCTGGAATCTCTTGACGACCCCATCGTGACCTTCCTTCACAGTAAACAGGGCCGTTAAACGCAAAAAGACCCGAGGCACCACAAACTGTGGGCCTCAGGTCTTGCCTCAAAAGAGTAACAACCCTGGGTTGATATCTATTAACTTCGACCCTACTCCGCTTTACATAGTTTTGACAAGGGAGTAATTCAAGCTCAAATTTCCCATTTGGGGATAGCCCGGATTGCCTGTGGGCAACCGCATGCAACCTACTCCGCGCTCAGTGCGGAAGTCGTAAGGTGGCAGCTATGAGGATTGGAGTTTTAGGTGTAGGAGCTGTCGGCGGTTGGTTCGGCGGTCGCCTCGTTGAAGCTGGTTACGATGTCGTCTTTCTCGCCCGCGGCGAGACCCTGACACGTCTTCGAGAGGTGGGGCTCACGCTTATCGACGAACAGGGGGAGCGCAGCATTATCCCCGTCAAGGCGGCTGATAACTGGGATGAACTCACCGCCGATGGCATCGATGTCGATGTTGTGCTTGCGGCGACCAAGGCGCTGCCGGGCAACGATCCCTTCCCGCAAGTTCCGGCCGGAGCGGCGGTGGTCACCACCCATAACTCGGTGGAAATCCCTTATTTGGCAGCGGGGCGCTTCGGCGAGGACAAGGTGTTCCCGGGCGTTATCCGCGGTTTCTTTATCCACACCGGCCCCGCGGAAGTCACTTTCCGTCCTGGGCCGATGAGTTTGAACATCGGCACATTTGATGGCTCCACCAATGGCCTAGTCGGGGAAGTTATCGAGGCGCTGCATGCAGCCGGACTGGGAGGCGAGCAACTGCCGGATATCTGGGTCGATATCTGGGCAAAGGCGATGTTCGTGGCCAACCTCGGTGCCCTGGGTGCCCTGGCTGATAGCCCGATTGGCTACCTGCGTGAGGAAATGCGTGACAGCTTGACTCGGATGTTTGAAGAAACCGAAGCAGTTGGTCGCGCCTGTGGTGTCGCGCTTCCGGACGATATCGTGCCACGAACCTTGGCCTTTGCTGATGCGCAGGGCTACGACAACACCTCGTCGATGCAGCGCGACTACACAGCAGGGCTTGCCAATGAGCTCGATGCCCAGATTGGCGCAATCCGCCGGATGGGGCAGAAGGTGTCAGTGGAAACACCGACACTGGATCTGGTGTATGGCGCTCTGGTTGGGCGTCAACAGAACCATAAGGATTAAGGGCTTTGGAGCTCAGTTAAATCAAACCGGAATTGGGGGATTGGAAAGACTGATGAAAATTGGATCGGACTACACGGAAAACAATGGGCTCATCATCGGTGAGGATGAATTGGCTCGACCGGCGTGGGCGGCTCACAGCGAGCTGCTGAGAGAATATTACGATACCGAGTGGGGGATGTCGGTGCGTGATGAGCAAGGACTATTCGAACGGCTCAGCCTGGAAGTATTTCAGGCGGGACTGTCGTGGGAGACAGTTCTGAAGAAGCGGCCCGCGTTTCAGCAAGCCTTCGCGAACTTCGACCCCGATGTGGTTGCCGATTTCGATGACGAAGATGTCGAAAGATTGATGAATGATGAACGGATCATTCGGAATCGCAGGAAGATTTCCGCAGTCATCAATAACGCTGCGGCGACTATTGCTCTGCGTGAGCACGGCGGCTTAGCCGAGCTGATGTGGTCGTTTAAACCGGAGAAGTCTCCGGAGCCACGTTCAATCGAAGAGGTTCCCAGCTTCTCCGAGGAGTCCAAGGCGCTTGCCAAGGCATTGAAGAAAGCCGGTTTTAAGTTCGTAGGCCCCACCACGGTCTTTGCATCAATGGCTGCCGTGGGGATTGTCGATATCAACATTGTTGGCGCACATCGGCGCGGTGCATCTGGCGTTTTTGACTAGGCGAGGGGGAAACTAGGCGAGGGGGAAACTAGGCGAGGGGGAAACTAGGTAAGTGGGGAATGCGACTAGCTAGGGAAAGAAAAAGAGCGTGCCACCCGGCACGCTCAAAATCTTTCGGTTCGTGTAGAACTACTTGTTCTCGTAGGAGTCGGAGTAGTTCTGGCCGTCCTCAGAGGTCCACTTCATGGTGTCCTTAGTGAACGGCTGCTCCCAGCCGTTTTCAATCTCGGACTCCGGAGCGGTCGGCAGACCAATCTCGTTTTCCAGTGCACCGTTGGCAACCCAAGTCTCGCGAATCTTACCAATCAGTGGCTGTGCACCGTTGGTATCCGGGGACTCAACGAAGGTGACATTCTCGTATTCAGCGGCAACTGCGTCGCCGGCCTTCTTAGCGGACTTGAACTCGCCAGCTTCAGTACCGTACGGGGAGGTGAAGGAAGAAGCTGCCTCGGTGATGGACTCAGGCAAGTCAGCTTCTGCCACATCCTCGCCAGCAGCGTCGCCCAGACCCAGACCGTTCATAGCCTCGTTAGCCTTGTCCTTAGCACCGTCAGCAGCGTCGCCAGCCTTATCCTTGGCGCCGTCAGCAGCGTCGTCAGCCTTATCCTTGGCGCCATTAGCAGCGTCGCCAGCCTTATCAGTGGCGTCGGTTGCTACCTGGCCAGCCTGATCCTTGGCGTTGTTAGCAGCATCCTGTGCATCATCGGAAGAACATGCAGCCAGGCCGCCGAGAAGAGCGGCGGAGCCGACGATTGCGGTAGCGATACGGGTCATCTTCTTGTTCTGCATTTCAAACCACTTTCTTGAGAGCTAACTAAGTTACCTATTCAATTATCGGCATCTTCCACTATTTGCCCGAATTAAATTCAAAGAGAAAATGACAATTCTTTTGAATATCAGGCATCGGAAGAGGGCGTGGCTTCAAAGCCGTACAGAAAGAACATTAGGTAATTCTGAGACTTGCGCAAGTCAAATGACGTGAATCTGTGCACTTTGTGCACTATTTGTTACCGATTTTGCGTGACTGCGAAATTGGAATAGTGCTGGTGAGGACGTTCTGGGTAACGGATAGGTATCAATCTTATTAAGCTTGACATTTATTGCTTATTTTCTTTCCCTGCGGGATTGGAGCCGCGGGCCTCGTCGTCAAGCGTGTACTCACCATCTGGTAGGACGAACCAGGCCAAGAGGTAAAGAGCGAGGAATCCAGCGCCAATCTTCCAGCCAAGCATCGATCCAACGCAGGGAAGGATGATGTAGACCATTCGTGTGAAAGTGATATCCCAACCTTGGCTTTTCGCAATTCCTGCGAGGACGCCACCGAGGAGGCGGTCATTACGCGAGCGGTAAATTTTCTTGGTGGATTTTTCGGGAGCGGCATCGCTCATTAGATAAATACTCCAAGGTATGGATATTTAAGTACTTCCGGTTGATTGCGCTTATGCGTAAGTTTCCTTCGGCATGATAATCCATGCTGCGAGGTAGAGAAGAAACTGCGGACCCGGCATCAGGAAAGACGCGACAAATATAACGCGCAGCAAAGTCGCATCCCAGTTGAAATACTCAGCGAACCCACCGAGCACACCGGCAACCATTTTGTTATTGGTGGAACGGGTCAGTGACTTGTTGTTCATACTTATCAAGGGTAGCCCTGATCCGTTTAGTTCGCAGTGGTGCTAGCTCTACTAAATGTTCACTAAATGTTCCGACTAAAACAGCATGCCTCAGCTAAAAACACCGCTACCCCAAGACGGTTAGGTGGGGTAGCGGTGTTGGGCGTCGTCAAGCGAGTTTTACTGGGCGAGTGCTAGCAGTCGTAGTAGAGCTCGAACTCCTGCGTTGTCGGGCGCAGACGTGCCGGCATAATCTCCTGCTCGAACTTGTAGCGGATGTGCGCGTCGATGAGGTCCTTTGTGAAGACATCACCGGCGAGCAGGAACTCGTGGTCCTCCTCCAGTGCATTAAGTGCACCCTCCAGCGAATGCGGGACGGTGGGAACGTGCTTGAGTTCCTCTGGTGGCAGCTCGTAGAGGTCCTTGTCAATCGGCTTGCCCGGCTCGATGCGGTTCTTGATGCCGTCGAGACCAGCCATCATTGCGGCGGTGAAAGCCAAGTACGGGTTGCCCGATGGGTCCGGAGCGCGGAATTCGATGCGCTTAGCCTTCGGGTTTGCGCCGGTAATCGGGATGCGGATGGCAGCCGAGCGGTTCTCCTGGCTGTAGACGAGGTTCACGGGAGCTTCGAATCCTGGAACCAGACGGTGGTAGCTGTTCATCGTCGGGTTGGTGAATGCCAGGACTGCACCGGCGTGCTTCAGGATGCCGCCGATGTAGTAGCGCGCCATGTCCGACAGACCACCGTAGCCGTTTTCATCGTGGAACAGCGGCTTGCCATCCTTCCACA
>NZ_KV836246.1:6197-20189 GCF_001838285.1 Corynebacterium sp. HMSC074C03 | reverse complement strand
CAGCGGCTTGCCATCCTTCCACAGCGACTGGTGAATGTGCATGCCAGAACCACCATCGCCAGCTAGCGGCTTCGGCATGAAGGTGGCCGACTTCTGGTTGAACTTGGCGGTGTTCTTTACTACGTACTTGAAGGTCTGCATGTCATCGGCGGCGTGCAGCAGGGTATTGAAACGGTAGTTAATCTCCTGCTGACCACCCGAGCCCATCTCGTGGTGGGAGCGCTCAACATGGAAGCCAACATCTTGCAGGTGCTCACCGATTTCGTCACGGAGATCCTGCATGTGGTCGTACGGAGCGGTAGGGAAGTAGCCACCCTTGGTACGCACCTTGTGGCCCAGGTTGCGCGATCCGTCCGGATTGACCTTCACACCGGAGTTCCACCAGCCCTCAACCGAGTCAACCTCGTGGAAGGACTTATTCGAGGTGGAGTCGTAGCGGACAGAGTCGAAGATGTAGAACTCTGCTTCGGCGCCGAAGTTACAAGTATCGGCGAAGCCCAGCTCGTTCAGGTAGTTCTCGGCCTTGCGGGCAATATTGCGCGGATCGCGGCTAAACGGCTCGCGGGTGTGCGGGTCGTGGACGAAGAACTTCATGTTCAGCGTCTTCGACTTGCGGAATGGATCGATGAAAGCTGTGTCCAGGTCGGGCAGCAGCATCATGTCGGAGTTATCCACCGAGGTGTAACCCGCAATGGACGATCCGTCGAATGCGAGACCCTCATAAGCGGAGTCCTCATCAAACTCGGATACCGGAACAGTCAGGTGCTGTTCAATGCCGGGAACGTCGGTGAACTGGACGTCTACCCAGCGAATCTCATTGTCCCGGATGAACCGTTGGATCCCTTCCGGAGTTGTCTGGTCACTGCTGGGTTTGAACTTACCCATTGGTAAAATTCGCCTACTTCGCGTCTAGCTTGTTGAGCTTGTTGGTCGTCTTGTCGAACTGGCTGGTCACTATGAAATTGTGCGATTTTGGTGCGGCGGAGTTTTGAGGTGGGCTCGAACTAAGTGTTAATCGAGCCCCTCGGACCGCGTTAGTTACTTCAGCAGTGGAACATCCCACAGGTTCAGCTTGGTACCGATGCCCTTGTCCAGGGCGTTGTCGTAGACATCGGTAGCCCAAGCAACGTCCTCGACCGGCATACCGCCGATGGAGTAGCAGAAAATCTGCTCGTCGTTCTCGCGGCCCGGAGCCTTGCCGGAAGCGATATCGCCAATGTTGACAAGCTTCTCGGCGGAAAGAGTGCCCTCTTCCTTCATGTCCCACCAGCGGTTACCCGGAATACCGAGCAAGCGCTCATAGGTCACGTCTGGGCCGTTCTCGTTGAACCACTCTTCGTACAGGCCGGTGTAGTCAACGACGAGGTTGCAGTCGTCGGAACGCACGAAGTCGTCGTCGAGGCGTGCAGCGGCCGGCATGAGCAGCAGCGCGCCGGGCTTCAGGTACTCCTTCTTGAAGTACGGGAAACCGGACGGGCCATCGGAGGAAGTCGAGGTGCCGGCGATGAGGATGTCGGAGTCGCGGATGGCCTCTTCTTCGGTCTCGACGATACGGACCTCTTCCAGCTGTGGGAACTCGTTCTTGATCCAATCGACAGCCTTCTGAGTCGAAGCCTGGGAACGGCCCTTGACCTTGACCTTCTTAATGCTTGGACGCTGCGAGATGGCCGAGCCGAGAATCGTGCGGCTCATAACACCCGGGCCAATGATGCCAACGACCTCGGCATCTTCGACGGCCAGGTGCTTGACTCCGACACCCGGGACAGCGCCAGTGCGGTATGCCGAAAGGAGGTTTGCCGACATGACAGCCTTCGGTGCACCCGTAATTGCATCGTTGAGAATGAACAGGTGGATCGAACGTGGCAGGTCGTTCTGGCGGTTCTCGGCATTGGAGCCGTACCACTTAACGCCTGCGCCATTGAAGCGACCACCGAGGTAGGCGGGCATTGCCATGAAACGACGGTCAGGGCCATTTGCCGGCATACCCTCATGGATTGGATTATCCGGGAAGTTGACCTGGGCACCGTGGGAGTTAGCGGAAGCGCCAGCCATGCGGTAGTCGCCGTCAGCCAGCAGAATCAGGGTTTCTTCCATGGTCTCAACACACTTAGCGAAATCCGTGACGCCAGCTTCAACCATGTCAGGTTCGCTGAGGTAGAGAAAATCAATGCGAGTTGAGTTTTCTGGGTTGGCAGCGTTTTCGTTAGTCAAGAATGCTCAAATCCTTCTTAATGTTCATCGGCCACCATATGCGGCAGCGGTGCTTAAGAAATTCCAGATGCATGCTCTCCAGAATCAATCAAATGCCTCGGCGTGGGCTCTCGAGTCGCCATTTCCGAGGGGGTTTGTCCTACTACCATACGGAAAAGCCACAGCGTAGGGGCGTTTACGCAGTCTTCAGCACTCCATTTCCGCTTTACGACGGTCATAGCGATGGAGTCCAATTTCCGTCAATAAGTTGCCCGTAATAACTACTTCGACATGCACAATTGATAATTGCTCAGAACGATTACCGATGAGTGAATTATCCTCCCACACATCAATGTTTGTGAACTTTGTCACATGTTATTAATCTGCGACACATTTCTGGTTCAACGGGCGTGATTGCCGGGCATCCTACCTTCGCAGCATGCCCCATCCACCCTTGGTAGCCGCCCCCGCATTCGTCCCTCGCGTTCTCCCTAGCGCCACCCTCGCACTTATGGCCAATTTTCTGGCACTTATCGATGATTTTCCTTCACTTGTCGACGATTTTTCGTCACTTATCGACGGCTGTCCGGCTCTTATGCGCACGGTATTCTCCCCACCCTGCCACTTGTCGATGCGCTGTTCACTTATGGCCACGCTATAGCGCATCGACAAGTGAATATTGCATCGATAAGACTGGGGGGGGGAGGAGGAGAGTGCGCGACTCTACTCGTGCAGGAGGTGTGGCCCTTTTGTGGTGGTATATGGTCCTGTTCAGGGAAGTGGCCTGGAATCGCGCACAAATTCGTGCTCACATACGCGCGCGTATGCGGGCCCAGGCACCCGCAGCCAGCATGGCCGCAACGAAAAACCGCCTGGCCACATTAACTGTGGTCAGGCGGCATCTAACAAGCTCGTTGGGTGGCCATGAGGAGCAACGGGTGCTGCTCGCTGTGACCGTCGTGAAGCGAAAACTCTAGCAGTCGTAGTACATTTCGTATTCCTGCGGAGTCGGGCGCAGGCGAACCGGCTCGATCTCGTTTTCGTACTTGTAGTCGATGTAGGTCTGGATGAGGTCCTCGGTGAAGACATCGCCCTCGAGCAGGAACTCGTGGTCGTTGCGCAGGGCCTCGAGCGCGGCCTCGAGAGAAGTTGGAGCCTGCGGGATGTCGGCGGCTTCCTCCGGCGGGAGTTCGTAAAGGTCCTTGTCGACCGGAGCGTGCGGCTCGATGCGGTTCTTCACGCCGTCCAGTCCGGCCATCATCATGGCGGCGAAACCAAGGTACGGGTTGCCCGACGGGTCCGGGGCGCGGAACTCGATGCGCTTTGCCTTCGGGTTGGAGCCGGTGATCGGAATGCGAACAGCGGCAGAGCGATTGCGCTGCGAGTAGACCAGGTTAATCGGAGCCTCGAAGCCCTTGACCAGGCGGTGGTAGGAGTTCAGGGTCGGGTTGGTGAAGGCCAGTACCGCACCTGCGTGGTGCAGGATGCCGCCGATGTACCAGCGAGCAATGTCCGACAGGCCTGCGTAACCGGCCTCATCGTGGAACAGCGGCTTGCCGTCCTTCCACAGCGACTGGTGAGCGTGCATGCCCGAGCCGTTGTCGCCAGCCAGCGGCTTCGGCATAAAGGTGACGGACTTGCCCTCTTCCCAGGCGGTGTTCTTGATGATGTACTTGAAGGTCTGCAGGTCGTCTGCAGCGTGCAACATCGTGTTGAACTTGTAGTTGATCTCCTGCTGGCCACCAGTGCCGACCTCGTGGTGGGCGCGCTCCAGGTCGAAGCCGGCATCAGCGAGCTTCAGGCACATCTTGTCGCGCAGGTCCTGATAGTGGTCGTACGGAGCGGTAGGGAAGTAGCCGCCCTTCAGGCGAGTCTTGTAACCCAGGTTTGCAGAACCGTCCTGGTTCTGGTCCTTACCGCGGTTCCACCAACCTTCGATGGAATCAACTTCGTAGAAGCCGCGGTTGGTGTCGGTCTCGAACTTGACGTTGTCGAAGATGTAAAACTCCGCCTCAGCGCCGAAGAAGCAGGTGTCGGCGATGCCGGTGGAGATGAGGTATTCCTCCGCCTTCTTCGCAACGTTACGCGGGTCGCGGGAGAACGGCTCGAGGGTAAACGGATCGTGGACGAAGAACTTGACGTTCAGGGTCTTTGCCTTGCGGAACGGGTCAATGCGCGCGGTGCTCAGGTCGGGCAACAGTGCCATGTCGGACTCGTCGATGGAAGTGAAACCACGAATCGAGGAACCGTCGAATGCCAGGCCTTCGGCCATTGCGTCCTCGTCAAATGCGGATGCCGGAATGGTGAAGTGCTGCTCGATGCCGGGAACATCCGTGAAGCGGACGTCTACGAACTCGACGCCCTCTTCTTTGATATACGCGACTACTTCCTCGGGAGTTTTGAAGGACATGTGCGGTCTCCTTAGTTGGCCTTGTTTAGTACGCAGTAGGGAATTCTTGCACGCTGATTCGTGCGCCTGCCGCGCTGTCAAGGACTGGCCGGTTGACGCCCTTAAGCTTAACGAACCACCCATTCATTCTGGAATTAGAACCACGAATTTTGCCGTGCCGCATAAAAGAATCCGCCAATACGGAATAGGCTACGCAAATAGGGAGTAGGTTATCTGTTTGTGGAAACAGGGCAATACCCTGCGCATTCGCGTCACACACGCTTTACGACGAGCCTTTAGCTCCCATGCTGATAAAAAATTGGAAAAGGCGACGCAACATCGCCCCCGGATTACCCCCGCGTAGGCTGAGTGGCTGTCCCAGCCCGTGATTTGATAGCCGGATTACTGCATTAGACTATGAACCCATGGAAGAAAAGCACAGTTGGCTAGATGGCCCTCAGATTCCGGGAGAGTTCGATAATCCGGACAAACTCTCGGACTATCCCGGCCAGGCGTTGGGTCTTGCCCCCGATGGACCAGGCTCGCAAGCGACGCTGATGCGTCGCGTCGGCGGCATTCTCATTGACTGGATCATTTCCCTGATGATTGCCGGCGCGTTTTCGATGTTCTTCGGCCCGAGCGAGGAGCAAATTGATCAGTTCGGGGATTCGTTTATCGCCTGGCAGTCATTCCTTGCGACCTATACGCCAGTTGTCTTCCTCATTATTGGCACGGTGTCGGTTTGGCTGTTCGCCCGCACTCCGGGGCAGTGGATGATGAAGATGGGCGTCGCTCGCGTGGACAAGCCCGGCGAGCGAGTCGGCTTTGTTCGTGCCTTCTTCCGCAGCTTGCTTACTCTTTTCCTACTGCCGCCAGCAATCACCGACTCGGATATGCGCGGCATGCACGACCGTGCCACTGGCACGGCCGTCATTTTGGGTTAATGCTGTTTGAGTTAGGGCTATAGCACCAACACGACCAGGACCTGGGCGAGAATGATCTTCATGATCATTGCCATTGGATACACCGTTGTGTATCCCATTGCCGGCAACTCGTTCTTGGCCTGGTCGTTGACGTATGAGAGCACTGCCGGGTGAGTCTGCAAGCCCGAGAGGATACCCGCAGTTTGACCGAACGGAATCTTCAGCACGCGGTGACCGACAATGAGGGTCAACAGTGCGGAGCTAAAGGCGATGATGGCGGCAAGGCCCAGAACTGTCAGTGATGCCGGGTCAGACAACGCAGCCTGGAATCCCTTACCAGCAGTAGTGCCGATACCAGCCAGGAACAGTGCTAGACCCATGGTGCGGAACGCCAGGTTGGCCGAGTAGGGGATAGGCCAAACCAACGGGCCAGTGCGACCAACAGCACCCAGAATCAGCGCCACAACCAGTGGACCACCAGCGGATCCCAGGGCTAGCGAGCTGCCGCCCGGAAGCGGAATCTTGATGAGACCGACCAATACACCCAGCGTAAGCCCAAGGGTGAGCGGCAAGAGGTTGACGTCGGAAAGCTTCTTGTAAGAGTCACCGAAGAACTTTGTTGCGTCCTTGATTTTCTCTGGTGGTGCAACCACGCGGACGCGGTCGCCAAGCTCGAGGCGCATGTTTGGTTCCGCGACGATGTCGTGGTCGCCGCGGCGAATACGCGTAATGATCATGCCGTCCATGCGAGTCTGAAGCTCCGCAATGGGTACGCCCACCACGTCAGATGCGGAGACGAAGATGCGACGGAAGTCCAGGCGACCGTCGTGTGTCGGATCACCTGGCATAAGCTCGCCAATGTATTCGGCGGCACGAGCAATTTCTTCCTCTGTACCGACGACGGAAATAATATCGCCGACAGAGACAGAGTCACCCGGAGATGGAATGTAGAGGTGGCCCTTATACTCGATGCGTGAAACCGTGATGTCCAAACCGAACTTCGACGGAAGGTCAGTGATGGACGGCAGGTCGTCCTTGAGGACCTTGATGTCCCGAGTATGCAGCGGAAGTGCGGCGACACCTGCGTCGATAGCTTCCTGGTCGTGATCGACGCGGAAGACCTTCGACATAATACCGATTGAGGCAATCACTGCCAGCACGCCGATTGGGTAGGCCAGGGAGTAACCAATCACCGGCATATCGTGGGCAGCGGCCAGCTCGCCCTTATCCGAAATGAGGCTAGGAAGAGCATCGACGATTGCTGCCATAGCCGGGGTGTTGGTCAGAGCGCCTGTGAAGGCGCCTGCGCCCTCCACCGGGTCGATAGGCAAAAACTTGATTAGCAAGAAAGACTCGATAGTGACAACTGCGAGCACACCAATGCCGAATAAGTTGTGCTTGATACCGCGTGAGCGTAACGAGCTGAAGAACTCGGGGCCCGCCTCCAACCCGATGGTGTAGACGAATAATGCCAGGCCCACGATGTAAATCAGCGGGGAGATTTGAATTTCCGGCTCAATGGTAGCGAGGATAAGGCCGACGAAGAGGACGGCAGCCACGCCAAGCTTGAAGCCGAAGATCTTGATCTGGCCAATTGCCAGGCCAAGAAACAAAATCACTAGAAGCGCTAAGAGTTCATTTTCAGCCAAGAGTTGCACATATCCCATGGTGGCACAACGAGCAGTAATCTTCATTAAGCATTGTTTTCAGCAAGGATATAACCTTTGCTGACGGCGTGATAAGTGAGAGCAATCACTTCAACAAGACATCAATAACTGTGTTTGAAGTCGTGGTTTTGGACTTCGTTTTAAAGCTTTAGAGCACAAAAAAGGGGCCCGAAAGCCCCTTTTTCTGCTTCAACCTAGGTTGTCCCTCGTCGGGTTGCCCGAGCAACTGGCTCTGGTGAAACCTAGCTAAAACCTCTAGTGCTTCTTGCCGCGATTTGCGGCACGGCGCGCACGACGGTTCATACCGGCCTGTGGGTTAGCTCCCTTCGGCATCGGCCCCTTGGGCATGTTCGCGCGCGCATCGCGAATGCGATCCATCGACTGGATGCGCTCATTCAAAGCATTGGCCTGATCCTTATTCAGGTTGCGCGGCAGACGCATGAGTTCGCGCTGCAGCTTCTTTGGCGGGACCTGACCCTCGTCGCTGCCAGCAATCATGTCGTAAATCGGAGCTTCGCCCGCAATGCGTGCCAGCGACTTCTTTTCGCGAGCAATCATCTGCTTGACGCGGTTCGGATCACCTTCACCGACCAGCACAACACCGGCGTTACCAATAACACGGTGAACAGCATCCATGTGCTGATTAGCGACAACACCGGTCTTGACGTGCCAGACATAGCCAACGCCCTGACGCATATTGTCCAGCGTCCACGCTGCAGCGCCGGCCTGGCCTTCTGCCTCTGTGTAGAAGGAAGCCTCAAGACGCTTGGAGAAGATGTACATCGCGACCATAAAGCCGATCGAAATACCAATAATCGTCAGAACCCAGGGCCAGACTCCACCAATGAGCAGACCAAGCAGTAGCAGCAGGATAATCGGCCCGAAAAAGCCCAGCGCCATGTACGGCACGAGCTTGTTATCCCGCGAGCGCTGCAGCTTAAACGCCTGCCACATCTGGCTACGGGTCTGCTTACGCTGAGCGCGCTTGGCGGCGCGGTTCGCCTTCTTCATTTCTTTCGCATCATTGGTCGCCATAATCACCAACTTTAGGTCATGCGATGTAGTTTTAGGCAATAGACCGCGCCGTAGCGTCGTTTCGCTTTACGACGGCGCTGAGGCCGTCAGGCCTCTAGGAAGCCGGAATAGCCGAAGTGACTGGCGTATCCTCCGATGCGCCATAGCGGTCGAGCAGAGTCGAGGCTTCCTGCAGAGCGAGGTCGCTGCCGCCGCCGTCGGCAAGCGCGGAGAGATGCTCAGGCAGCTCCTGACCGCGGTGCGCCAGCGCGCGGGCGTAGAGCCGTCCAGCGCGGTAAGAGGAACGGACCAGCGGTCCTGACATGACGCCAGCGAAGCCCATCTCTTCGGCAGCCTTGGAGAGTTTGACGAACTCTTCCGGCTTGACCCAACGGTCAATTGGGTGGTGCAGCGGGGTGGGCCGGAGGTACTGCGTAATTGTCAGGATGTCGCAGCCGGCTCCGTGCAAATCTTCCATAGCGGAGATGATTTCGTCGTAGGTTTCGCCCATGCCCAGGATGAGGTTGGACTTGGTAACCAGCCCAGCTTCGCGAGCACGAGTGATGAGTTCCAAGGAGCGCTCGTAGCGGAATGCTGGACGGATGCGCTTGAAGATGCGCGGCACCGTCTCCAGGTTGTGAGCGAAGACCTCAGGCTTGGCGTCGAAGACCTGCTGTGCGGCGGATTCGTCGCCACGGAAATCGTCGACCAGGAGCTCGACCCCCGTATTCGGGTTGAGCTCGTGAATCTGTCGGCATGTCTCTGCGTAGAGCCAGGATGCGCCGTCGGGCAGGTCGTCGCGGGCGACACCGGTGATGGTCGCGTAGCGAAGATCCATCTCGCGGACGGACTCGGCGACACGGCGCGGCTCGTCCTTGTCCAAGGGATCTGGCTTGGCGGAGTTAATCTGGCAGAAGTCGCAGCGGCGGGTGCACTTGTCGCCGCCGATAAGGAAGGTGGCCTCGCGGTCTTCCCAGCATTCGTGAATGTTTGGGCAGCCAGCCTCCTGACAAACTGTGTGCAGGGAGGCGCCCGAGACACGGTTCTTCATGTCTTTATAGCTGGGGCCCGGGCGAACCTGGTTGCGGATCCACCGTGGCTTGTTTTCGATAGGGGTCTCGGCATTTCGTGCCTCGACACGCAGTAACTTACGTCCTTCTGGCTTAACAGTCACAGTTTCACCCTACTTGTTTGTTGATGAGTACTCGAATATGCCGGTAGTGGAGTTGTGCTTCACCCGGTGTGGCAGGCTCTTCGTGGGGTCGGGCGCGGAGCCGAAGGAATGGTCGGCAACGGTCAGACGGCCTTCCAAAGCATCTTGTAAATCCGCCAGAAGCGGCTCTGTCATCTCTGACACGCTAACATCTCGGTCAAGCTCCCGGGATAGGGTGGTCACTCCAGCATCGGAGATGCCACACGGGATGATGTAGTTGTAGAACTCCATAGAGTTGTCGCAGTTCAGACTGAGTCCGTGCATGGTCACACCATGAGTCACGCGGATTCCCAGTGCCGCAATCTTTCGGTCGCTAATTCCGTTTGATGCGGGAATCCATACCCCCGAGCGGCCATCGATACGGCCAGCAGCTGCGATGCCAGCCCGGCGAACGGTTTGAATGAGGGCTTCTTCCATTCTGCGGACGTAGTCCACCACATCGACCGGCTGAGCGAGCTTGATGATGGGATACATCACAAGCTGGCCCGGGCCGTGCCAGGTGATGCGGCCCCCGCGGTCGACATCGACGACCGACAACCCATTGGTAGGGCGGTCCTCGGGCTGGGTGCGCTTTCCTGCTGTGTAAAGACTCGGGTGCTCAAGCACGAGAATCTGATCTGGAATCAGGTCTTTCGCACGCTTGGTAGCAAGGTCTGCCTGTAGGTGCCAGGTCTCTTCGTAATCGACAAGACCCAGGTGCTGAATCTCGATGTCGGAGCTAGAGTCTCGAATGGATTTATCTGCGCGAGTAAAAGGTTTTCTTGGGGCAGTCATGGTGGCCTATAGGATACGCCGAATTTCTGTGGTCCTCAGATTTCTTGTTACTTGGATAGCACCAGCCACAAAAATACCCCGGTGGTCACTAGAAAGTGACCACCGGGGCGAAAGTGGCGTGCTTTTGTGGGCTTAGCCGAAGACGACGCGCAGGATGGAAACGGTGATTGCCGAAATACATGCAGCGGCCGGAAGGGTAATAACCCAGGCCAAACCAATCGGCTTCATCAGGTTCCAGTTAGCGGCGCGGTTAACGATACCGACACCGAGAACAGCACCAATCAGAATGTGGGTGGAGGAAACCGGCAGACCCAGCAGGGAAGCGATCATAACGACCACAGCAGCAGAGAGCTCTGCGGCGAAGCCCGACGCCGGGTGCATCTTAGTCAAGCCGGAACCGACAGTCTGAATAACGTAACGACCGATGAACCACAGACCCGAAATCAAAGCGACACCCATGGTGGCCATGACTGCCAGTGGAACACCAGACTCAGAAGAAATTTCGTTGGTCTTCAGAACATCCAGAATTGCCACGAACGGGCCAAGTGCGTTAGCGATGTCGTTCGAACCGTGGGAGAAAGCGAACGCAGAAGCGGTGAAGACCTGCATCCAGCTGAACAGCAGGAAGGTCGAGCGGTCGAGGTCCTGGCGCTTCAAAGTGCGGGCGAAGATGTAAACGGCGAGCCACACGGCGGTGGCAATCATGCCCATAATCAGGAAGTTGTCCAGGCCGGACAGGCCCAGGTGCAGGTTCTTGAGGCCCTTGAACAGCATCATCGCGGAGATGACGACGGAGCCCAATGCGGCCAGGCCTGGAACCCAGGCTTCTAGCGCGCGGTGAGCGCGGACGTCATCAACCTTGGACTCGATGTCAACGAGCTTGCGGAAATACTCAGACTCCAGGTCATTCCGATCCCAGTCGGCATCGCGCATCGTCGTCGCGTCGCGAAGCATCGCGTTGGTGTACGAAATCTGATCGTGCTCAGGCAGCTTTTCGAACTCTTCACGGTGCTGAGCCTTAAGATCGGCCTTTTCCTGGTGGATGGCCTGCAGCTGCTGAGAAGCCTTGTCGTTATAGACGAGAATCGACTTCTTAATGCCGCCGAACAGAAGAAACGCGACCAAACCGCCAAGGAGCGGGGAGAGAACCCAGGAAATTGCAATCTGGCCGATCTGATCCCACTGGACCATGCTCCAGCCACCCTTGCCGGTGATGAAACCGACCGTCAGTGCGGCACCGACGATACCGCCGACGATGGAGTGGGTAGTGGAAACTGGCCAACCCATGCGGGTGGCAACGAGGAGCCACACTGCCGCGCCGAGCAGCGCGGACATCATGATGAAGGCGAACTCCATCGGGTCCAAACCATGGATCGCATTCAGGTCCACAATGCCGGAACGGACGGTGTCAGTAACCTCGCCACCTGCGAGGACGGCACCCGAAACCTCAAAGACTGAAGCGACAACTAGCGCCTGCTTCATGCTCAGGGTGCCGGCACCGACTGAAGTACCGAAGGAGTTAGCAACGTCGTTACCGCCGATATTGAACGCCATGAAGACGGCGAACGCGATGGTAATCAGAAGAATTGCCGTATTTGCCTGCGGGCCGACGAAGTCATAAGCCCAGAAGACAAAAATTACGATGTTGATTGCGAGAAGCCCGCCGAAGAAGAGATGCCACCACTTATCTGAGGAGCTCGATTGCTCAGACGATGTGGTCCCGGTCGACGAACTAGTATTCGCTG
Organism: Corynebacterium sp. HMSC074C03; assembly: GCF_001838285.1. NCBI lineage: Bacteria > Bacillati > Actinomycetota > Actinomycetes > Mycobacteriales > Corynebacteriaceae > Corynebacterium > Corynebacterium sp. HMSC074C03. The sequence goes on along the minus strand of NZ_KV836246.1, from coordinate 8,274 downwards.
GAGCCGAGGACATGCTCCACCTTTCTAAGTTACGTACAGAGAGCAAAAATAGGCACGCCAAAGAAGCCTGCTGTCTAATGATTTCTTAGATTGGTAAAGGCTAATTGCTAACTAGGTGACGGCTAGGTTAACAAATAATGAATTTAATTATCGATATCTTTGGCCCTCGTTGGCGCAGCTGGAAGCGATAGTCGAAACTAAGTGTGTGGGTGTGTGGCGTTTTCGCATTTCGGCATTACAAAAAGCATGCACATTTGCTACTTGCGGTTTTGCGTTCAGCTAGACCTTTCCGCTGTTCGCTAATGACTTAATGGCGCAATAACAGCGCGTAAATTCTTTGTGCCGATGGAGTTAGCTATGTGTGGCTACGCGAAATCTGAGTACTAGCCAAGAATAGGGTGTCTGCGCATTTGAAGGAATCGCTGATTAGGTTCAACTGCGGAACGAATGCGGCAAAAGAAATACCCGCGTCAGCCGCAATGTGCGACTAACGCGGGCAGGGAAGAGGTGGAACCTCCTGCTAGCAAGCCAGCTAGATTCCCGCGGCGCTACCACCCCAGGAGGGGAGCAGGCTGCTTAGAGCTGCAGATCCGATTCGAAGTTAGCAACCTCGAGACGGTCAACAACGGTCGTCATGAAGCGACCTGCATCAGCGCCGTCGATGAGGCGGTGATCGTAGGTAATTGGCAGGAAGACCATGGCACGAACACCAATGGCATCTGCCTCATTCTCGGTGACGACTACTGCGCGCTTCTTAATCGCGCCGGTGCCGACCATTGCGGCCTGCGGCGGAACCAGAATCGGGGTGTCGGTCAGAGCGCCCTCGGAGCCAATGTTGGTAATGGTGAAGGTGCCGCCGGACAGGTCCTTCGGGGTCAGCTTGTTATTGCGAGCGCGGTCTGCGATGTCCGCGATAGCAGCAGCCAGCTCCGGCAGGGACATATCCTGAGCGTCGTGGATGACCGGGGAGAGCAAACCACGTTCGGTATCGACAGCGATACCCAGGTTGACCTGCTCGTGGTAGGTAATCTCCTTGGTCTCTTCGTTCCAGGAAGCGTTGACGTTCGGGTGGCTGACCAGAGCCTCAACGATTGCCTTTGCAAAGAATGGCAGGAAGGTCAGCTTCGCGCCGTGCTTCTTCTCGAACTCAGCCTTCTTAGTAGCGCGCAGATCCCAGATGGCAGTCATATCTGCCTCGTGGACCTGGGTCAGCTGTGCGGAAGTCTGCAGAGACTCGAGCGTCTTGGCAGCGGTGATTTCGCGGATGCGATTGACACGCTGGGTGGTGCCGCGCAGTTCAGCGAGCTCAGGGCGAACGCCCTTGGTGGACCAGTTGGAGCCGGACTCAGCAGCAGTCTCCTGGCCGCCCTCAGCAGCGCGCAGAACATCCTGCTTACGAATGCGGCCGCCGATTCCAGAGCCCTCGACCTTAGTCAAGTCAACGCCGTGCTTGTCAGCCAGCTTGCGGACCAGCGGGGTGACGTAAGGAACGTCCTTGTTAGCGGAAGGCTTGGATTCAGCCTTCGGGGCCTCAGCCTTTGGAGTCTCCTTCTTCGGCTCTTCCTTCTTTGGCTCCGGCTTGGACTCTGCCTTTGGAGCTTCCTTCTTTGGTTCCGGCTTGGATTCAGCCTTTGGAGCTTCCTTCTTCGGTGCGGCCTTCTTTGGCTGGCCACTGCCAACGCGAGCGATGACCTCGCCGACGTCAACGGTGTCGTCTTCGTCGTAGAGGACCTCGAGCAGGGTGCCTGCGACCGGGGAAGGAATTTCGGTGTCGACCTTGTCGGTGGAAACCTCGAGCAGTGGCTCGTCGACCTCGACGGTGTCGCCGACCTTCTTCAGCCAGGTGGTGATGGTGCCTTCGGTGACGGATTCGCCGAGCTCCGGCATCTCAACGTCGGTGGCGTCACCAGCGTCAACGTCAGTGGAGTCTTCCTCAGTCTCCTCGTTGGCCTTTACTGGCTCCTCGTCCTTCTCGACTGCAGCAGATGCCTCTTCGGCTTCTTCCTCAGCCGATTCGTTGGCGGCCGGAGCAGCGTCTGCATCGCCAACGCGAGCGATGACCTCGCCGACGTCAACG
>NZ_KV836246.1:0-6097 GCF_001838285.1 Corynebacterium sp. HMSC074C03 | reverse complement strand
CGGATTCGCCGAGCTCCGGCATCTCAACGTCGGTAGCGGAACCGGAAGCGGCCTTCGGTGCTTCCTTCTTTGGCTCTTCAGCTTCTTCCTTCGGAGCCTCTTCCTCAGTCTCCTCTGCGGAATCGTCAGCGCCTTCCGGCTCTTCGCCCGGCTCGCCGACCTTTGCGATGACCTCGCCAACATCGACGGTGTCGTCTTCTTCAAAGAGAATCTCGGTGAGAACACCGGCGACCGGAGATGGAATTTCGGTGTCGACCTTGTCGGTGGAAACCTCGAGCAGTGGCTCGTCGACCTCGACGGTGTCGCCGACCTTCTTCAGCCAGGTGGTAATGGTGCCTTCGGTAACTGATTCACCGAGCTCCGGCATCTCAATAGAGGTCGCCATGTTTGTGCACTCCTCGAAAAGTTAAGAAATCTCGTTTTAAGACGGTTATTACAAATTAGCTTACAGGTTGAAAACTCTGCTTGCCCCGTGGGCTGCGCCCGCTTTCGACTGGTGCGTGGAATAGCTCATTTTAGCCAGGATTCCAGCCGGGCGGGGCGCAGTCGGATGACCGGCTACTTCGTTGCCAAATCCTCAATCACAGAGAACATCGTCCGAACCGGAACACCAGTGCCCCGCTTCGGGGTATAACCATACTCCCCGGTGGTGTTGAAGGCCGGACCGGCAACGTCGATGTGAACCCATTCAACATCCTCACCAACGAATTCGCGCAGGTATGCAGCTGCAACGCTCATACCGCCAAAGCGAGAGTTCGTGACATTCCGCAGGTCAGCGACCGGAGACTTCAAGGCCTCTGCTAGCTCAACTGGAATCGGCATTGCCCAACCATTTTCACCAATGCTCTGAGACAGCACTGCAACACGGTCACGGAACTCGTCGTTACCCAGGACGCCCGGGGTGCGCTCGCCAAGAGCGACCAGCTGCGCACCGGTCAGGGTGGCGGTGTCAATCAGGTGAGTCGGCTTGTCTTCACAGGCGCGGACAATGGCGTCCGCGAGTACGAGGCGGCCCTCTGCGTCGGTGTTCAGAATCTCAATGGTCTTACCGCCGTACTGCGTAATGACATCGCCCGGACGGTACGCCTTACCGCCCGGCATGTTCTCTGCCATCGGAACAGTTGCGGTCACCGGGGTGGAAACACCCAAACGGGCAGCCAGGACGACCGTGGCAATAACAGCCGCAGCGCCGCCCATATCGGAGATCATGTTCTCCATGCTGGCGCCCGGCTTCAGCGAAATACCGCCGGTATCAAAGGTGATGCCCTTACCGACCAGTCCCAGCGATTTCTCTGCCGACTCATCGCCCTTCCAGGTCAGGCGCACCAAGCGCGGCCCGCGCGAGGATCCGCCACCCACGGCATTGAGACCTCCGAAACCGCCGGCGCGCAGAGCGTCGTCGTCAAGCACCTCGACCTCGAGCCCTGCGTCACGGCCCAGCGCTGCAGCAGCGTCAGCAAACGTCTCGGGGTAGAGGTGCGACGATGCTGTATTGACGAAGTCACGCGCGGTGGCAACGGCATCCACAATCGCCGCGGCGCGCTTAACGACGTCGTCATCAGCGCCCAACACGACCACCTTCTGGGTGTCCTCGTTGCTTTCTTCGGCGCTCTTCTGGCCGGAGTAAGCGTAAGCGCCCAGTGCAAAGCCCTCGGCTGCAGCCTGCGGATCGATGGCGCCGAGAGTGTTGAAGACCACCTTGGCCTTGGACATACGGCGGGCAGCGGCACCGCAGGCACGGCGGATATCCTCTGCATCCAGGTCCTCAGAACCCACGCCAACGCCAGTGACACTGTCGACATCCAGGCCAGCGGGGGCCGGGATGGTGGTCGCGGACTCGGCCTTAGCACTGGCGGAGACTGCCTCAAAGGAGGCGAGCAGCTGCTCTGCAACCGAACCGATGGCCTCGGGTGCGACCAGCTCGAGGCCATCCTCGCCGTCGATAAGCGCGACGAGAACCGCGTCGGCGTCCGCAGGCAGAGACTTGTCGGCAGCGATGACCACGCGAGTGCCGATAGCCGGCAAGTAATTGGACAAAACTGCAGCGTTACGAGAGGCGCCGAACTGCGTTGAATCATTGTTAGCGGGGACTGACATGTAGTTGCATCTCCTTGTAGTCGTACTATGTGGTACACCACCGTATCCCTATTTGCCGGTTCGTGTCCTTCACCCCTGGACAGCGGACCGACGAGACAGCGCCACGACTATTGGAATGTACCCGCGCCTAGTGCCCGCGACGCTGACATTAGCCTGACTAACACGGTCTTTCGGGGGCGAGTATTGATACGACTCGATCCTCGACGGTTTAGGATGAAAGACATGTCTGCTTTGGAATTTGCAATCGAACGTAACCCGAATCCACTCTCTGATGTCGAGCGCGAGGAGATTCTGGCCAACCCCGGTTTTGGTAAGCACTTCACCGACCACATGGTCCGAATTGACTGGACTGCAGACAAGGGCTGGCATGACGCCAAGCTGCAGGCATATGGTTCGATTGAAATGCAGCCGTCTTCTTCGGTCCTGCATTACGGGCAGTCGATTTTTGAGGGGCTGAAGGCGTATCGCATGCCGGATGGTTCCATTGTTACTTTCCGCCCGGAGCAGAACGCTCGCCGCTTCCAGCGCTCCGCTGACCGCATTGCGATGCCGCAGCTGCCGGAGGAGACCTTTCTCGAGGCAATCCGTCTGCTGGTTGAGGCCGATGCGGCATGGGTGCCGCCAGCTGGTGGCGAAGAATCCCTGTACCTGCGTCCAATCATGTTCTCCACTGAGAGCACCCTGGGCGTGCACCCGTCGAACTCTTACACCTTCCTGCTCATCGCTTCACCTGCTGGCGCGTACTTCTCCGGTGGTATTAACCCGGTGACCGTGTGGATCTCCCACGAGTACGTGCGTGCCGCGCCGGGAGGCACCGGTGCTGCGAAGTTCGCAGGTAACTACGCAGCTTCGCTGGCGGCTCAGCAGCAGGCAGAGGAAAAGGGCTGCGACCAGGTTGTGTGGCTGGACGCTGTCGAGCGCAAGTACATCGAGGAGATGGGCGGCATGAACCTGGCGTTCATCTACCCGGATGAGACCGCTGACGCTGGTGTTCGCCTGGTGACTCCAGAGCTGTCCGGTTCGCTACTGCCGGGCATTACCCGGGCATCGTTGCTGCAGGCTGCTCAGGATCTGGGCATGAATGTCGAGGAGCGCCGCATTTCCACCGAGGAATGGAAGAACGATGCCACTTCCGGTGTCATGAGCGAGGCATTCGCCTGTGGTACCGCTGCCGTCATCACCCCGGTCGGTTTTGTGAAGTCCGCTGAGGGTGAGTTTGAGATTAATAACGGCAACACAGGCGAGTGGACTATGAAGCTGCGCGAGCGTCTGACTGGTATTCAGCACGGTGAGGTTGAGGACACCCACGGTTGGATTCACAAGCTCGTTGAGGCTTAAATTTCGGCGTAGGTCGGAAAAGATAATTGAATAGTGGTTACGAGAATTAGTACCATCGCAGCCCCTGCTCAGTATTTGCTGGTCAGGGGCTGCGTTTTTGCTTTGCTAGTTCCTCAACGGCTGTGCGGTTTCCCCAAGGTTCATGAATTGTTCAGAGGGCATTTGTTTAGCCGTTAAAAATACCTCTAGCGTGACTCGGGTCACTGTGAAAAACTACCAACACGATTGGTTTTTTGTAGTTGGGTAAACAGTTTGAGGCGCTGTGATGGTGGTAGTTCAAGACTTTTTTAAAGATAGTTTTTCGTCAAGTAGTTCAAAGCGCCTAAGGGTAACCATCGTCGTCACGCTGTTGTTGGCGGCGTGGACGATTGGGTTTAGTGTAATCCCGGCTCCTGTGGCGGTAGCTCAAGATACGCCGCCACCGTCCGGGGTGGAACAGCCCGCTCCTACGGGTGAAGGGGGCACGGGCGAAGCAAAAGCAGAGCTAATCATGGATCTGTCAGGCTCGATGCTTGCCGACGATGCCGGAGGCACCCGCCTCGATGCGGCAAAGCGCGCATCCACGGAGCTGATCGACTCCCTCCCGGATGATGCGCTACTTGGCATGCTGGTTTATGGCCAGCGCGAATCCAGCGATGAATCCAACCGCGAGCGTGGTTGCCAGGACATCGAGGTGCTGTCGCCGGTTCAAAAGGTCGACAAAGAAGGCCTGAAGAGCAGGATTGCCGGGTTGGAAGCTCAGGGCTACACGCCGATTGGCAATGCACTTCGTAAGGCGGCTGATGAGCTTGGTCCAGACGGTGAGCGATCAATCATCTTGGTTTCCGATGGTATTGACACGTGCGCACCGCCACCGGTGTGTGAGGTTGCGAAAGAACTGGCGGGGCAGGGCGTTGGCCTGACCATTCATACCGTGGGCTTCAAGGTTGATGAAGAAGCTCGCGCTGAGCTTGAGTGTGTTGCGCAGGCAACTGGCGGTCAAAGCATGACTGCTGATGATGCCACCCAGCTGGCAGATCACATGAAGTTCTTGACTCAGCGGTCAGTGCAGGGCTACGAAACCACGGGTACTCCGTTCGAGTTCTCCGAGACTAAGGAGGACGCGAAGTGGCTCGGCGAGGGCAAGTACCAAACGACGCTGGTGCCAGAGGTCGCCCAGCACGATCGCACCCCGCTCTACTACCGAATCGCAGTGCCGAAGGGGCACAACGCGATTGTTACCTCAAAGGTTCTAGCGAATATCGATGCTGAGGGTAAGGGGCAGCAGGATGTCCGAACTGAAGTTGACGAAATCATCAATGAAACCGGCGGAAAATGCCAGGACGACGGTCGCATGGGGTCGCTGACAGGCGCCGAAGCTAGTGCCGATTCGTGGACTCCAACTTCGGCTGATGCAAGCATTCTTGAATGGGATAGCGACCGCATCGAATCCAGTTGTGATCAAACCAAGTGGCTCGTCGCAAACAACGTGTGGGTCTATGACAGCGAATCAGTAGCGGACTATCGTGATGAACCCGTGAAGGTCGAGGTTAGCGTTCAGTTTGAGCCAGTGCTGAAGAAGCAGGATGCTGACAAGCTAAATGAAGGGCGGTCTTCCTCGACCGGGGACAAAGCCTACAAAAAGGCCACTTTTGGCGAGGCCAAGCCCGTAAACGGTGGCAATAACGCCGCCCAAGCGCCGGAAGTTAAATCTGGGGATACTATCTCCGACACCATCGTTCCCGGTGAGCAGAAGTACTACAAGATCCCTGTCGAGTGGGGTCAGCGACCTGTGGTTGCTGCCCGTACTGGAAATTCGGAGCGCGACAATGCCGATTCCATGGGCGTTGCCCTGCTGAATCCATTCGAGGTTTCCGTGGCGGATGGAACAATGCACTTTTATAGGGATTCCGAGGCCCTGAATTTGGCAACAGATCGTCCGATTGAGTACAACAACCGAAGCGCCAACGTTGGTGGACGACCCGTAGCCAACGCCGGTTACTACTACGCGACTGTCCGAATGGCTAACTACCGCCCCGATGAAGAGGTAAGTGGCATCGATCAGCCGTTCCAGCTCGCATTCCTCCTGGACAACAAGTCAACTAAGGGGCCTGACTGGCGACCGACCGACAAGAACGGCCCGACTCCGTCCGATAAGCCGATTCTGGCCAAAGGAGAGTCGGAACAGGAATCGTCAAAGGACTCGTCAGAAGATGCGTCGAAGGAATCTGACTCCCCGGATACGGATTCTCAGGCATCCGCATCCTCGTCGGACATGGAGGACGAGGGTATGAGCCCGCTGGTCATTGGCACCGTTGTGGCAGTGGTCGCCGTGTTTATCGGCATCGCAGGCGCGATTGTTTACCAGAACAAGAAGCGCAAGGAGTAGACAAACCGTAAGCTCAGGAAGTTCCTGAGCAGGAGGGGGAGGAGGGGAAGGTAGCAAAAGTGTGTCCGCCTGGTGTTTCGCTGGTGGGCACATTTTTTGCTACTTAGCCACAAAAACTGACAATTCCAAGAATGATGGGCTGCAGATGTGAAACTGTGTGAGTTTATGACAGTTTCAGGCGATTTTTCGGGTCATTTTTGACATAAACGCAGTCAGTAACTCGCATCGACCCACCGCCGCCAGACATAATCGCAGTCACTAGCCCGTTACCTTGTGAGTGTCCCCGATAATGGG
>NZ_KV836245.1:0-2760 GCF_001838285.1 Corynebacterium sp. HMSC074C03 | reverse complement strand
TCCCCATTATCGGGGACACTCACAAGGTAACGGGAATGCGACCGGGGAAGCCCAACGCATGTGGGCCTCGAGCATTCGCGTTTTAGCGCTTCAGCCCCGCGATCATGGTCTTCAAGTTGCTGCGCAGGAAATCCTCGTAGGTTCCCGCGACCGTGCCCGGCTTGCCGAGCTCATCGGAGTGCAGTGGCTCGTCGAAGATCGGAATCCCGGCCTCCTTCGAGACGGTCTTCATGGGGCGCGTATCCACGTTCGACTCCACGAACAGGTGCTTCGGGCGCTTGTCCTTCAGCTGGCGCACGAGGTGTCCGATCTGCGCGGGGGAGCCGTTTTCATCCGTGTCGATCTGCCAGATATACAGCTGCTCCATGCCGTAGGTGTCGACCATGTATTGGAAGGCATGTTCACTGGCCACGAGCACACGATCCTCCTTCGGCAGCGCACCGATCTGCTCGCGGTAGTCGGCGTCGATGCTCTCCAGCATGGCCTTGTACTCCGCCCCCTTCTCCTCGATGTGCTCGGCACGCTCGGGCAGGGCCTCGGCCAGCGCCGCGGTCACGTTCTCGGCCATCGCGATGCCGACGGTCGGGTCCAGGAAGGCGTGCGGGTTGATCTCCTGATTGCCCTTTTCGTCCTTGAGGTACTTCGGTTCCACGCCCTTGGTGGCCTCGACCATCTGGGAATCGTCCAGGCCCGCGGTGTTTTTCAGTTTCGCGAGCCAGCCGTGCTCACCGCCCTCGAGGTTCAGCCCGTTGTAGAACAGCAGGTCGGCGTCGCTCGTCGCATCCAGGTCCGCGGGCAGGGGGTCGTAGTCGTGCGGGTCCGTGCCGGTCGGCACGAGGTTATGGACGTCCACCGCCTCGCCGCCGATCTCCTCCACCAGGTCCGCCAGCAGCGTGAAGGTGGTGACGACGTTCAGCTGCTCACCGTCTGCCTTCTCCTCCGTCGAGAAGGTCACGGCCCCGAACACGAGGGCACCGCCCACCAGGAGGGCCAACAGCGCGGCCAGTGGCTTATTGCCCAGCGAGCGAGCAATCAGTCCCTTGCCTGGCGCGAAGAGGAAAGCCAGCAGGAACAGCGCGCTGGCGGTCAGCACGATCGTCACGCCGGAGGACACGTTGTAGCTATAGCTCAGGAACAGCCCCACTACGGAGCTGAGCGCCGAGATCGCCACTGAAAGCCCGATCATCACTCCCAGCCGGTTCGTCAGCAGGTACGCCGCCGACGCCGGAGTGATCAGCAGGGAGACCACCAGGATCACGCCCACCGTCTGCAGGGAAATGACCGTCACCAGCGTGAGCACCACCATCAGCCCGTAGTGGATTGCCCGCACGGGCACGCCAGCCGACTGCGCCATGACGGGGTCGAAGGTGCTGAGCTTGAGCTCCTTGTAAAAGACCAGCGTGAGAATCAGCACGGCAGCGGCAATACCGATCGAGAGGTTGCGGTCGGCGTCCTGAACGGTCAGGACGTTGCCGAAGAGGATCTCCGTCAGATCCGTCGCCGTCTGCGCTTTCGCCATGAGCAGCACGCCGATCGCGAAGAAGGTGGAAAAGACGATGCCGATCGCCGAATCGTTCTTCACAGTGGAGCGTTCGCTGATCAGCCCGATCGCCAGTGTGGCGAGTAGACCCGCGACCACCGCCCCGAGGAAGAGGTTCGTGCCGAGCAGGTAGGAGGCCGCGACCCCCGGTAGTACGGCGTGCGAGATGGCGTCGCCGATCAGGGCCATGCCGCGCAGCACGATGAAGCTGCCGACGATGCCGCAGGCCACGCCCACGATCACCGAGGTGATCAGCGCTTTTTGCAGGTAGCCGTGGCTGAGTAGTGAGTCGAGGAACTCCGCGATCATGCTGTCTCCTCCTGGAGGGCTGCCTGCCGTGGCGTGGGGTGGGCTGGTGCTGACGGCTCGCGGATGACGAGCGCGCCGAAGGCCTTCTGCAGCACGTCGGGGACGAAGACCTCCTCGGTGGGACCCGCCGCGACGAGCTCGCCGTTGAGGACGATGAGGTCGTTGTAGTAGCCGCGCACCGTGTTCATGTCGTGGTGCACGACGACGACGTGCTTGCCCGCGTCCGCCATCTGCCGCAGCAGGGTCACGATCGTCTTCTCGCTGGGGACGTCGATGCCGACGAAGGGCTCGTCCAGGAAGATGTACTCCGCGTCCTGGACGATGGCGCGGGCAAAGAGGACGCGCTGGAACTGTCCGCCCGAGAGTTCGCTGATGTGGCGGTGGCGAAAGTCCCACATGTCGACGTCCTTGAGAGCCTGGGTGGCTGCTTCGCGTTCGGCCTTGCCGGGGCGGTGGAAAAGACCCAGGCGCGGGTAAGTGCCCATCAGGACGGTGTCGAAGACGCTGGTGGGGAAGTTGCGGTCGAGGTCAGAGCGCTGCTCGATATAAGCGATTGCGCGGCGCTGCTCGGCGGGGGCCTTGCCGTCGAGGGTGACGGGGTAGCCGGCAGGGGCGCCGGTGGGGCCTGTGCCGTGGACGTTGTGTTTGTCCAGGATCTGGAGCATCGCCTTCATGAGGGTGGATTTGCCTGAGCCGTTGGGGCCGATGATGCCGTGCATGCCGGGGGAGTCGAGGGTGAAGCTGATGTTCCGAATCGCGGTGTTCGCGCCGTAGCTCACGCTCAAGTTCTGGACGCTAATACTCATGGCAGCCAAGAATAGTGGTCAGTTCAATGAATCACCAAGTTCAATGTATTGACCTTTGGGGTGGGGTGGTGTTGGGGGGGTGTCCCTATGTTTTTGTCAAGTGCC